>JAEZDP010000287.1 GCA_023418055.1 Acidobacteriota bacterium
CATGGTGCCGGGCGGTCCACAACCGGGTGCGCGCCTCCGGGGTGCTGGCCCAGGCGAAGGCCTCGCCGGCGTGTTCGGAGGCCGCCTCCTGCGCCTGTCGCGCCTGGTCGGCGACGTCGCCCGGTGACCCATGGAACTCGAGGAACAGCATCGGCTGCTCGGCGAGCGACAGCCGGGAGTGCGCGTTGACCATGCGCACGGTGTGGCGATCCACCAGTTCGCATCGGGCGATGGGCAGCCCCATCTGAATCAGCTGCATGGCGGTCCGCACCGCCTCGGCGATACCGGGGAACGAACACGTGGCCGCGGCGACCGACTCCGGCAACGGGTGCAGGCGCAGCGTGACTTCCGTGATGACCCCGAGCGTGCCCTCGCTGCCGATGAACAGCCGCGTGAGGTCGTAGCCCGCGCTGCTCTTCTTCGCACGCGTGCCCGTGCGGATGATCTCGCCCGACGGCAGGACGACTTCGAGGGCGAGGACGTTCTCGCGCATCGTACCGTAGCGCACCGCGTTGGTGCCGCTGGCACGCGTCGCGCACATCCCGCCGATTGTCGCGTCGGCGCCGGGGTCGACCGGAAAGAACAGCCCTGTCCCCTCGAGCGCGCGGCTCACGGCCGACCGCACCACTCCCGGACCCACCGTGATGGTCATGTCCTCGGCATGGACGGCGACGATGCGGGACATGCGGCTCAGATCCAGGCTGATCCCGCCCCGCACCGCCAGCAGATGGCCTTCGAGTGACGACCCGGCGCCATAGGGAATGACCGGGCAGGTCCAGGCGTTGGCCAGGCGCAGCGCGTCGCGAACGTCGCTGGTCGACTCGGCGAAGACCACCGCGCCGGGCAGAGGTACACGTGTGAACGGCGACTCGTCACGGCCATGCTGCTCGCGCACCGAGACGGAGGTCGAGCAGCGCGACCCGAAACGGGCCGCCAGCGCGTCGAGCAGCGCTGGCGCCAGGGGCGGGGCCTCTGCGCCGGTGTGGCTGGGGATGTCTGGCGGCACGGGCTCACGATATCCCAGGCGCGCCAGGGCGCTCTCGTGGGCACGTCCACCAGACATCGGCAGCCGCGCAGGTCGTGTCGGCGTGTCAGTGGCGCCGCAGGACGTTGTCGGCGGCGTAGTCGCCGAGCCGCGAGCACGATCCGAAGCTGGCCAGCGTCTCAAACCGGAAGTGGATGCCGCCCCAGATCCTGCTGAAGCCGCCCTCGTCGGCCAGTTCGCGAAACCCGTTGTAGACGCGTGTCACATCAGGCCCCGTGGTGCCGGTCCACGTCACGCTGAACGGCACATCGTCGCGTCCGAAGATGCGCTCGAGCACACGTGCCTGAGCCGCGCCGAGGCAGGCCATGTTGCCGGGATGGCCCGGGTACGGCGGCGTGGTGACGAGCGGCGTCCACGTGGGATCCGCGTCGGTGGCGGCGTTGCCATCGAGGTGGGCCTGGCGAATCGCCGTGACGGGACGCCAGAACCCATACAGGAACTTGCCGGTGAACGACGTCAGCAGCGCATCGTGATGCGCCATGTTCATCAGGGCAAAGGCCCGGGCGGTCTCGACGCCTGACAGACCGTGCTGGCGAGCGAGGTCGCCGAGCACCAGGTTCCAGACGGCGCCGAACCCCGTGGACGTGCCCACCCCAGCCCACAGGCGTGCCGCCTGCGTCTGCGCCGGCGTGCGCGACGTGCTGTCGACGGCGCCGAGCGTCCTGGTCTCGTCGAAGTCGCGGGCATAGCGCTCGCTCGTCAGGGCCGGCGGGCCCTCGGTCATGAACTGGTGTCCATTGGCGACGATGAAGCCGGTGACGTCTGGATAGTGGGTGAGTGCGGCCCTGGCGTGCGCAGGCGGCGTGGGCGTCCAGTACCCGGGGAGCGCGGGGAGTTCGAGCGGCTTCACCGGCCGCTCCCAGCCGTCGCCAGCCCGCGTGTGGAGCACCTGCCTGGCGGCGGCCGTGCCGACGGCCGCGCCGGCCTGAGCGGCGTGCGGAGGGATGTCCGCGAGCGAGGCCGCCAGCAGTGCGTCCAGCGTCGGGCGCTGCGACGGGACCAGCGCGACGAGCACGTCGTAGGCTGCCTGCGCCGCCGCAGCGTCGCGCGAAGCCTCCGGCGTGACCGCTACGTAGGCCTCGTACGGGTGATAGCGCCTGTCGAACGAGTTCACGGCCTCGAACACCGCCACGCTCACCATGGCCAGTGGGCGCGTGATGAAGGAGGTGGCAGGCAGCGCGCCCGGCGTGGCGACCGCGGTCAGCATCGTGCGGTTCCATCGCACGATGGTGTCCGGGTCCTGGGCCGCCGCGGGGTCGGCGCCGAGCAGGCACTGTGCCGCGATGGTCAGGCTGGCAGCGAAGACGCGCAGGTGGACCGGCCCACGCCCGGGCATCAGGGTGTACGTCATGGCGAGCTCCTCGATGAAGTCATGTCCGCCCCTCGTGGGCGTACCTGTCAGGGAGATCGCAGTCGCCGGAGCAAACCCGCCACGCCGACCCCAATTCGTCGCGCGGGGCTCGCGTACACTGAGCGCGTGCGCGTCGAACGCTTGTCGGTCTTCGACATCTTCAAGATCGGCGTGGGCCCGTCCAGCTCGCACACCCTGGGACCCTGGCGTGCGGCGGAACGCTTCGTGGCCGCGCTGCGGACGAGCGGCGCGCTTGTGCACGTCTCGGCCGTACGAGTTCAGCTCTACGGGTCGCTCGCAAAGACGGGCCGAGGACACGGCACCGACGTGGCCGTCCAGGCCGGGTTGCTTGGCGCCGATCCCGTGACCTGCGACATGGCGCAGGTGCGGGCGGCTCTTGCCGACGTCGCCTCGAGCGGCAGCCTCCCGCTGGGCGATCGCCGTGTGGCGTTCCACCCTGACCGCGACATCCACTTCACGGCCGACGAGTCACTGCCCCAGCACCCCAACGCCTTGACCTTCACCGCCACGCTCGACTCCGGCGAAATGGTGGCGCGCACCTTCTTCTCCGTTGGCGGCGGGTTCGTGGTGGAAGAGAACGAACCGGAGGCGGGCGCGAGTGCGGTGTCGCTGCCCTATCCCATCGACACTGCGGCCGACCTGCTGCGCTGGTGCGACGACACCGGGTGGCCCATCAGCCGCGTCGTGTTGGCCAACGAGCAGGCCTGGCGCCCTGACGCCGAGACCCGTGACGGTCTGCTGCGGTGCTGGCGTGTGATGACCGAGGCGATGTACCGCGGGTGCCACGCGACCGGAGAACTCCCCGGCGGTCTACGCGTGCAACGCCGCGCATCCGCGGCGGCCTCTCGGCTGGTCGGCACCGCGCGGTACGAGGACGTGGCGTCATGGATCGACGCCATGCGTGGCGGCGGGACCGACTTCAGGCACGTGCTCGCCTGGGTCAGCGCCCTGGCGCTCGCCGTGAACGAGGAGAACGCCTCCTTCGGCCGCGTCGTCACGGCGCCCACCAACGGGGCCGCCGGCGTCATCCCTGCGGTACTGCTCACACACCTGGCCTTCGGACCGCGGACGCACCCGGACGACGACGAGGTGGTGAGGTTTCTGTGCGTGGCGTCCGAGGTCGGGAGTCTGTTCAAGAAGGGCGCCACCATCTCGGCCGCGCTCGGCGGATGCCAGGCCGAGATCGGCGTGTCGTCGGCGATGGCCGCGGCGGCCCTCACCGAAGCGAACGGCGGGAGCCCACGACAGGCGCTGATGGCGGCCGAGATCGCGATGGAGCACCACCTGGGGCTCACCTGCGATCCGGTGGGCGGGCTGGTGCAGATTCCCTGCATCGAGCGCAACACGATGGGCGCCATCAAGGCCATCACCGCCTCGGAACTCGCGCGGCACGGCGACCCCTCCCACGCGCGCGTGTCGCTCGACGCCGTCATCGCGACGATGCGGCAGACGGCCCTCGACATGAGCGCGCGCTACAAGGAGACGTCAGAGGCCGGGCTGGCCGTGCACATCGGCGTCAATCTCAGCGAGTGCTGAGACGCCGCACGCCTTACGCCCTACGCCCTACGCCCTACGCCTTACGCCTTACGCCCTACGCCTTACGCCTTGCGGGCCCGGGCGTCGATTCGGCCCCTGCCCGGACGACCATGAGGCGAGAGGCTCCGAGCGGAGCGGAAATGGAGCATTCGTGAACATCGTCCTCTGGATTCTGCAGGTCCTGCTGGCGCTCGTGTTTCTTGCGCACGGCATCATGTTTCTCGCCCCGCCGCCCGACATCGCCGTGCAGATGGACGCGTCGTTGCCCCGGTGGTTCCAAGTGTTCATGGGGGTGGCCGAGGTGCTCGCGGCGGTGGGGCTGACCCTGCCGGGCCTCACGCGCATCCTGCCCGTGCTCGTGCCGGCCGCCGGCGTCGGCGTGACGATCGTCATGGTGGCGGCGACGGTGTGGCACCTGGTGCGCGCCGAGTTCGGTTCGGCCGTAATCACGTTCGTCCTGCTGGTGCTGGCGCTCACCGTCGTGGAAGGTCGGTGGCGCCGGGTTCCGATCGCGCCTCGGGGACGAGCCGTCCCGACGCCCCGCTGAACCGGCCTGTGGACGAGCGCGCGGGACAGCAGTGAGGTCTGGAACGACTCCAGATGTTGTATAGTTCTGCTCCGTGAGCCCAGAGCCAGCAGCGCTGCTGAGAAGCCGCGGCATCCAGGTGACCGCCCAGCGGCTGGCGGTGCTGCGCGCCGTGTCGGCCGCCCCGCACACCACGGCGGACGCCGTGGCGGCGAGCGTGCGCTCCGAGATCGGGGCCATCTCGCTGCAGTCGGTCTACGACACGCTCGGCCTGCTCGTCACCGAAGGGGTGTTGCGCCGCATCCAGCCCGCCGGGTCGCCGGCTCGCTTCGAAGATCGCGTCGGCGACAACCACCACCATCTCATCTGCCGCGTCTGCGGCCGCGTCGTCGACGTGGACTGCGCGGTCGGCGCCGCTCCCTGCCTCACGCCGGCCGACGATCGCGGCTACGAGATCGACGAGGCCGAAGTCGCCTACTGGGGGCGCTGTCCCGATTGCGTCGAGCACTCACCGGCAGCGCCCGCCGACACTCCGGCCGCGGCGCGGCCGCATCAGCATCACGGCCGGTCCGCGAAGGGTGCGCGCACTCCCGCCAGCGGCCCGACCGGGAAGACCACCAACAGCAGTAGGCACAGCAACACCCGGCGCACGCGCCGGTCACGCAGAGGCTAACATCACATGGACAACGCACAGAAGTGCCCGTTCTCGAGCAAGTCACGCACCGGCCGCACCAACAAGGAGTGGTGGCCGGAACGGCTGGATCTGAGCCAGCTGCACACGAATCATCCCGCCGGCGACCCGATGGGCGAGGACTTCGATTACGCGAAGGAGTTCCTGTCGCTCGACCTCGCGGCCGTGAAGAAGGACATCGAGGCGGTGATGACCGACTCGCAGAGCTGGTGGCCGGCGGACTTCGGCCACTACGGCGGCCTCTTCATCCGCATGGCGTGGCACAGCGCCGGCACCTACCGCATCCACGACGGCCGCGGCGGCGCCGGCGGCGGACAGATCCGGTTCGCGCCGCTCGGCAGCTGGCCCGACAACGCCAACATCGACAAGGCGCGGCGCCTGCTG
>JAEZDP010000292.1 GCA_023418055.1 Acidobacteriota bacterium
GGCAGCGGCCCAGGCAAGCGCTCGCTCGTAGTCGCGATGCATGCGTCCCACCGTGTGGTGCGCCTGCCACCAGGCGTACGCTTCGCGCCCGAGTTGCTGCCGCAGGTCGGCATCGGCCGCCAGTCGGACCATCGCCTGGCGCAGCATGTGCGCCTCGTCGTCCATGCCAATCGCGACGGCGACGGCCGTCGAGGGAGGCGGCGGCTGGAGGACGCTGGCAGCGTCCTCACGCGTGTGCTGCAGCTGCCAGTGTCGGGGGTCGAGCGTCGGCACGTCGACCATCGTGAGCTGGTCGGTGACGATGGTCGGGCGTCCTGCTGCCAGGCACCGGAGCCACGATGCCGAGGTTTCGTGGGCCGTTGGCCACCGGAGGCAGAGGCACACGTCGGCGCGCAGCAACTCGGCGTCCAGTTGCACGTCGTCCACGTAGCCGGTGACCTCGACGATGTCTCCGACGCCGTGACGGGCGACATCCCGCCAGAGCGCATAGTGCTCGGCGTTCTCGCCGACCAGGCGGAGGCGGACGCCCGGCACGTGCCGTCGCACGTCGGCCAGGGCCGCGAGGACCTGCGGGATGCGCTTCTCGGGCGTGATCAGGCCAAAGGCCGAGAAGGTCATGCTTGATGCTTCATGCTTCATGTCAGGGAACGACTGGGCCGCGCCGCGCGTGGTCGACGAGCCTGTCATGAAGCATGAGGCATGAGGCATGACCTCGACGCCCATCGAGACGTGGGCCATCGGTGTGGCCGGAAACTCGTCCTGCAGCACCTCCAGCAGCCGTTCGCTGTGGACGACGACGCCGCGGGCGCGCTCCATGACGATGCGGAGCATCGGCCAGAGATAGTAGGGCGAGCCTTCCAGGCCGGCGACGACGTAGTCGGCGACCCGGGGGTCCACGCCGGGGTGGTTGTACCGGAACTCGGCCCGGTAGTCGTCGGCGCGGCGGTCGCGCAGCAATGCCTGGGCGCGGGCGTGGTGCAGGGCGCCATCGTGCAGGACCACAAGGCCGGGCCAGCGCAGCAGATACGGCCACATGTAGGCGTGGCAGGCCGCATTGCCGAGCTGGTAGACGACGAGGTCATAAGGTGTACGCCCGTGCCTGGTCGGGAAGTCGACGGCGCGATAGAGCGGCAGCCCCTTCGGGCCGGGCTGCGGCCGGAAGTGTGGGCCGCTGCCGGCGTGCAGGTGACCGCCCGCCGCGCGCCAGACGTCGTCGGTGACGTACGCATCCACCTGATGCGCCCCGATGAGGCCCTCCAGGACGTCGAGCGAGTACGCGGCGATCCCGGAGTGCACCGGCGGGAGGGGCGAGAACCACGCGAGGCGCATCGGGGGATTGTGCTTCGTCTACCGGTTGCCGTCTACCGCTGACCGCTGACCGTCTACCGTCTACCGCTTACCGCTTACCGCTCAGCGCTCGCCGCTCACCGCCCACCGTCACCGTTCCCCGGTAGACGGTAGACGGTACCCGGTACCCGGTACCCGGTATACGATCTCCGACTCGTGCGGTCGCCATTGTGTGCCGGGGCGCTTGCGGCTAGCATCTGTGAGGTTTGCGGGTGTGTGCCGGGCGCTTCAGGGGAGCGGTCGGTCCGCGCTTGCGAAAAGTTTCACAAGCGCTACGATCCCGCGCCGCCCCGGCGGCGTCCTGACACGCATGGACGGCTGGCTTCCCATACTTCTACTGACTGGATTCGGCTTCGCCTTCGCGGCCGGCAATGTCCTGCTGTCGCAGTTTCTCGGCCCCCGCGAGCCCACCGCCGAGAAGCTTGCGCCGTACGAGTGCGGCATGCCTCCGGTCGGTGACGCACGCGAACGCCACTCGGTGCGGTTCTACCTCGTGGCGATGATCTTCCTGCTCTTCGACATCGAGATTGCGTTCCTGTACCCATGGGCCATGGCGCTCCGTGAGCTGCACTGGGTCGGATACGTCCAGATCCTGGTGTTCTTCCTGCTGCTGATGAGCGGCTTCGTCTACGTGTGGCGCAAGGGCGCCCTCGACTGGAACACCCGCGAGTAGTGCATGGCTGACTACGAGATTCCCGTTCTGACGACCACCGTGGACAAGATGGTCGGCTGGGCCCGCCGGTCGGCCATCTGGCCGGTCGCCTTCGGTCTGGCCTGCTGCGCCATCGAGATGATGGCGATGAGCGCGTCCCGCTACGACATTGCCCGGTTCGGGGCAGAGGTCTTCCGCGGGTCGCCGCGCCAGGCGGATCTCATGATCGTGGCCGGCCGGTTGTCGCGGAAGATGGCGCCGGCGCTCCGCCGCGTCTACGACCAGATGCCCGAGCCCAAGTGGGTCATCTCGATGGGGGCCTGTGCCTCGGTCGGTGGCGTGTTCGACAACTACGCGCTGGTGCAGGGCGTGGACCAGGTGGTACCGGTCGACGTCTTCGTGCCGGGCTGTCCCCCGCGGCCCGAGTCGCTCATCTACGGCATCGTGCAGCTGCAGCGCAAGATCGCCGCGACACCCCAGAGCCTGGTGAACTTCGGATAGCGCGATGGAGCTTGCCGAGCGCCTCGACCTTCTGCGGCAGGCCCTGCCCGATGTGCGCATCGAACAGGTGCCGTCGGTCGATCAACCCTGCATTGTCGTCCCTGCAGACGCCATCGAGGACGTCGCGCGTGTGCTGCGCACGCACCCGCAGCTGCAGTACCACGTGCTGGCCGAATTGACGGGTGTCGACCTCTGGCCGGTCGAGCCGAGATTCGAGGTGGTGTACCACTTCGTCGCGCTGGGCCCGGACGCGTCAGGCGATGCCCAGGCGCCGCCGCCGGCGCGGCTGCGGGTGAAGGCCCGCGTGCACGGGGACGCCCCGGCGCTGCCGACCATCTGCGAGGTCTATCCCAACGCGAACTGGTACGAGCGCGAGGTATA
>JAEZDP010000308.1 GCA_023418055.1 Acidobacteriota bacterium
GATCGGGGATCGGGGATCGGGGATCGTCAGAAACTGATGCCCGTACTGAGGTGGACGCGGGTGCCGCGACCGATGCCGCGCGCGACGTCGAGTTGAAGCGAGAACACCGGGGCGGCCACGAAGAGGCCGATGCCGGCGCCGCGGTGCAGCCGCTGGTCTTTCAGGCGCGTCCCGTGATCCCATGTCGTTGCGGCGTCGTAGAACACCGTCAGGCCGATCCTGGCGAGATTGACGGGGCTGGTGAGCGGCACACGCAGGTCGCCTGAGGCGGCGATCATGTGGTCGCCGATGGAGGTGCCCGCACGCCAGCCACGCAGCGACGCGGCGCCTCCCACCATGGGTTTGGCATAGACCGGCAGCGGACCGTCCGAGCGACTGGCCTGCAGGCGCGTGGCCAGCACCGTGCCTCGCCACAGCCCCAGGTACCCGCGCGCGTCGTGGGAGGTCTGGAGGCTGGCGGGTGCCGGGGCGAGGCCGAGACGGGTGATGCCACTTCGCACGTAGACGGCGTTGCGGGGGAAGACCGGGTCGGCACGCGTGTCGAGCTCAACGAACACGCCGAGTGCGTCGAGACGCCCCTCGACGTCACCGAGCCCCACGTCGGTGCGTGCGGCCGTCACGCCGAGCCCGACGATGGGACCGAACCGCTTCAGGACCTCGCCCGAGATGCCGGTGCGCTTCTCGCCTTCCCTGAAGAAGGGATGTTCACGGCGCGTCACGCCGGCTCGCCCGGACACACGGGAGATCGGCCCACGCGCAAACGTGTGCGAGGCCTCGACCGCCGCCTGCCGCGTGCCGCCCCACGACAACGGCGCCGACACCCGGGTGGCCGAGCGCCGCGACCCCACGACCGTCAGGCGCACGCCGTAGGTCAGGCCATACCCGTCCTCGAAGCCGAGAATCGGCAGGAACATCGTGTTGCGCCGCACACGCGCCAGTGGGCCGGGCAGCAGCACGTCTCCGGCATCCGTCACCGACACGAGTGCGTCCTCGGTGATGAGCACGAGGACGGCCACCTGGGTCGTATCGGTGAGCGATCGGTAACGCGTCCTGATCTCGACCGAAACGAACCGGCCGCTGGCGAGCAGGCGCTGCCGTGCCTCCTCCAGCACGGCGGCGTCGGCCGCCTGTCCCTCGGCCAGGCCGGCCAGGCGACGGACGTCGGCATCCGGCGTCGTGTGGTTGCCGTGGATGCGGACCTCGGCAATCGTCGGCGGTGCCGCAACCGTCGCGACGTCGGAGGATGGTTGGGCCGCCGAGGCAGGCATTCCGGCCGCGGTGATCGCGGCCAGCGTCAGCGCGACGGCCAGCCGGCGGGCCCTCATCGGTCCGGCTCGTGAATGGTGAAGCGCACGCGGACGTCCGACTGCCGATAGTCGAAGTACTCGCGCGTGTAGTCGGCCGTGAACGTCCCGATGGCCAGGGTGGCCGTGCCCGTCACCGAGGTCCGTGTCGGCAGCCACACGCCGGGGATTGGCTGGCCCATCTCCATGGTCGCCTGAGCCTCTTCCATCCGGACGAGCGACCGCCCCGGCAGGAAACTGAAATCCACGTTGTCGAACGTCGCACGCACAATCTGCTCGCGTGCCGGATCGACCCACAAGGTCACCTGGCTGACCTTGTTGAAGGCAAAGTCGATGCGCTCTTCGATTGGGTTGGGGGGCGACGAGTCCTTCTCGTCAGGACGGAACAAGCGTGTCGGCAGATACTCCACCCGCAGCACCTCGACGTCGTCGATCGTCTCGCGCCCCACCAGGTAGTAGTTGCCCGGATCGAAGGGGAAGCGCATGAACTTGCCGAGGGTGGCCTCCTCGTGGGCCTTGGCGTCGGTGCTCGCGGTGCCGCGTGCCTTCACGCCGTTGGCACGCACCAGGGTTCGCACGGCCACGCCGTCGCGCGCGACCCAGATGAACTCGCGGTCCATCCCGACCAGCCGCGTGAGGTCGGGGCCCGTGAGGGAGAAGCGCTCGCGCTCGCTCAGCAGGAACCCCTGGAGATGACGCCAGTTCTCGTCGCGGTTCTCGAGCACTCGGGCCATGAGCGCGTCGAGATCCGTCGGCTGGGCCAGGGAGAGGCGCGCGCCCGTCGCCACGACGAGCATGCAGAGCACCAGGCATCGGACGAGTGCTGAGCGAGCCATCCCCACTGCTATACGCACGCGAAGGGCGAGAGGGTGCATACGCCGCCCTCTCGAAGGAATCGCAACGGCAGCAGCGGCCGGCTCTTGCCGGCGCGTGCGGTCGGCGTCAGCGCGCCTGCCGCGCCTTCAGCATCCCGGGCGAGTTCCACTTGATGACGTGGTAGGTCGCCGGGGTGTCGCCGACGTTCCTGATCGCGTGCGGCTGGTTGGCGGCCTGAAAGATGACCGACCCAGGCCCCACGCGTTGGGTGCGCGTGCCAAGCAGCGTCTCGACGAGCCCTTCACGGATGATGATGACTTCCTCGTCGGGGTGCTGATGCGGCTCGTGCGGCGATTCGCCCGGCTGCAGCGTCGTGATGTGCAGTTCGAGCTCGTCGAGGGTGGCCGTCGGTGCCTGGAACACCTGCCGGACCTCGCCGACCCTGGTCTTGCGAGCTGTCATGGCATTCCAGTCGACCGCGGTCGACCCCATGACGTCGGCCGCCGGCTGGACCATCGTGACCGCCGCCAGCGTGGCGGCGGAAGCAAGGGCCGCAACCCACAGGTCTCGCACGTACATGGCACGCTCCCTGCACGAGTCAGCGGTTTGACCGACGACTGTGCTTCAATGGTCCAGTCGCCTACACACAATGGGGAGGATGCATGCAGGGACCGGCTCGAGGTCTTCTCGCAGGACTTGCCGCCTGGAAGTTGGGCGGCGGTTGCTTTTCGACGATTCTGGTGTTTCTGATCGTGTTCTGGATGCTTGGTTACGTGAACTGCTGATTGATGCCTGCTTAACGCTTGACGCCTAACGCTTGACGCCCGGACACCGCCGCCGCGTGTGGCGATGGCCGTCAGGCATCAGGCGTTAGGCGTCAGGCGTCAGGCGTCAGGCGTCAGGCATTACGTCAACGACCACCCGCGTCGGTACTCGCGCTTGAGGAACCGGTTCGCGTCCGAGGCGTTGGTGATGCGCATGTTCGCGCCGTCGTAGTCGATGCGCTTGCCTGCGTTGAGTGCCACCACACCGAGCAACATCGTCTCGGTGAGCGGCGCGGCGTAGGAGAACGGGCACGATGCCTTGGCGTCGCCCTTGATCGCGCCCACCCAGTTCATCTCGTGGCTGGTCGGGATGCGCTCGAACAGCTGCGGCGGCTTCTGCATCGCGTCATTGGCCGACTTGGGCAGCAGCCGCGGGTTGCCCCCGTAGTTGTCGTGCAGCAGCTTGCCCTTGCTGCCGATGTACAGCACTCCGCCACCCTTGTTCAGCTCTTCGTCGCCGAGTTCGGCCGGCTTCGGCGGCAGCAGGCCGCCGTCGTACCACGTCATCTTCACCTCGGGCCGTCCGCCCTTGGCCGGGAAGGTGTAGTAGGTGGTCGTGGACATCGGGTACGAGCGCGGGCCGGGCTCGTCGAACCGCCGGTCATAGGGCGTCGACTGCGTCTCGACGGACGTCGGGTAACCCAAGTCGAGCGCCCAGAAGGGGTGGTCGATGAGGTGCGCCCCCATGTCGCCGATGGCGCCGACACCCCAGTCGGTCCAGCCGCGCCAGTTGAAGGGGTGGTAGATCGGGTGGTACTCGGCTTGAGGGGCAGGGCCGAGGAACAGGTCCCAGTTCAACTTGTCGGGTACCGGGTACTTGCCCATCGCGTCGGCGAGGCGCGCCATGACGCCGCCGAGGTTCCACGGCACCTGGTCCGCGGGCTTGTCGAGCGGGGCAGGCCGCGGCACGCCCTGCGGCCAGTGCGTGAGCGGACGGTTGGTCCACACATGCACCTCGCTCACGTCGCCGATGAGCTTGGCCGCCACAATCTCGTTCACCAGCCGGGCATCGTCTGACGAGTGGCCTTGATTGCCCATCTGCGTGACGATCTTCGGGTTGTCGGCGGCCTTCTTGCCGAGCATGCGGCACTCTTCCACCGACCAGGCCAGCGGCTTCTGCACGTACACGTGCTTGCCCAGGTTCATCGCGGCCATGGCGATGACGGCGTGGGTGTGGTCGGGCGTGGCCACCATCACCGCGTCGATGTCCTTCTGCTTCTCGAGCATCTCGCGGAAGTCGGTGTAGCGGGTCGCCTTGGCCGCCTTCTCGTGCAGCTGCGTCAGGCCTTCCACCTGCCGCTGCGCACCCTCGCGCTGCTCGGCGGTGGCGTCCTTGGACTCCTTCAGGCGCTTGGTGATGTTCTGCACCTGCTGGGGGATGCTGTTGTACTGCCGATCGACGAACCCCCAGTCCACGTCGCACAGGGCGACGATGTTCTGGCTGCTGAGGGCGGTCATGTTCGACCGTCCCATGCCGCCGATGCCGACGCCCGCGACGTTGACCAGGTCGCTCGGCGCGGTGAAACCCTGACCGCCGAGCACGTGGCGGGGGACGATGGTCAGGCCTGCGGCGGCCATCGCCGACGTGCGCAGGAACTCGCGCCGCGGCAACGGCATCTCTTGGTCCTTCCTGGTGTCACTCATCTCTTTGGTCCTCGTGAGGCCCCGGCGGGTCACCCCCGGCGGGGTCAGGTCTGTGATGCGTCGGTCGCGGGGTCAGGTCTGCTCGGCGTCGATCATGGGGTCAGGCCTGGATCGTGCGCGCATCACCCCCCGACAACTCCCAGTCGCCTGCATGTCTCGATCAGCCCAATTATGCCGCATGCCGCCACAGCCGTGTCGCGCGAGGCCGATCGCGACGGTCCTGCCGGACGAGTAGGATCCACGGATGAGCAACCCCTTCGCCTCGCCGGCGATGGCCGCCGGGTATGCCGCCGACCGTCCCCCGATGCACGCGCGGGTACTCGAGCACGTGCGGCTCGAACTCGCCGCGCGTCTGCCTGTCGAACGGGCCCTCGACGTGGGCTGCGGCGCCGGCCTGTCGACACGGGCGCTGCAGCACCTCGCCCGGTGCTGCGTGGGGCTCGACCCGGTGCCCGCGATGGCGGCGGCCGGCCCCCTGCTGGCACCCGCGGCACGCTTCGTGGTGGGTGCGGCCGAACACCTGCCCTGCGCATCCGCATCCTTCGACCTGGTGACGGCGGCCGGCTCGCTCAACTTCACCGACCTGGACCCGGCCCTCGACGAGTTGGCCCGCGTGGTGCGTCCCGGCGGCATGCTGGTCGTTTACGACTGGGCGACGGCGGGTGAATGTGCCGACGACCCGGCGCTTGCCACCTGGTTTGCCACGTTCACCGCGCGTCATCCGCGTCCCCCGTCGGAGGCAGTAGCGCTCGACCCGCAGACGCTCGCGCGGCGGGCCACGGCGTTCACGCTGGCCACTGCCACGACGTTCGCGTGGCCGCTCGCCATGTCGATGGAGGCCTACGCCCGGTACATGCTGACGGAAACCAATGTCGCAGCGGCCGTGCGCGGCGGGGCGGCGCTGGACGACATCCGGGCCTGGTGCCATGCCACGCTGGCGGACGTATTCGCCGGTGGTCCACGCGAGGTGCTCTTTCGGGGGTATCTGGCGTACCTGCGGCGGCACTAGTCACGCGGAGGACGCGGAGGGTCCGTCACGCGGAGGCGCGGAGTCGGGCTCACGCGGAGGGCGCGGAGGGACGGAGCCACCTCACGCGGAGGACGCGGAGGTTCCGTCACGCGGTGGCGCGGAGTCTGGGCTCACGCGGAGGGGCGGAGTCGGGCTCACGCGGAGGGCGCGGAGTCACCTCATCGCGCGGAGGGCGCGGAGGGTCCGTCACGCGGAGGGGCGGAGTCAGACGGGCGGAGGGTTGCGATCGGAGAACTCGTAGCGCTGGTGCCAGTAGGGGTAGGTCGCCGGGCGCTCGCTGGCGGCGTCCAGCCGGCGCACCTGATCGGGCTCGAGCGTCCACGACGCCGCGGACAGGTTGTCGCGCAGCTGCGCTTCGTTTCTGGCGCCGATGATGACCGACGCGACGCTCGGCCGCCGCAGCAGCCAGTTGAGGGCCACCTGTGGGACGGTGCGCCCCGTCTCGGTCGCAATCGCCTCGAGCGCGTCCACCACGTCGAACAGGTAGCCCTCGTCCACAGGCGGCCCGGCATCTCGCGTGGCGGGAAGGCGGCTCGTGGCCGGTGGCGGCGCACCGCGGCGCCACTTGCCGGTGAGCCGGCCCCAGCCGAGTGGACTCCAGACGAACGTGCCGACCCCCTGATCGAGGGCCAGCGGCATCAGCTCCCACTCGTACTCGCGGCCGATGAGCGAGTAGTAAGCCTGGTGGGCCACGTAGCGGGAGAGACCGAGCCGGTCGCTCGTCGCCAGCGACTTCATCAGGTGCCAGCCCGAGAAGTTCGAGCACCCGATGTAGCGTATCTTGCCCGCACGGACCAGGTCGTCGAGGGTCTGGAGCGTCTCTTCGACCGGAGTCAGGGCGTCGAAGGCGTGCAACTGATAGAGGTCGATGTAGTCGGTGCCGAGACGTCGCAGGCTGGCCTCGACGGCGGTCGTCAGGTGCATGCGCGAACTGCCGACGTCGTGCGGCCCCTCCCCGGTGCGGAAGGTGCCTTTCGTCGAGAGAAGCACCTTGTCGCGGCGGCCGGCGATGGCCTTGCCGAGGATGGTCTCCGACAGACCACGCGAATACACGTCAGCCGTGTCGAAGAGGTTGACGCCGGCGTCGAGACAGATGTCGACGAGACGGGTGGCCTCCGCCACGTCGCTGGCGCCCCAGGCCCTGAAGAAGTCGGTGCCGCCCCCGAATGTGACGGTACCGAAGCTGAGAGCGGGGACGGTGAGGCCGGAGCGGCCCATCTGTCTGAGTTCCATGGTGGTGTCGGATGGGTCTGACGGAGCCTCAGCGCCTGTTCCAGTAAATCACCACATTCGACGTCCGCCGACCCGACGCAATCACCTCAGGCCTCCCGTCGCCGTCGAGGTCCGCTGCCGTCATGTCCTCGGTCGCCATGTTCTCTTGCGCCACCGGCGTCTTGCGCACCACCGTGCCCTCTCGGTCGAGGTCGTACATCGTGATCCCGCCCGGCTTGTCGCGCCATCCGACCGCCAGCTCCTGCGTGCCGTCGCCGTCGAAATCGGCCCACGCGAGCGCATGCCCCCACACGAGGCCGTCCTCGATCACCTTGCGCGTCCACAGCGCTCCCTCGCGGGCGCCCTTCTCGGGCTCGAAATAGACCACCGCCGATGTGCCGTGCCACGGCTCGATCGTCGCCAGCATCTTCCGCCCATCGACCTCGCCCATGCGAATCTCGCCGGGCTGCCCGTCGCCAATCCGCCGTCCAGCCCAGGTGCCGTCGCCACCTCGCGCGTACACGTGCACCCCCTCGCGACTCGCGGTCACCAGCTCGTCGCGGTCGAGGCCCGACAGCCGTGCCGGCTCGAAGTTGTGGAACGCATGGAAGATGTCGTCCACCACCTCCACAGGCCAGGGATCGCGTGCCGGATCCGCCGGAATGCGGTAGGCAAGCAGCCGCGCACCGGCACCCTCGAACTCGGGCGCCGCCGTTCCCCGCCCATGCAGCGGCGCGACGATGAGCATCGGGCGGCCCGACGCGTCCACCTGCCCCCACTTGATCCGGTGGAGCGTCGGCTCGAACCCGATCTTGTGCAGCGTGCCGGGCGCCCCCGGCTCAGCACCCTGCCGCACCCACTGCAGCGTGCCGCCGCTCTCGGTGTTTCTCGGGTTCCAGCCAGCCCCGAGCGCCACGTCCATCCGCCCGTCGCCGTCGATGTCGTACGGCGCGATGGTGACGTTGTCCTTCTCGGTCTGCCCGTCGAGCAGCACGTGCTCGCGCCAGGACGGGTTCTCGAACCACACGAGCTGCGTGCCGCTTATCGCCACGATGTCTGGACGACGGTCGCCGTTCATGTCGGCAATCGAGACGGCGTAGCCCACGCCGAAATCACGGCGGATTTCCTGCGCCTCGAACCGCGGTGCGGCAGGCGTCTGGCCCTGCCCCACCACGACACTGGCCGTCAGCGTCCCTGCCGCCACCCCCAGCACCGCCGTCAGCGTGCGTGCCCTCATGGTCTGACCTCGATTCCCAGGATGCGTGCCATCGTCTCTCCGTAGATGCGGCGGCGGCTGGCCTCGGGCACCGCATTGGCCTCGAGCATCGCCTCGTACCGCTGCAGCATGTTGTCCAGGTTTGCCGGTGCCTCGTCGGTACCGAACACCAGTTTCTCGAAGGCGTACACGGCGTCGGGCGAGCTGTGGGCCGTCGGGCCCTCCCACCACAGATACTCGCTGAACACCTGCAGGTGACGGGCCTTCTTGATGAGGGTCGATCCTGTCACGTCGAAGTGCACGTTCTTCTCCCACCGCGCCACTTCGCCCGCTTCGTCGTACCACGGGTTGCCGAGATGGGCGCCCTGGATGTGCAGCTTCGGAAACGCACGTGCGATGGTGTGCAGGTACGCCGGCCGCATGCGGGCCATCGACGAGGGCTCGGGCTCGTCGGACGATCCCGACACGATCCCCGTGTGAAACAGTGCCACCAACCCGAGGTCCTGCAGACGCTGGTAGATCGGGAAGTAGGCGAAGTCGTCCCAGTTGTGCCTGGGCGTGTGCATCTTGATGCCCTTGAACCCTGCCTCCGCGAACCGCGCCACCTGCGCCAGGGCGTCAGGGTCGTCCACGCGGATGTGGCCGTAGGGGATGATGACGTCAGGGTGGAGCTTCGCAGCCTCGCGGACGGCCTCGAGCCCGCGAATCGGGGTCAGCACGCATGCCATGGCATTGCGCGGGCGATAGGTGTCCACCAGCGCCCTCATGTACGCGTCGCCCTCACGCCAGTGCTGGTGCGAGTCGATGACGAAGCGGCGGGGCGGCTGCGGCCCGGCCGGTGGCGGCTGTTGCACGGTCGCGCGTGGGGTCGTCCGCGCGGCACTCGCCACAAGGGGTCCGACGATGCCGGCGGCGACGAGCACCGCGAGCACCACCATCGTCAGGCGCCAGGGCGCAGGATGTCTCGTCATGATGCCGTAGCGTCTCTGCCGGGCGCGGCGATGTCAACCGCCGCCTGTTCGGCGCGGCAGCCGCAACCGCTCGTCGAGTTCGTCGAGCGTGAAGCGGACGCTCAGCACGTACGGTGCCGCGCCGGCTTCCCAATGGCCATACGTGGTCACGACGAACGTGCCGTCGGGCAGCCGTTCGACGCCGGGGTAGGCCGTATCCGCGTCCTTGTGGTTGTCGCCGAGCCGTACGCGGTACTGCCCTTCCCGTCCATGCACGATGTCGTCGTAGGTGCCGACCCATCCCACCCAGTCGCCGTAGGTCACGCTCTCGTGCGTGGTGTCCCTGAACGAGATGAACAGACGGCCGTCGGGTGCGTAGGCGCCGACGTGGCGGTCGCCGGTCAGGGCGCCCGGCAGCTCGCGCGGGTCGGTCCAGGTGCGTCCTTCGTCGTTCGAGAACATCACGAACGAGTTGCGGCGCCGCCGGTTCTCGCGCAGCAGCATCGCGAGCTGGGTGCCGTCTGGAGAGCGGATGACGCCCGGCTCGCACAGGTGCACGTCCGCTGACGCATGCAGGACGCGCGGCGCGCTCCATGTCAGCCCCCCGTCGACACTCTCCACCTGATACAGCGTCATGGCCGGCGTGGTGGTGCCGCTGCCCTCGATGAACCGTCCATCGTCGTGGAAGAACGCGAGGTAGTGACCCGCGCCGGTACGCCTCTCTACCACGCTGCTCATCGCGACGATGCCACCGTAGCCGCCGATGGGGGCGAGCGGGGTCCACGTCGCCCCGTCGTCGAGCGACACCGACATGCGGATCGGGTGCAAGCCGGAGAAGAGAATCAGGCGCCGCGTGCCGTCAGGGCCGACGACGCGGTGGATGGTGGGAGTTTCCTGCGAGGTGGCCCAGTTGTCGGGGACAGGCAGGCGGTCCGACCAGGTGCGGCCGCCATCCGTGCTGCGTCTGAGGACGATCGGGCCCCGGCCGTGGCCCTTCGGATAGACAGCCAGGATGGTGCGTCCGTCCTCGAGCAGGACGGTGGTCGGGTGCCCGAGATACTGACCGGGCTCGCGGTCGACGACCACCTGGCGGTGCGTTTCGAAGGCGAGGTCGAGGACGGGCAGCGAGTACCCGCGGCCCGGCGAAGACGGCGACTGGGCCGAAAGCGCCGCCGCGAGCGAGAAGACGACCACCGCACATTTCAGACCTGACCCCACCATCGACGTCTCGCAGGCCTGACCCCAGGCCCCTCCGTGGGTGCACGCTACCACGGTGGTAGTAATGTTGTGCGCACTCCCGGAGGGTCGAGGCATGCATGCAGCGTGGGCGATGGGGCTGGCGGCGTGTGGTCTGGCAGGGTCGATGCTGATGGCAGACCATGCAGGCGCACAGGTGACGGTGACCGGCGGAGCGCTGGCCGGAACGCTCGTCGAAGACGGAAAGGTACGGGTCTACAAAGGCGTGCCGTTTGCCGCGCCGCCGGTCGGCGCGTTGCGCTGGAAGGCGCCGCAGCCGGTCGTGCCCTGGACGGGCGTGCGGCAGGCCACGGAGTTCGGTGCGCACTGCCTGCAGGGCCCGCTGTTCGGCGACATGATCTTCCGCGAGCCCGCCAGCGAGGACTGCCTGTACCTCAACGTGTGGGCACCGGCCGAGAAGCCATCCTCGCCATTGCCGGTGATGGTCTGGATTCACGGCGGCGGCTTCCAGGCAGGAGCGGCGTCCGAGCCGCGCCATGACGGCCACCATCTGGTGCAGAAGGGTGTGCTGCTGGTCACCGCCAACCACCGCCTCGGCGTGTTCGGATTCCTCGCGCATCCGGGCATGGCCAGCGAGGCCGACAACACGGCCGGCAACTTCGGGCTGCTCGACATGATTGCCGCCCTCGACTGGGTGAAGCACAACGCGGCGGCCTTCGGCGGCGATCCCGGCAACGTGACCATCTTCGGGGAGTCTGCGGGGTCGTTTGCGGTCAACGCGCTGATGGCCTCGCCGCGCGCCCGTGGGCTGTTCCACAAGGCCATCGGTGAAAGCGGCGCGTTCTTCGGCCCCTCGCTGGCGGCGCCGACAAGAGAGGCGAGCCTCCAGCGCGGTGAGACGTTTGCCGGGTCGCTCGGCGCCGATTCGCTCGAGGCCCTGCGTGCCCTGCCGGGTGAGGCCGTGCTGAAGGCCGCGCTCGGCGCGCAGCCGTGGTTCGGGCCGACCATCGACGGCACGGTGCTCGTTGAGCCCGTGGCCGAGACGTTTGCCGCAGGCCGACAGGCGCAGGTGCCGCTGCTCGCCGGCTGGAATGCCGACGAGTCACGCGGCGGCGTGGTGCTGGCGAAAGAGAAGATGACCGCTGCACGGTTCGTGGGACAGACGAAGGAGCGGTTCGGCCCGCACGCCGACAAGCTCCTGTCGGTCTATCCCGCGAGTTCGGATGCCGAGGCGCTCGAGTCCGCGGCCGCCCTTGCCGGCGACCTGTTCATCGGGTACGCGACGTGGAAATGGATCGAGTCGCATGCCGCCACGGGCAACGCGTCCGTCTTCCGTTACCGGTTCGATCGGAAGATCCCGGTGGCGCCGGACACGATGGTCAACGGCATCCGCGCGACGGCCGAGGACATCGGTGCCAGGCACGCCGGCGAGATCGAATACGTGTTCGGCACACTCGACAGCGTGCCGCGCGTGACGTGGACCGACGCCGACCGCACCCTCTCCGACCGGATGATGACCTACTGGACCAGCTTCGCGGCCACGGGCGTGCCCTCCGGCCCGGGCGTGCCGACGTGGCCGGCCTATGCTGCCCCGTCACGACTGGTACTGCATCTCGACACCTCGATCAGGGTGGCGCCAGAATCTGCGCGCGATCGGTTCGAGGTGCTCGACGAAATCCTGCGTGCCCGGTGACCATGCGCCGGCACCGCCATCACGCGGAGACGCGGAGACACGGGGAAGCCCCGGCTTTTTGACCATGAGACACACGGCGTCGCTCGTCCTCTCCCTCCTGGTGCTCCTCGGCGTCACCGCATGCTCGCGCGAGGCGGCGCCGGCGTACGACCTCGTGATTGCGAACGGTCGCGTCATGGACCCTGAGTCGGGCCTCGACGCGGTGCGGCACGTGGGCATCCGCGGCGGCACGATAGAAGCGATCTCGGAGACGCCGCTCGAGGGCAGCCGCGTCATCGACGCCACGGGGCACGTCGTCTCGCCGGGCTTCATCGACCTGCACGAGCATGGGCAGCAGGACGAGTCGTACCGGATGATGGTGCGCGACGGCGTGACGTCCGCGTTCGAGTTGGAGGTGGGCACCGGCGACGTACCAGCCTGGTATGCGGCGCGCGAAGGCGGACAGCTCGTCAACTACGGTGTCTCGATCGGCCACATCAAGGTGCGGATGCAGGTGCTCGGCGACCCGGGCACCGGCCTGCTGCCCGCCGGCATCGGCGGCAGCGGCTCGGCCACCGAAGGCCAGCTCGCCGAGATGGAGCACCTGCTCCGGAAGGGTCTGGCCGACGGCGCGGTCGCGGTGGGCTTCGGCAGTGCCTACACGCCTGGCGCCCCGATGTCGGAGTTCGAACGCATGTTCCGCGTGGCGGCAGAGGGCGGGGCATCGTCGCACATCCACATGCGGGGCGGCATCGAGGGTCTGCACGAGACGATCGCCGCGGCGAAGGCGGCTGGCGCGCCCCTCCACGTCGTGCACATCAACTCGGTGGCGCGTGACGAGATCGATCAGTTCCTCGCAGCCATCCAGGCCGCACGTGATGCGGGCCAGGATGTGACCACCGAAGCGTATCCCTACGGTGCCGGCATGACCGAGATTCAGTCGGCGCTCTTCGACGACTGGGAGTCGTGGCCGGACGAGCGCTTCGGCCAGCACCAGCTCGTGTCGTCAGGCGAGCGGCTCACGCGCGCGACCTTCGCCGAGGCCCGCAAGACCGGCGGCACCATCATCATCCACAACCGCTCCGAAGAGCAGACGCGCACGGCCATCGTCAGCGCGCTCTCGATGATCGCGAGTGACGGCTACATCGAGAACGGGCGGGGACACCCACGCACGTCTGGCACCTACGCGAAGGTGCTGGGCCGCTACGTGCGCGAGGAAGGCGTCGTGGACCTGATGGACGCGCTGCGGCGGATGACCGTGGAGCCGGCGCGGCGGCTCGAAGCGCGGGTGCCGGCCATGAGGAACAAGGGCCGCGTCCGTGTGGGCGCCGATGCCGACATCACGGTGTTCGATCCAGCGACGGTCATCGACCGTGCGACGTACGAGGACGCGAGCATCCCTTCGGCAGGCATCCCGTACGTGGTCGTCAACGGCCAGGTGGTGGTCGACGCCGGGCAGGTGGCCGACGCCAGGCCTGGGCGTCCTATCCGCGCCCCTCGCTGAACCCAGGTCGCGCGCGACACGCCGGACGGGTTGACGGTCAGACCAGTGTCAGCCCCGGCACATCGGCAAAGTCGTCCTTGTTGAGCGTCCAGAGCGCCGCACCCTGATGCAGGGCACATGCGGCGATCGCGATGTCGACTTCCCGGCCGCGCGGTCTCGACATGCGGCGATAGAGGTTGGCGGCGACTGTGCTGGCGCTCCCGTCGAAGGGCACGATCCCGTCGAGCGGAAGCAGGGCGTCCTGCGCCGCGAGTTCGGCCGTCGTACG
>JAEZDP010000331.1 GCA_023418055.1 Acidobacteriota bacterium
CCACCAGGCACGTCAGCGGCTCGTCGACGCGATACCGATGCAGGATACTGCGCGGGATGACGAGGTAGTCGCCAGAGGAGAACGGCAGCTCGCCCAACTGCGTCTCGAGCGTGCCCCGTCCCTTCGCAACATAGACCACCTCGTCGCCCTGCGCGTTCCGGTAGAAGTAGTCGTCCTCCCTTTCGGGCGACACCCACGAGATGGCGACGTCCTGATTGAACATCAGCGGGATGCGATCGGCCGTCACGCTGGCGGTGCGCGGCAATTGGGCCGTCCTGAAGTGCCGATGCCGGAACTGCCGGTCCGGCTCCTCCTGCCAGTCGAGGATCTTCAGCGTGCGGGTGGCCCGAATCTGCGTCGGCTGCTGCAGGTGGTAGAGCAACGACGACGGCCCTACGAAGCCCTTGTTGCCGATGAGTTCCTCGGCATACAGCGCGCCGCGCGGCTGGCGGAAGACGATGTGGCGTTTGCGTGGGAGTTGGCCGAGCGCGTGGTAGAGAGGCATGGGGGTGAGTCCTTGTCATGCTTCATGCGTCATGCTTCATGTCAGGCTTCAGGCTTCAGGCGTCAGGTCCAGGCTTCATGCGACATGTCGCGCGCCTCAGGACGCTTTCTGCTACAGGTTGCCCCGCAGCGCCTGCTCGCGCTCGATGGCTTCGAAGAGCGCCTTGAAGTTTCCCTTGCCGAAGCCCTTGCTGCCCTTCCGCTGAATGATCTCGAAGAACACCGTCGGGCGATCCTCGACGGGCCGCGTGAACAACTGCAGCAGGTACCCCTCGTCGTCGCGGTCCACCAGGATGCGTAGTCGTCGGATCGTCTCGACGTTCTCGTCGATCCGTCCGACGCGCTCGCCCAGCATGTCGTAGTACGACTCGGGCACGTTCAGGAATTCGACCCCATTCTCTCGCAGTCTGCTGATGGTGTGTTCGATGTCGGCCGTGAGCAGCGCCACGTGCTGGACGCCGGGGCCGCCGTAGTAGTCGAGATACTCGTCAATCTGACTCTTGCGCTTGCCGGGCGCGGGCTCGTTCAGCGGGAACTTGATCGCAAACGAGTTATCGGACATCACGATGCTCATCAGGGCGCTGTACTCGGTCGAGATGTCTTCATCGTCGAAGCTGAGGAAGCGGGTGAAGCCGAGCACGTCGCTGTACCAGGCCGCCCATTCCTCCATCCGCCCAAGTTCGACGTTACCCACCATGTGGTCGACGCGCAGCAGTCCGACGTCCTGGCCGCGGACGTCACGGGCGGCGAAGCCGGGCAGGAAGGGTCCGGTGTAATCGACGACGGAGTAGAAGGAATGCAGCGTGTCGCCGTAGGTATGAATGGCGGCGTGTCGGACGCTGCCGTGCTCGTCGCGGAGTTCGCGCGGCGGAATGGCGGGACGTGCCCCGCGGCTGACCGCGGTGTGAAAGGCGGCATCGGCGTCCTCCACATGAAAGGCGATGTCGTAGACGCCGTCGCCGTGGCGATGGACGTGATCGGCCTCGGGGCTGTCGTGTCGGTAAGGCGTGGCCAGCACGAACCGGGCCTTGCCCTGCTGGATGGCGTAGCGCGCCAGGTCGCGTGCGCCCGTTTCGAGTCCGGCGTAGGCGACCTGCGAAAATCCGAAGGCCTTACGGTAGTAGAACTCGGCCTGCTTCGCGTTGCCGACGAGGAAGGTGACGTGATGGATGCTCTTCAGGCGGAGTGGGTTGGCTGACATCTCTGCGGCCTCTCGGTGGCGGTCCGCTTATCATTTCATAATCGTCTGCCGGTGCAAGCCTGACCCCCAGCCCCACGCTATACTCAGCCGCAGTGTCGAGCGTCAGCGAAGCCATCAGCCGCGCGCGCATCCTCATCGTCGACGACCAGGCCGCCAACATCCGCCTGCTCGAGCGCCTGCTGACCTCTGCCGGCTACCACCGGATCCACTCCACGACGGTGCCGGAAGAAACCGCCGAGCTGGTCGACCGCCTCAGCCCCGACCTCATCCTCCTCGACCTGCACATGCCGGGTCTCGACGGCTTCGGCGTGCTCGACGCCCTGCGCCCGCGCCTGGCCGCCGAGCGCTACCTGCCCGTGCTCGTCGTCACGGCCGATCTCAGCGTGGACGTGCGGCAGCGTGCCCTCGGTGCCGGCGCCAAGGACTTCCTCAACAAGCCGTTCGACGCCGTCGAGGCCCTGCTGCGCATCCGGCACCTGCTGACGACGCGGTTTCTGTACCTGCAACTCGACCTCTACAACCGCGGGCTCGAGGCCACCGTCCAGGAGCGCACGCGCAAGCTCGAACTCGCCCGCCTCGACATCCTCGATCGCCTGGCGCTCGCCGCGGAGTTCCGCGACGACAACACCGGCGAGCACACGCGTCGCGTAGGGCGTGCCGCCGGAGCCCTTGCGCGCGCCCTGGGCCTGGACGAAGCCGAAGCCCTCCTCATCGAACGGGCCGCGCCCCTGCACGACGTCGGAAAGATCGGCATTCGTGACGCCATCCTCCTCAAGCCCGGGCCCCTGACGCCTGAGGAGTTCACCGAGATGAAGCGCCACACCGTCATCGGCGCCGAGATCCTGTCTGGGAGTGTCGGCCCGCTGCTGCGGACGGCCGAGACCATCGCGCTGTCGCATCACGAGCGGTGGGACGGGCACGGATACCCGCTGCAACTGCAGGGGACGACGATTCCGCTGGCGGCACGCATCACGCATGTGGCCGACGTGTTCGACGCCATGCAGCACCCGAGGCCGCAGGGCCAGAGCGTGAGCCTTTCCGAGACGCTCGACTTCATTCGCGACGAGTCGGGCTACGCCTTCGACCCCGACGTGGTCGCCGCACTCGTCACCGTGGCGCCGACGTTGCGCTGACCCGCCGCCACGACAGGAGCCCCAGTGCAAGTGCGCTGGCCCCAAGGCCCCACAGCACCGGCGCGATCCCCCACGCGCCCGCCGGCCCGGTCGTCACTTCGAACAGCAGCGTCATCGTGACGCCACCGGCCATCGCCCCGAACGCCTCGTGGCGTCCCACGCGGCCCAGGTAGAGCCCGGCCAGCACCGGCACGAACAGCCCCGCGCTCAGCACCCCGTAGAACACCTTCATCGTCGCCACGATGGACTCGGCCCAGAGCGCCACGCCGATGCCCGCCAGACCGCTCACGATGGCCGCCAGCCGTACGACGCGTAACTGCTCGCCTTCCGATGCCTGTGGGCGCACGTGGCCCCGATACCAGTCGCGCGCGAGTGACGTGGACAACATGAACAGGATGGCGTCGGCGGTCGAGACTTCTGCCGAGAAGAGCGCCGCCAGACCCAGTGCGCCAAGCCATGGCGGCAGGTCGTAGCGCAGGAGCGTGGGCAGCGCCAGCTCGTGATGTGACAGCTCGGGATGCTGCACGCGCGCGAGCATCCCGAGCAGCGGGGGCAACGCCGCGAACGCCAGCAGCACCACCGCGTTGATGAGCACGCCCAGGCGGACGGCACGGCCGTCGCGTGCGCCGTACACCTTCTGCAGGATGCCAGGCGAGACGATGAAGGACGGCGCAAGTAGTGGGAGGTAGACGAGCGCGGACCAGCCGCTCCCCGTCCAGTGCCAATAGCCGTCGGGAA
>JAEZDP010000440.1 GCA_023418055.1 Acidobacteriota bacterium
ACACCAGCGGACGCCGCAGGAGGTCGATGTAGTAGTCGGCCACCTGTCCCCCACCGTTGAACCGCTCGTCGATGATGACCGCCTCGCGGTTGGTCTGCGGGAAGAAGTAGCGCTTGAAGTACTCGTGTCCGGTCGTGGTGGTATCCGGCACGTACACGTAGGCCACGCGGCCGTCGGTGGCCTCGGTGACCTTGCGCAGGTTCCCCTCCACCCAGTCGCGGTTGCGCAACGCGCCTTCGTTCTCGAGCGGCACCACCGTCACGGTGCGGGCGCCGGTGCCATCGGCATTCGGTCCGACGGTGATCTCCACCTGACGCCCAGCCGTGTTCTCGAAGAAGCTGTACAGGTTGGCTGGCGGTCGCACGTCCACGCCGCGCACGGCGATCAGGTATTCCCCGGCCTGCACGTCCACGCCGGGGGCCGTCAGCGGCGAGCGCAGGGAAGGCGTCCAGTTGAGGCCGCCGTAGACCTTGCGGAAACGGTACCGGCCGTCGGCGATCTCGTAGTCGGCGCCGAGCAGGCCACCAGGCACGGCGTCGGCCGACCGTCGAGGGCTGCCGCCTCCGCCGTAGGAGTGCCCCACCGCCAGTTCACTCAGCATCCACTGAATGAGGCGGGTGAGGTCGGTGCGGTGCGCCAGGTGCGGCAGGAACGTCGCGTACTTCTTCCGCATCGCCGGCCAGTCGGCGCCGTGCATGTTGGTGGCATAGAAGTAGTCGCGATTGATGCGCCAGGCCTCGTCGAACATCTGGGGCCATTCGGCGGCAGGATCGACGCGCACCTGGACGGCATCGACGGCAATCGTGCCCTCGCTCGGCGTGATGGTCTTGCCGGCCTCGACGATGGCGTATCGCTCGCCCTTGCGGTAGGCGAGCTTCTTGCCATCGGCCGACAACACGTAGTCGTCGATGCCGCTCAGCAACGTCTCGTCCTTGCGCTTCTCGAGGTCGAACATCTGCAAGGACGTCTCGCCCGCGGCCGTGCGCAGGTAGTGCAACCGCCCCTTCTGGCTCACCTGAAGGCTGCGGTAGTCGGCCGCCGGCACCGGCAGCGCCACGATGCGCGTGGCCAGCCCGTCGACGTCGATGCGCGTCGGCGTCGGGGGTGTCGCCTCTGCCTTGTCCTCCTCGTCGTCCTCGCCATCGGGCGCCTTCTTCCCATCGTCCTCGGATGTGCCCCCGGCGGGCTTCTCTTCGTCCGACTCCGGAGCCAGCGGCGACGGCTCGCCACTCGCGAGCACGACGAGGTAGATGGCGCGCGTGGCGCGCATGTCGGCCCCGGCCTGCGAGAACCAGTCACGCACCGGACCCGCGTCGGTCGAGGCGAAGAGGTACAGGTACTTGCCGCCCGGGTCGAAGACCGGCTCGCTGACGTCGCTCAAGCCGTCAGTGAGCGGATAGGACTTCGCCTCGGTCACCGAATAGAGGTGCGCCGATTCGATCTGGGCGCCGCTGAACAGCGTGTAGACCAGCCACTTCGAGTCCGGCGACCAGTTGTAACTGCTGTCGGCAAACGCGCCGGGCCGGTAGTACGGCTCGGCGGCCACGACCGACTGCCGGCCGGAGGCCACATCCACGACCGAGATCGTCCGCCCGTTGTCGCGCAGGGCGATGGCGGTGCTGTCGGGTGACCAGCGGAGCGCATCGTAGAAGCCGCTGCCCTTCAGCGGAATGACGCGCGGCGTGCCGCGGCCGTCGTGCGCCGCCACGTGCAGCGCGTACTCACCGCCCTTGTCGGACAGGTAGGCAATGCGTGACCCGGCAGGCGACCACGCCGGAGCGCGCTCGTGCACGCCGGGGGAATTCGTCAGGTTGCGGGGATCGCCCTTCTCGGCGGGCACGGTGACGATCTCGCCGCGGAACTCGAGTGCCGCGCGCGCGCCGGAGGGCGAGAGGGCGACCGACCGCACCCACTGCGCGCCTTTCACGAAGTGCGGACGACGGTCCACGACATCCGAGACGACGCCGATCGTCAGCTTGCGCGAGGCAGCGGCCGCGACGTCGTACACGTGCAGAAAGCCGGCCTGCTCGTAGACGATGCGGCCGTGGGCCGCTGAGGCCGAAAGCACCGGGAAATCGTCGTGGCGCGTGATCTGCGCCACGTCGCCGCTGGCCGGGTCGAAGGCGAACAGGTTGAACTCACCCGCGCGATCGGACCTGAAATACAGGCGACCGTCGAGCCACATCGGATCGACGTCGTTGGCGCGGGTCTCCGGCTGCGGCACGGTGCGGGTGGCGTGGGTGCCGGTCTCGTAGATCACCACCTGCGACACCCGTCCGCCGCGGTAGCGCTTCCACTGCAGGTGCGACGGCCCGAGCGGGTTGTAGGCAATCTGCCGCCCGTCCGGCGCGTAGGCCGCGCGCGCGGCATGCGGTATCGGCAGCGCTGTCTCGACGCCGCCCGCGGCCGGCACGGTGAACAGCTGCGTGTAGCGGTTGTTGAACACCGCACGGGGCGACGTGAAGAGGACGAAGGCCCCGTCGGGCGTGAAGCCCTGGGCGATGTCGGCGCCGGGGTGCCAGGTCAGCCGCTGCGGCACGCCGCCCGTGGCAGGCACCACGAAGACGTCGACGTTGCCGTCGTACTCGGCGCTGAAGGCAATCGTCGAGCCGTCTGGCGAGAACACCGGACTGCGCTCGACGCCTGCGTCGCTCGTCAGGCGTCGGACGTTACGCCCCTCGAGGTCGCAGATGTAGAGGTCGCCCGCGTAGATGAACGCGATGTGCGATGCGCTCACCGCGGGCTGTTGCAGCAAGCGGGTATCGGCCACGTCGAGTGCTTTGGCCGGCGCCAGCAGCAGCAGCGACAGGGACGTGGCAGTGAGGAGATGACGCAGGTGCAGTCCGACCATGCCGGGATAGTACTCCCGAGCGTTCCCCCGGGTTCCCTGCCCAGCCGCGCAGCGCCACCACGGGCCCGCCGTCCGCGCTCTCGCCAC
>JAEZDP010000488.1 GCA_023418055.1 Acidobacteriota bacterium
GGGCGCGGCCGTGCTTCGTTGACGGCGATCGTGCGGCCGCCGAGGTTCGAGCCATCGAGCTGCTGAATGGCCTTGTCCGCCTCTTCGTCGGAGGCCATCGAGACGAAGGCGAAGCCCCGGGGCCGTCCCGTCATCCGGTCACGCATGACCGTCACGGTGTCGACAGTCCCGACCTGCCCGAAAAGTTCCTCGAGCTCCGGCTCGCTGGTCTGGAACGGAAGGTTGCCGACGAAAAGGCTCTTGGCCACGGACGTGTACTCCCTGCCTGATTTCTCGAACGGCGTGCAGCCGTCCCTGCTCGGAAGGCTGCCGGAGCACACGGGGCTCCGCTCGAGGGCACCACGGGTCGGGTCGAGTCAGGCGGGCTCGACACCCTTCGTACGCTGAGTCGGGCTGTTCTTCCGTGCACGACGGTACCACCCGCCCTGTCCCTTGGCAACAGCCCCGCGCGGCAAGCCTGGACCCGCCACGCACCAGTTGGCGTAGAGTGTCGGCCATGCTGCTTCCCTTGCTCCTCGTTGCCGCCCTGGCACAGACGGCGGCGTCGCCGGCCGCCGAGGACCGGCGCAACCGCCTGACGCCTGACACCGACACCCCCGTGGTGCTGCCGGCCTTTGCGGGGCGAGCCGAGTGGGAGGCGCACCGCGACCGTGTACAGCGGCAGATCCTGCGTGCGGCCGGTCTGGACCCCATGCCAGCGCGGACCCCGCTCTCGCCGCGCCGCTTCGGTCGCCTCGAGCGGAGCGGCTACACGGTCGAGAAGGTGGTGCTCGAGACCTGGCCGGGGTTCTTCCTCGCGGGCAACCTGTTTCTCCCGTCTGCGCCCGGCCCTCACCCTGCCGTCGTCTCGCCTCATGGCCACTGGACGTACGGCCGCCTCGAACACAGCGCCGTGGCGTCGGTACCGGCGCGCGCCCAGCAGCTCGCACGGCAGGGCCATGTGGTGTTCATCTACGATATGGTCGGGTACGCCGACACCACGCAGATCCCACACAGCTTCGGCGGCCCGGCGGAGCACCTCTGGGCCTTTGGTCCGCTCGGCCTGCAGTTGTGGAACTCGCTGCGCGTGGTGGATTTCCTCGAGTCGCTGCCGGAAGTGGACCGCACGCGCATCGGCGCGACGGGCGCATCCGGGGGAGCGACCCAGGTGTTCCTGCTCGCAGCCGTGGACGACCGCATCGCCTACGCCGCCCCGGTGAACATGGTGTCGGCCTACATGCAGGGGGGATCGGCCTGCGAGAACGCGCCGGGCCTGCGGCACGGGCTCTCGAACCTCGACATCATCGCGGCGATGGCGCCGCGGCCGATGCTGCTCGTCTCGGCCAGCGGCGACTGGACGCGCCACGCCCCCGACGAGGAGGTCCCAGCGATTCGACGCATCTACGACCTGTACGGCGCCGGCCAGCACCTCACCGCGCAGCACTTCGACGCCCCGCACAACTACCATCAGGGCAGTCGCGAGGCGGTCTATCAGTTCCTGAACACGCAGGCGTTCGGCCGGGCCGAGGCCGTTCGCGAGTCGGGGGTGCGCGTGGAGGCTCTGCCCGACATGCTGGCCTGGGCCGGGCAGAGCCGCCCGCCAGGTGCCGCCGATCTGCCCGCGCTCTTCCTGTCGTGGCGTGACGCCGCGCGACGACAGGCGGAGGCGACGGCCGACCCGCAGGTGCTGCGGTCGCGGCTTGCGGCCGTGACGGGGGCTGCGTGGCCCACGCCGGTGTCGAGGCGCGCCGACGGCGTCCTGACACGCGAGAGCGAGGACGACCGGGTCGCGTCGTGGTACCGCGCGGGGAAGGGGCGTCCGCTGCTCGTCGTCCATCCCGACGGGCTGGATGCCGGTCGCGCGCAGCCCGAGGTGGCCACGGCCCTCGCGCAGGGGCGCCCGGTGCTCGTGCTCCAGGTCTTCCAGACCGGCACGTCGGTGACGCCTCGTGCGCGCGAGCACCAGCACTTTCTGACCTTCAACCCGACGGACGACCAGGCGCGCATCCAGGACGTCGTCACGGCCGTCCGCTGGCTCGGGCAGACGGTTCGCGGTCAGCCCGTTGAGGTGCAGGCCACGGGACACGCCCGGTACTGGGCCGGGCTGGCGGCCACCGTGGTGCCGGCCGGTGAGATGCACGTGTCGGGTGGCGTCGCTGACCTCGCCGGAGACGACGAGCGTCTGGTGGCCGGGTGCTACGTGCCGGGCCTGCAGCGGGTGGGAGGGATCTCGGCGCTGACGCGGGTGCTGTCGGCGGACGCCACGGGACGAGGAGGCGATGAGGGCAGGCCTGCGCGCTGACCCCCACGCTCTCACCGCGCGGACGTGACCCCGCCCTCGACCGCGACCACCCCCTCCACACGCATCGCGCGAAACTCCGCCGTGTCGTCGAAGGACCCGACGCCCACACGGCCCCACGACAGCGTGGTGTCCTCGGCCGTCATGATCGGCGCCTCGCGCTCGTCGAAGAACACCGCGAGGCGACCGCTCCGAGGCTCCCGTTCGATTCGCGCGCGGTGCCATGCCTGATCGACGAGCGGCGCGACCGACGACGCGCTGTCGATCCGGCGCCGGTCGGCATCGGCCACCAGGAAGATGCCGTTGTGCACGTCGTCACGCATGGCCGAGATGTGCGCGTAGTAGAACCGCGTCGGCGACTGGTACCCGGCGATGAGCAGGACGTCCCGCCTGGGTGTCACCGCGGCGCCAGGGGCGGTGGACCGCACGTCCACCTCGACGGAGACCTCGCCGAACGCGGGCCCGTCGAGGATGGCGATCGCCGAGGGCCGCCGGATCGGCCCCGCGGGCGTGCCGGCTCGCGTCAACGTGAGCAGGCCCTTACCGATGGCCCACTGCCCGCTGCCATCGAGCCGCCAGTCGAGTGCCAGCCGCGAGGGGTCGGCAAGCACGGGTTCCAGTCGGACGCGTTCCTGCAGGCCGAGCCCCAGGACGACGAGGCAGAGGACGCTCAGGACTCCTGAGGCGTGAAGTCGGGTCATGGGGTTCGCTCGCGCCATACGCAGGCGTTACACATCGGCAGGAAGAGTCTACAGTGTGCCCATGCCCGCCGACGGTCCGGCCGACGGTCCCGACGCCCGTGCGTTGCGCGGGTCCTCGCCTGCCGTCGTCCTGTCGGCTCGGGCGCTCACGCGTGAGTACGTGCTCGGCGAGGTGGTCGTGCACGCCCTGCGTGGCGTCGATCTCGACGTCCACGAAGGTGAATTGCTGGTGCTGCTCGGAGCGTCGGGCAGCGGCAAGTCCACGCTCCTGAACATCCTCGGCGGGCGCGATGCGCCAACTTCCGGCGACGTCGTCTACCGCGGGCAGGCGTTGACACACGCCTCCGAGCGGGCACTCACCGAATACCGCCGCCGGCACGTGGGCTTCGTCTTCCAGTTCTACAACCTCATTCCCAGCCTGACCGCACGCGAGAACGTGGCGCTCGTCACCGAAATTGCCGACAATCCGCTGTCGCCCGACGACGCGTTGGGGCTCGTGCAGCTGGGCGATCGTCTCGATCACTTTCCGGCCCAGTTGTCCGGGGGCGAGCAGCAGCGCGTGGCAATCGCGCGCGCCATCGCCAAGCAACCGGCCGTGCTGCTGTGTGACGAACCGACAGGCGCCCTCGACGTGACGACCGGCATCATCGTGCTCGAGGCCATCGCCCGCGTGAACGAAGACCTCGGCACCGCCACCGTACTCATCACCCACAACGCCGCCATCGCCGCCATGGCGCACAGGGTCGTGCACCTGTCCGACGGTCACATCGCCTCGGTGACGACCAACACCAGCCGCCAGCAGCCTCGGGAGTTGTCGTGGTGAGTCCCGGGCGTTCGGCTGCGCGGCCGCGCCTGCTCGTGCGCCTGCTGAGCCCCCTGCATCGCAAGGTGGTGCGCGACCTCTGGAGCATGCGGGGCCAGGCCCTCGCCATCGCCCTGGTGATGGCTGCCGGCGTGGCGATGTGCGTCATGTATCTCTCGGCGTTCGACTCGCTGCAGCGCACGGCGTCGCGCTACTACGAGCGCCAGCGCTTCGCCGATGTCTTCGTCTCGTTGACGCGCGCACCCAACCACCTGGTGTCGCGGCTGGCGGCCATTCCCGGTGTGGACACCGTACACACGCGTGTCGTCGTGGACGTCACGCTGGACGTACCTGGCATGACCGAGACCGCGGAGGGCCGGCTCGTGTCGCTGCCGGCCGGAGGACGCCCTCCGCTCAACGACCTGTTCCTCCGTAGCGGCCGCTGGATTGATGCCACGCGCCCGGACGAGGTCATGGCCAGCGAAGCCTTCTGCCGTGCGCACGGGCTGCAGCCGGGTGATCGGGTGGATGCGGTCGTCAACGGCCGACGCCGGTCGCTGGTGATCGTCGGCATCGCGTTGTCGCCAGAGTTCGTGTACGTCATGCGGCCGGGCGCGCTCATCCCCGACGACCGCACCTTCGGCATCCTGTGGATGTCGCATGCGGCGCTGGCCAGTGCGTTCGACATGGAGGGAGGGTTCAACGACCTCGTCGCCACGCTGACCGAGCCGCAGGCCGAAGCGCACGTGCTCGCCGAACTCGACCGCCTGCTCGAACCCTACGGGGGGTTCGGCGCCGTGCCGCGGGCCCGCCAGCTCTCGAACTGGACCATCGAGAACGAGTTTGCGCAGCTGCGGAGTTTCGGCGTCCTGCTGCCGATGATCTTCCTGGCCGTCGCAGCGTTCGTCCTGAACGTGGCGATGACGCGCGCGGTGGCACTGCAACGTCCGCAGATCGCGACGCTCAAGGCCATCGGCTATCACAACGGGGCGATCGCCCGGCACTACCTCGCCTGGGCGCTGGCCATAGCGTGCGGCGGTGCACTGCTGGGCCTCGCGGCCGGGTCCTGGCTCGGCGCGATGATCGTCGAGATGTACAACGAGTACTTCCGCTTCCCCGTGCTGGAGTTCCGGCTGTCGGCAGGGGTGACCGCGCTGGCCATCGTTGGCACGCTCGGGGCCGCCGCCGCGGGCGCCTGGGGCGCGGTGCGGCGTGCCGTGCGGATTGCCCCCGCCGAGGCGATGCGACCGGAGGCACCTGCCAGGTACCGTCACAGCTTCATCGAGGCGCCGGTGCTGCGTCCGCTGCTGTCGACCGCCACGCGGATGGTGCTGCGCAACCTCCAGCGCCAGCCTGTCCGTACGCTGACGTCCGTGGCGGGCATGGCATCGGCCGTGGCCATCCTGCTCGTCGGCTTCACGATGGTGGACGCGATCTCGGTGCTCATCAACACCCTCTTCGGGTCGGCGCAGCGGCACGATCTTGCCGTGACGTTCGTCGAACCGCAGTCGGCCGCCGCGCGGCATGCGATGCGCCGGCTGCCCGGGGTGCTGCAGGTGGAGTCGATGCGTGCCGTCGCCGTGCGGCTGCGGGTGGGACACCGCGAGCGCACGGTGTCGCTGCTCGGACTGGACGCCGACCCGCAACTCAATCGCATCGTGAGTCTCGACGGCCGGGTACAGCGCCTGCCGCCCGGAGGGGTGGTGCTGTCGTCCACGCTCGCCAGTGCGCTGCGCATTCAGGCCGGCGAGACCTTGCGCGTGGAGATGCTCGAAGGCCAGCGCCCGGTCCACCAGCTGCACGTCGCGGCCACCGTTGACGATGCGCTGGGCCTGTCGGCGTACATGGAACGCCAGGCCCTCAACAGGCTGCTGCGCGAAGGGTCGACGACCTCGGGCGCGTATCTGCTGGTGGACGACGCGCGTCTGGACGACCTGCACCGTGCGCTCAAGCAGACGCCCGCGGTGGCCGGCGTGGCGCTGACCGCACGGGCGCTGCGCAACTTCCGCGAGATCGTCGCCCAGAACCTCGCGGTCACCATCTCGATGAACGTCGTGTTTGCCGGCATCATCGCGTTTGGCGTCATCTACAACGCGGCCCGCATCTCGCTGGCCGAACGCAGCCGCGAGCTGGCGAGCATGCGGGTGCTGGGCTTCACGCGACAGGAGGTGTCGATGATTCTGCTGGGCGAACTGGCGGTGCTGACGGTGCTGGCCCTGCCGGGCGGCCTGGTGGCAGGCGAGGCACTGTGCCGGGTGATCGCCACCAGCTTCAGCAGCGAGGTCTTCAGAATTCCGCTCGAGGTGTCGCCTCGCATGGCGTCCTGGGCCGTGCTGACCACGCTTGCCGCCAGCGCGCTGTCAGGCCTCGTCGTCCGGCGTCGGCTCGACCACCTCGACATGATCGAGGTGTTGAAGGCGGGGGGCTGACGTGGGCCGTGTGCAGCGGGTCGTGAGGGCGTGGCCCTGGTTGGCGGGAGCGTTGTTGCTCGTCTTCCTGCTCGTCCAGGTGCTCCAGCCGGAGGTCGTGGAGGTCGAACGCGCCGAGGTGGTGCGCGCGCCGATGCGCGTGACGCTGGACGAGGAAGGACGCACGAGGGTGCGGGACGTGTTCACGCTCACGACGCCCGTGGCGGGTGCCGTGTCGCGCATCGTGCTGGAGCCTGGCGACCGCGTGGTCCGCGGCCAGGTCGTGGCCACGGTCCGCCCCGTCCCTCCCGCATTGCTCGACGCGCGCAGCCGTGCGGAACTGGCGGCGCAGGTGCAGGCCGCGCAGTCCGCGCTCGAACAGGTGCAGGCCGACCAGCGGAGTGCGGCAGCCGAGGCGCGGCTCGCCGAAGCCGAGTTGCGCCGGATGCGTCCGCTCGTCCCGGTGGGCGCCATCGCGGCGGCGACGCTCGAGGCCCACGAAGTGCGGGTGCGGACGACAACCGCGCGCGAGCAGGCCGCCGTCTTCGCCGTGCGCGTGGCCGCGCACCGCCTGGAGGC
>JAEZDP010000106.1 GCA_023418055.1 Acidobacteriota bacterium
CCTGATGGGTGCGGCCATGCTGGATGCCGCGATGTACGAAGGCATCGAAGCGGACCGCAGCACGACCCGGCAGGCCGCCCTGACCGTCGTGCTGGCCAGTCTGGCGGCCGGCATCGGGGCCGCCGGCCTCTACGGCCCCCGGCCGGCCACGCTCGTGACCGTGAGCGTGCTGGCCTGCCTCACCTGGGTCGCCTGGGCCGTGCTGATGTTCCACATCGGTACCCGCATGCTGCCCGAACCGCAGACCCGCGCGACACTCGGCGAGTTGCTCCGCACCACGGGCTTTGCGGCGGCGCCCGGCCTCATCCAGGTGTTTGCCATGTTCCCGGCCATGGCCACCCCCGTCTTCGCGGGTACGTGGATCTGGATGCTCGTGGCCATGGTCGTCGCCGTGCAGCACGCCCTCGACTACCGCAGCCGCTGGCGTGCCATCGCGGTCTGCGTGGTGGGCGCAAGCCTCTCCCTCGCCCTCGCCTTTGTCGTCGGCCTCGTCTGGGGCCCGACGGTCTCGTAGTCAGGCGTCAGGCCTCAGGCGTCAGGCCTCAGGCATTAGTCAGGCATTGGGCGTCAATTCCACCCTCTTTGTGGTCTCTGGTCCAGACAAGTGGTAATGCCACTACCCGCACCGGGCGTCGCGGGTAGGAATCGTCGCGTTCACGAAGGTCCGACGCCGGCCGGTGTGGCGCGTGGCTTGCACATAGCTGCCCCAACGGAGCCCCTGCCAGCCAGTGGGAGCACGTCACGTGAACACGACGATTCGCCAGTCCATGCGCCACGAGCCACGTCACGCACCGAATGACACACCGTTGAGCGCCACGCGCTCCCGCGGAGCGGAAGCGGTCTGGGCGGCGTTGTTTCAGGCCATCGACGATGCGTTGTGCGTGCTCGAGCCCGTCACCCCCCGCGCCCGCGGCGGCCGTGACTACCGCTTCGTGGCGGCGAATCAGCGGTTCGCCGACTACGCCGGAACGGCTGAGATATCAGGCCGTACCGTGCACCAAGTGATACCTGAACAGTGGGAAGCCTGGATGCGCCTCTGCGACGACGTCGCCACGCGACGGATGCCGGGGCGCGCAGAATTGGCGCAGTCAGGGCGGATGCGGGTGTTCGATGCCCACGCGTTCCCGATGGGCGACGCCAGCGAGGGCCGGGTTGCGGTGCGGCTGCGAGATGTCACCGACCTTGTGCGGGCGCGCGAGCACGACCGCATGACGCTGGCCGACTCGTCGACCATGGCCCGCGCGCTCGCGGTGGCACGAGACGCCGCGGCGGCCGACACTGCCCGACTCAACCTCGCGCTCGACGCGGCGGGTCTGGGCGACTGGAGCTACGACGTTCACTCCGACCTCGTGACACTGTCCGAGCGGGCAGCCGCCATCTTCCGCGTCCCGTCGGGTACTCCCATGACGTGGACCGCGATGCGGCAGCTGCTGCACGCCGACGATCGGGAGCGTGCGCGGGTTGCCGTCGAGACGGCTGTGGCGACCCGCACCGACTACTGCCTCGACTACCGGATCGTCAACGACGACCGCGAACGCTGGGTCACCGCCAGCGGACGGGCCCTCTACGACGAAACCGGTCGGGTGCTCGGGATGTTCGGCGTGCTGCAGGAGATCACCCCCGACCGGCTGCTCGTGCAGCTCGACGATGCCGTCCGCGTCCTGACCGACCCGGAGGAGATCATCGAGACGGCGGCCCGGATGCTCGGCACGCACCTCGACGCCACGCGGTGCGCCTATGCCACGGCCGAACGCCATGCCGACACCTTCAGGTCGTGCCTCGAGGACATGGCCGGAGGCACGCCGTTCGTCGTGATGGACAGCGAACGCGATGTCCGCCTCGACGAGGCGCGTCGGACGACCTTCAGCCGCGACGGCGTACGCGCGATGATCTGCGCGCCCATCCTGAAGGCGTCCCGCGTGGTGGCCGCCATGACGGTGCACGCCGCCGAGCCGCGACGATGGACGGAAGGCGAGGTGCAACTCGTGGAGCGAGTGGCCAGCCGCCTGTGGGAGTCGATCGAGCGCGCACGAATCGAGCGGGAGCAGGCGCGTCTGCTCGAGTCCGCCGAGGCAGCCAACCGCGCCAAGGACGAGTTCCTGGCCATGCTCGGGCACGAGCTGCGCAACCCGTTGTCGCCCATCCTCACGGCCCTCCAGTTGATGGAACTCCGGGGTGATACGTCCTCGGCTCGCGAGCGGACGGTCATCGAGCGCCAGGTGCGCCACCTCACGCGGCTCGTGGACGACCTGCTCGACGTGTCGCGCATCACCCGTGGCAAGGTGGCGTTGAAGATGGAGTTGGTCGACGTGCGCGACGTCGTCACACGGGCGGTGGAGATGTCGAGTCCGCTGTTCGAGATGGGTACGCAGACCCTCAACGTCGACGTGCCGCCGGGGCTGGTCGTCTTCGGCGACCCCGGGCGGCTCGCGCAGGTGGTGTCGAACCTCCTGAGCAACGCGAGCAAGTACACCCCGGCCGATGGGCACATCGACGTCAGCGCCGCCGTGGATGGCGACGATGTGGTGTTGCGTGTGCGTGACACGGGTATGGGGATCGCGGCCGACATGTTGCCCGTGGTGTTCGACCTGTTCGCCCAGGGGCGCCAGGCCATCGACCGGTCGAAGGGCGGACTGGGACTGGGGCTGGCCATCGTGCGCAGCCTGGTGCGTCGGCACGGCGGCCGCGTGACGGCACACAGCGCCGGCCCAGGGATGGGCAGCGAATTCGTGGTGCGCCTGCCGGGCGCTCCCTTGCCGCAGGCGTCGGGCGACGCAGACGACGGCCAGGCAGCCCACCTGGGGGCCACGCCGCGCGCGCGGATTCTCGTCGTGGACGACAACGAGGATGCCGCCACGTTGCTGGCAGACGCCTTGCGGCTGATGGGTCACGACGTCGAGGTGGCACACGACGGCCTCGCGGCGATGCGCCTGGCCGCGACGCGGCCGTTCCACGCGGCGTTCCTCGACATCGGGCTGCCGGTGATGGACGGCTTCGAGTTGGCCGCGCAGTTGCGGCGCTTGCCGACGCTGCGCGA
>JAEZDP010000127.1 GCA_023418055.1 Acidobacteriota bacterium
GGTCTGCGCAAGGCCCCGGTGCCGGCACGCGCCGAATCGGAAACCGTCGACAGCGCGCGCGCCTGACACCGCGGGCGGGTGAGGCGTGAGGCGTGCGGCGTGAGGCGTATAGCCGCCTCGGAGAGGCGGCCCTACCTTACAGACGTCGGCGCAGTTCCGTCATCGTCAGACCGGAGACGGGGTCCACCCAGTCTCCGGCAATCTCCGACAGCGGGTCGAGCACGAACGCGCGATCGCGGAATCGTGGGTGCGGCACGACCAGGTCGGGCTCGTCGATGACGAAGTCTCCGTAGAGGATGATGTCGAGATCGAGGGTCCGGGGGGCGTCGCGGGACGAACGCTCGCGACCGGCGTCCTGCTCGAGCGCCATCAGCGTCTGCAGCAGTACCCGCGGGCCGAGCGTGGTCGACCCCACCACCACTTCATTCAGATAGAGGGGCGCATCGGGAGGACCACCGACCGGCGTCGTCTCGTAGCGGCCGGAGGCCACGGCCCCCGACAGCAGCACCGCGAGCCGTTCTTCCGCGGTGTCGAGCAGCGCATCGCGATCGCCCAGGTTGCTGCCGAGGGCAATCGCGACTGGGACGCGTGCTACTCCACCCACCGGACGGGCAACACTCCGTCGCCCGTGCTCGCGCCGGGAAGCCGGCGTCCGAGCAGATCGTCGCGGCCCTCGAGAGCGAGATCGAAGAAGCGCTGATGTTCCCGCATCTCGCCGAGCACCAGCCGCAGGAGGTTGGCGTGGCGTGCGTGGTGCACGGTCTCGACGCGGGGCTGCCACCGCTCGACGAACTCCCGCTGCGCGCGCGCGTCGTCCTCGATGATGGCGGTCTCACGCGCCGTGCCGCGGCCGCCGGGCACGGCCAGTTCCTGCCCGTCAGCGTCAGCGGAGCCCCCCAGATCGACGATCGCGTCGCGGATCCACTGGAGGTGGGTCTCTTCGCGCGCAATCACGTACTGGTAGGTGTTGTTGAACTCGTAGTCGGCAATCGCCTGGGCGCCGCGGACGTGCCGGTCGAACAGGGCGAGGCGTTCGCGGTAGAACTCGCGGAGCAGGGCGAGCAGGTCGGCGGTCTTCACTTCTGCTTTTCCTTGCACGTGATGCACACGCGCGTCCAGGGGATGGCCGTGAGGCGGGCATCCGAGATCGGCTCGCCGCAGTCGCGGCAGATGCCGTACGTGCCGCGTTCGATACGCGCCAGGGCCTCTTCGATCGCCTGCAGGATCTTCGCGTCGGTCTGGCGCAGCTTGAGGGCGATGTGCACCTCGTTGATGCCCTCGGCCTGGTCGGCCATGTCGCCCTGACGGCTGTTGCCCATCATCTCGCCGATGGGACGCAGCCCGTCACCCTCAATCAACTCACGCCGCTTGCGCAGCAATGCCTCATGGAACTCCGACGTATCCATTCCCGCGATCTCCCCAGGCCGTCCCGCTGGCGGGTCCGTATCCAGCCGATCTTAGCATCACTCGGCGCGCAGGACCCCGAGGGGCCGCTTGCGGACGACGTCGAGGCTGGCCATCACGCCGACGACCCCCACCACCACCGCGGTGAGCAGGATGCCGGCGGCCACGGTGCCCGGCGCGGGCTGCCAGGTGATGTCGAGCAGGTAGCGTGACACGCTCCAGTTCAGCGCCACCGCCCCCAGGGCCCCCACCAGCCCTCCGAGCGCGCCCAGGCCCAGGTACTCGAGCGCCACCATGACCGTAATCGTGCGCGGCGGCGCCCCGAGCGTCTTCAGGATGGCCGACTCATAGAGCCGTTGATAGCGCGTCATCGCCACCGACCCCACGACGATGAGCACGCCGCTGAAGAGCGCGAGTCCACCGACCACCGTCACGGCCAGCGTGATGTTGGCCAGCACGCCCTGAATGGCGCGCACCACCTCGCGGACGTCGATGGCCGACACGTTGGGATGCGCCAGCACCAGGTCGCGTTGCAGGCGGGCACGGTCGGCGGGCGCTTCGGGCCCCCGCACGATACCCATGTAGGAATGCGGCGCCTGCTCGAGGGTCCCCGGGCGGAAGACGAACATGAACCCGCCGGCGCGGACGTCGTTCCAGTTGACGTTGCGCGTGCTGGTCACCTGCGCCTCGATGACCCGTCCCAGGACGTCGAAGCGCACGATGTCGCCCAGTTGCAGGCCCGCGTTTCGCTGCAATGCCTCTTCGATGGAGACCTGCGGCATCGTCGGCGCCTCGTCCGACCAGAACTCGCCTTCGAGCAGCGTCTCGTTGACTTCGAGGTGGTCGCGATACGTGATCACGAACTCGCGGCCGAGTCCCTGCCGCCCCTGGACGCCCTCGGCCGACGCCACATCGTCCTCACGGCCGCGGACGGACACGACGCGCGCGCGCAACACCGGGAGCATGCGGATGGGCGTGGACCCGACGGCCGTCCTGAGGATGCGTTCGACATCCTGCGCCTGGTCCTGCTGCACGTCGAGCAGGAACATGTCGGGCGCGTCCTTCTGCAGGTCGAGCGAGAACTCGCCGAGCAGGCTGCCCTGCACGAGGCGGACGCCAAGGATGAAGAAAGCCCCGAGGCCGACCGCCAGCAGGATGACCCGCGTCTGGTTGCCCGGCCGCCCGAGGCTCAGCACGGCGTGACGCAGGGCGAAGACGCGGGCGTGACGGAGCGGGCGCACGAGGCGGATGACGAGCGACGCCACGACCGCCAACACCACGGTGACCACCACGAACCCCACCGACACGATGAGCCCGGCGCGCCACGAGGCCGCCTGCCACGAGGCGACCCCTGCCAGCGCCAGCACCACGGCGGTGCCGACCACCCATTGCACGACGTCGATCCGCGCCACGCGTCCGCCGAGGGAGGTCCGTGCCGATTCGTCGCGCAGCAGCCACAGAGGCCGCACGCGACGCACCTCGAGCAACGGCACCAGCGCGAAGAGCAGCGACACGAGCACGCCCACGGCCAGCGCCTGCAACGCCGCGCCGCCCGTCAACGACACCGCGAGCCCTTCGATGCCGAAGAGGCCGACGGGCACGAAGCGCAGCGCCAGCCAGCCAAGCGCCAGCCCCAGCACGCTGCCTACGAGTCCGAGCGTGGCCACCTGCGTCGCGTACACCGCGAGGATTTGCCGGCTGGTGGCACCCAGGCACTTCAACACCGCGATGCTGCGAATGCGCTGGCCAACGAACACGCGCGTCACGCTCCACACGCCGATGCCGCCGAGCACGACCATCACGAACCCGATGAGGCTCAGATAGTTCTCGGCCACGCGCAGGTCGTCGCCCACGCGGTCCTCCGTCGAGCGATACGAACGCGCGTTGATGAACCGCTCGCGGAAGCCCGCCCGAATGGTCTCGACGAGCGGCGTGATGCCAGCTTCGTCGAGTTCGAGCAGGATGGCGAACCGCGCCCGTGCGCCAAAGGCCAGCAGGCCCGTGCCCTCGAGGTCGGCCCTGTCGATGAGCACCCGCGGGCCGATGCTGAACATCCCGGCGCGGCGGCCCGGCTCGCTGGCAATGACGCCGCGGACCTCGAAGGCCTGCTCGCCGATTCGCAGCAGGTCGCCCACGTCCATGTCGAGTTGCACGAGCAACTCCGGCCGCACCAGCGCACCCCGTCCGCGCAGGAGGTCGTGGCTGAAGGCCTCGCCACCGTCGAGCGTGAGGGTGCCGTAGATGGGAAACCCGACGTCCACGGCCTGCAGTTCCGCCATTCGTGCGGCCGGCTTCGCCGGGTCGTCGGGGCGCACCATCGTCGCCAGTTCCACGACCTCCACCCGGCGCGAGACCGGCGCGGCGGCAATCAACGTGTCGAGTTCCGCACGGACCTCTGGCACCCACGGGCGGCTGGTGGACACCACCACGTCGGCGCCCGTGATGACGCGTGCCTCACTGACGAGCACGTGGCGCACGTTCTGAATGACGGACCGCAACGCGGCGATGGCGCCAACACCGAGGGCGACGCAGAGGAAAAAGAACGCCAGCCGTACCCACGAGGCCCGCAGTTCACGCCAGACCATGCGCAGCGTGAACATGTCAGACACCCACCTCGTCGGGGGCGTCCGCAAACGGCCCCGACTTCTCGGGCCGTGAGGCTGCGTGCGGCGCTCTCGCCGTCACGTCCAGGCCTGCCGCGGTTCGCTCGATCTGTTCGACGATGCGCCCGTCGCGCATCACCACCTGGATGTCGGCGCGCGACGCGAGGTCGCGGTCGTGGGTCACGAGGACGAGCGTGGTGCCGCGGTCGCGGTTCACGTCGAAGAGCATGTCGATGACGTGCTGGCCCGTGCTGGTGTCGAGGTTCCCCGTCGGCTCGTCGGCCAGCAGCACCTTCGGATTGTTGGCCAGCGCGCGGGCCAGGGCCACCCGCTGCTGCTCGCCCCCGGACAACTGCGACGGATAGTGATGCGCCCGCTCCGACAGGCCCACCTCGTCGAGCAGGTGTGTGGCGCGCGTGCGGGCATCCTTCGCCCCGGCCAGTTCCATCGGCACGAGCACGTTCTCGTAGGCGGTGAGCGACGGCATCAGGTGAAAGAACTGGAACACGAAGCCGATGAGCCGCCCGCGCAACCGCGCGAGTTCGTCTTCCGACATCCTCGTGATGGTCGTCCCGTCGATGACGATGTCGCCGGTGGAGGGGGCATCGAGGCCCGCCATCAGCCCGAGCAGCGTGCTCTTGCCGCTGCCCGAGGGGCCGACGATGGAGACGCTGCGTCCCGTGGGGACGACGAGGTCGATGGGATGCAGGATGGTGAGGGGATGGCCCCCGCTGTCGACCGTCTTCGAGATGCCGCGCAGTTCAATCATGTGGAGGGCGTGCTCCGTTCGAGCAGGGGCTCGAGCGCCTGCCAGACGAGGGCGGCGACGCGTCGCGTGCCCTCGGCGTTGGGGTGGATGCCGTCGGACTGGTTGAAGCGGCTCTCGCCGGCGACCCCGTCGAGAAAGAACGGCAGGAACGCGACGTCGTGCTTGCGCGCGAGGTCGCTGAAGACAGTACGGTACGCCTGCGTGTAGTCGGGCCCGAAGTTGGGCGGGGCCTCCATCCCGCACAACAGCACGGCGATACCGCGCGAGCGGGCCTCGGTGATGATCGTGTCGAGGTTGCGGCGCATCTCGTCGGGTGACAGCCCGCGCAGCCCGTCGTTGGCCCCGAGCTCGAGGACGAGCACCTTGACGTTCCCCTCGAGCGCCCAGTCGAGGCGCCGGACGCCGCCGGCGGTCGTGTCTCCGGAGACCCCCGCATTCACCATCCGATAGTCGTAGCCGGCCTCGTCGAGCTTCTGCTGCACGAGGGCGGGCCATGCTTCGGAGGGGTCGAGTCCGAGCCCCGCGGTGAGGCTGTCGCCGAGGGCCACGATGCGCGGGCGCGAGGAATCGTCCGGCCCGGGGGCGGGGGCCGTCGTCGCAGCGGGCGCGGTGCGGCGCTCGGCCGGTGGGTCGTCGCCGTTGCCGCCGCTGCAGGCAGCGGCCAGCACGAGCCACGGCAGCAGGGGGGCGAGCAGGAGGTGGCGTCGCATCATGGGCGTGGCCCTTCGGCGTCGGCCGCCACGTCGGCCAGCCGCTGATCGATGTCGGCAAGGGCGGCCTCGAGCATCGCCCGGTGCGGCGGCCGGCAGGCCTGCTGGAGATCGGCGAGCACGCGCGTCCGCGCCAGTTGCAGCGAGGCCTCGCGCTCGCGGCGCGCCGCCTCGGCCGGCGACAGCGCGGTGCGGCCCGCTATCGCGGCAGTGTCGTGGGCGGCCTGCTGCGCTTCCACCGCCTTGCTTTCCCAGCCTCGTGCCATTTGCGTGTCCTCTCTGAGACGGCGTCGGCCGTCACTTGTTCTCGGCGGCCTCCGGCGCCCGCCCTCAGCGAATCTCGAGCCCCGTCCGCAGCCAGCGCCCCGGCATGTCTACGGCCGACACCTCCTGATAGGCCGCGTCGAAGAGATTGCTGGCCTCGCCAAACAGCGTCACCCGTCCCCACGACCGCTGGGCCCTCATGTCGACGAGCGTGTATCTCGGCCGCTGTTCGGGACGGCGATGCTCGAGCCGCAGGCTGACGCTGGCGTGCGAGCCCCACGGCACCACGACATCGCCCGAGAGGCCGTGCCGCGCGTAGTCCAGCACGTATTTCGACAACCCCGCCAGCGGTTCGGTCTCGACCATCGTCCACGCGTACTGGGCGCCGACCGCGAGGCGGCCGAGGCGGCCGCGCAGTGCGCCTTCGAGCCCCCGCGTGCGGACGTCCCGGATGTTGCGCGTCTGCCACGGCTCCGTCGTCGACGCCCGAATCCAGTCGATGACATCGTCCTCCCGCCGTACGAAGGCGGTGCCGCTTGCCGTCCAGCCGCGCGCGTGGAACCAGTCGAGGCCGACTTCGCCCGTCCAGCCGCGTTCGGCACGCAGGTCTGCGCGGGCCCGATGCACCGGGTCGGTGTAGTAGCGCTCGGTGAACGACGGCACCCTGAAGGCCCGTCCGGCCGCCGCCCTCAGCTTGACGTCGGAGCGCGCCTGCCAGGCCAGGGCCACCGCCGGGCTCCAGGCGTGACCGAACGTCGAGTAGTCGTCGAAGCGCACGCCCGGGTAGAGCCGGACGTCGCCCACGACCATCTCCAGTTCGGTGAACCCGCTGGCCCGGGTCTCCTCGCGGTCGCCGAGCGCCGACGAGCGCAGGACATCCACGGCCGCTTCGCCGCCGGCCGACCACACCATCGTGTCACGGACCTGCCGGAAGACCCGCACCGTGCCGCCGACGCTGTGGGTGCGATGCCGATTGGGCTGCGAGCCCGGTACCCGGGGGTCGTAGTGGAAGCGGTCACCGTGACTGCGGTACCAGGCGGTGTGCTGGACGCGGCTGGCTGAACCCAGGCGGTGCACGCCGTCGGCAGAGAGCAGTGTCTGCGCGGTCCACTCGCGCGAGGGTGCCGGGCCGTAGTAGCCGGCCGCGCCGAAGTCCTTGTCCAGGTGCGCCACCGACACGGTGGTCTGACCCAGCCGCGCCGCAAGGCGTACGTGACCGTGCTGGAAGTCGCGGGCGGGGGCAAACCCGTCGGCCCGCTCGAACGACGCGCTGGCGGACTGCAGCAGGCCGCTGGCAGGGCGCCACGACGCCTGGGCCTGTGCCAGGCCGTAGGCGCCCCCGGCCACCTGCACGGTGTGTCCACCGCCGCCGCGCCTGGTGATGATATGGATGATGCCGCCGACGGCATCGGCCCCGAACAGCGACGCACCGGCGCCGCCGAGCACCTCGATACGCTCGATGTCGTCCACCTGCAGCGGCAGATCGCCGTTGTGGTGACCGGACTGGACGTCGTTGAGCCGCACGCCGTCCACGAGCACGAGCGCCTGTCCGAACCCGGCCCCCCGCAGCGAGAAGTCGGTCTGCGACCCGAAGGGCCCGCGCGCCCGCACCCAGAGCCCTGGCACCAGACGCAGCGCGTCTGTGACCGTCCGGATCGGCAGGCCACGGAGGTCGTCGGCCGTGAGCACCGTGACCGAACGTCCGACCGAGCCTCGTGTCGCAGGCGCCACAGAGCCGGTCACCACCACCTGCTCGTCGAGTGTCGGCGGCTGCTGGGCCCGGCTCACGCCCGCGTGCCAAGGACCCGCGAAGGTCAGGAGTGGCAGCAGGAGGACGGTCGTCCAGGACGAGGGAGACGTGGCACGGGACACCTCAGGATTGTAGTGCGCCCGCAACACCCCGCCGGCCGCGCGAGGTCATGTGGCCCGCTCGCGCCGCACCGCATCCAGGCGCCACTCGACGATGCGCTGGTGGGGGTCGAAGGGCGCGAGGTGCGCCAGCCCGAGCCCGGCGATGGCGGCCTCGACGGCGGCCGCGTCGCCGGTCGGGCCGCTGCTGAGCAAGGCCCTTCCCGCGGCCACCAGGGCCTCGAGAGGCACCAGCCCCACGAGTTCAGAGCCGGCCACACGCACACCCTCACGTGCTGCCTCGGCGCTCACCGCCGTCCAGGCCGCGTGCAGCGACGTGACATGGTGGTCGAGCAGGTTCATCGACACCTGCGTGAGGCCGTACGCCGGCATGGCCCAGCCCACGGCCCGCAGCGCCGGCAGTTGTCCCGGGACGTGAACGGTGCGGCCGTCGGGCAGCCGCTGCCGCGTGCCGGACGCGCGCACACGTCCGGCGATGCGCCGAGCGACCGCGACGTCCTGCGTGTCGAGCGACACGTTCCACGCGATGAGAAAGGGGCGGGCGCCCACCACCGTCGCGCCAAGCCGGGGCGACGGCCGGGACGGGCCGAAGTCCGGCGCGCCATCGGGCGAGGTCAGCCGCGAGGCCAGCGCTTCGTACTCGCCGCGCCGCAACTCCGCGAGGCTCCGCCGTCCTGGTCGGAACGCGGCGGCCTCGTAGAGGTAGACGGGCAGGTCGAGGTCGTGCGCGAGGGCCGAGGCCACGCGTCGTGCGAGCAGGGCGCAGCGCTCCAGCGTGCAGTGGCTGAGCGGCACGAACGGACACACATCGAGGGCACCGATGCGCGGGTGCGCGCCGTGGTGCCGCCGCATGTCCACGCGGGACGCGACGACGCGTCCGAGCGCGATGGCCGCGTCGCCCACGGCCTCGGGCGGGCCGGCAAAGGTGAACACCGTCCGGTGCGCGTCGTACCCGGCATCCACGTGCAGCAGGTGGACGTCGGCCGCCTCGGCGATCGTGCGTGTGAACGTGTCGATGATGCTGGCGTCACGCCCTTCGGAGACGTTGGGGACACACTCGACGAGGGGCGCCCCGTCGGTCATCGTCTCAACGCATCTCGGATCTCGCGCAGCAGGAGGATGTCCTCGGGCGGGGCCGCGGGCTCTTCGGGCGTGGCCGCCTGTTCACGCCTCAGGCGGTTGATGGCCTTGACGAGCAAGAACACGGCGCCCGCGATGATGAGGAAGTTCACCACCGTGTTGATGAACAACCCGTAGTTCAACGTCACCAGACCGGCTTCCTTGGCGGCCTCCGGAGTGGGCGGCACCGGCACGCCTCCCGGATTGCTCAGCACCACGAACAGGCTGCTGAAATCCACGTTGCCGAGCACGAGGCCGACGACGGGCATGACGACGTCGTTGACGAGCGAGGTGGTGATGGCACCGAAGGCGGCGCCGATGATGACGCCGACCGCGAGATCCACCACGTTGCCGCGCGCGATGAACTCCTTGAACTCCTTCAGCATGCTCTCCTCCTCGGACTGCGGCGCGCGGGCTGGCGCCTAGCGCGACTGGTCGGCCAGCTTCTCGTACTCGCGGGCCAGCGCCATGGCCTCTTCGCGCTTCGCCCGCGATTCGGGCAGGTGCTCGCCGCCCTCGTCGTGGACCCGGCTCGAGGCAATGACGGCGGCGTTCTGATACGCAGCCCTCACCGCGCCGCGGATGGCATCGGCCACGTCGGCCACGAGGGCGTCGCTCTGGTGAACCGACGGGGGGATGCGGGAGAGCGCACGACGGGCGCGCTCCGTGATGTCCATGCCAACCTGCGCATTCATGATCTGGCGTCCTCTACAGCGCCCCACGAGCGGAGCGCGACGGCTGTACCGCGGCCATGATTGTACGGCCAAACGCCTGCCAGGCGGCCCCGGCGTGCGCGACCGCGCTACGATAGGCCTGCCCTGCCAGGAGTGCCCGCATGCACCTGCGCGTGATTGCCCTGCTCGTCGCGTCGGCGGCGACCGTCGCGTCCGCCCTCAGCGCCCCGCTCACGGCGGCCGCCGAGCGCTTCCTCGTCGCCGTCGTGCGCGACGACGGCAAGCTCCATCCGTTCGGCATGGTCGATCGCGGCACCTGGAAGCCGGCGTGGCGGCCCGTCTCCAAGACGGCCGAAGTGCCCATCAGGCTCACCGACATCCCATCAGCCTGGCTCAAGGGCGTGCCGTTCAGCGCCACGTGGATGATGGTGCCCGACACCGGACCGGCGCGTCCCATCACCGTCACCGCCACCACCTGGGCACCGGCCTTCTGCCGCCAGCAGGTGCTGCTCGAGAGCCCTGACGCCGTACGGTCACCGATGCGCGCCCCCCTGGGGCCCTTCGTGCCGAAACACGCCCTCGCCACGCTCGGCGGCGGCCACGTCGAGCCGCTGCGCTACCACGATGCGGCCTCCCCCTCCCTGCTGCAACTGGCCGACGCGCTCGCCCCGCACGTGGACCGCGTCGAAGAGTGGCAGCTGCGTGGCGCCTACCTCGGCGTCTTCGTGCATCCGCATTCGGCCGAAGAACGACGCACCTACCCCGTCTCCGTGCTGAACCTGCACGAGGGGCCGGGCCCCAACGGGCCGGTGTTCTGGTTCGACGCCCTCAGGCGCTATCCCCGGAACGAGGGCGACCCCGACGTCGACTGGTGCGACATCGTGACGTACGTGACCGGGTGGACCTACCTCAATGCGGCGGGCGACCTCGCGGTGGCCGTGCAGCACCTGTCGATCACCTCGTGCCTGCTCGACTCGGTGGTGCGACGGGTGCCGCTCGGGGTGGTTCGGGCGGGAACGGACGACACGTGGGTCTTCGAGGAGCAGTCCAACGACAGCGGCGAGCGGATCACCGTCTACCTGCCGCCCGGCCGGCGCGACGAGCGGCTGCTGCTCGCGACGCCGACCGGGGATTGCCGTTCGTAGCTGCTTACGCGTCTTCTGGCAGGTACTCGGCCGGCGGCACGGGCCGGTTCAACACGCGGCGCTTCACCGGGTCGAAGCCCATGGTCCGGCCTTCGCGGTACGACTGCACCCCGAGGTTGATTGCGACGGTGACCTGGTAGCCCTTGAGCACGTCGTAGATGGGCGTCTTGCGGCTGCGCATCGCGTTGATCCAGTTGTCGGCCAGGTCTTCGGCCGGCTGGTCGGCCTGCAGCGTGACCTCCGTCTGGCCGTCGTTGGCCTCCTGGAACTGCTTGAGGAACTGCCGCTCCGGCTTGATGACTGCCGTCCCGTCACGGTTCACGCCGGGCTGACGCGGGGTGCCCGGCGCCGGACGCTGCGGCGGGACGATCTCGAGCGTGCCCCAGTTGCCATACACCGTAATCGGCGCAGACGTCTGGTTGGCCATGCACGAGACCATGTTCACGCAGTACTCGCCCGGGTACTCGACGACGGTCATGTAGGTGTCGGGCACCTCGCGGTTCTTCTGCACGTAGATGCCGCCGGCCCCGGTCACGCGCGTCGGGAAGTCGAAGCCGATCATCGCGCTCATGGCACCCAGCCGATGGAACAGGAGGTCGGTGGCATTGCCCCCCGAGTAGTCCCAGTACTTGCGCCACCGGAAGTAGCGTTCCTTGCTGAACTTCCGCTTCGGGGCGGGGCCCAGCCACATGTCCCAGTCGAGGTTCTGGGGCGTCACCGGCGCGTCCGGCCAGGCCTCCCCACCCACCCCGGGGATCGGGTAGTCCCACATGCCCTCGCGCGTGTTGCGGTTGTAGCTGATGAGGCCCCACAGCACCTTGCCCATCTTGCCGGCCGTCAGGTACTCGTTCACTTTCCAGTGCAGCGGCGTGTTCACGCCCGAGCCGCCCACCTGCAACATCCGCCCCGTCTCGCCGACCAGTCGATGCAGGCGCTCGGCCTCGTCGATGGTGTAGGTCATCGGCTTCTCGAGGTAGACGTCCTTGCGCGCCCGCAGCGCGTCGCTGGCGATGCGGAAGTGCGACTGGTCGGGCACGGCAATCACCACACCGTCGATGTCGTCACGCGCGAGCAGCTCGCGGTAGTCGCGGTAGGCGTGGGGCGCACCCGTCTGCTTCTGGGCGTAGTCGAGCCGCGGCTGCCACACATCGCTGACCGCGGCGAACTCGATGTCGCCGCCCGACGTCCGGCGTGGCTCGAAGCCACGGCTGAGCAGCACGTGAAACTGCATGCCGCAGCCGATGAACCCGAGCCGGATCCGGTCGTTGGCTCCAGGCACTCGCCCGGTGGAGGCCGCACGGCTCTGGACGGTCGCCTCGACGGGGAGCGCGCCCGCCAGGGAGGCAGTGGCGACGGTGGCGACCGTCCTGCCGAGGAAATCCCGACGGCTCTGGGACGACGGGGAGGAATCGTGGGTACTCACGGCATGCCTTTCTGGAGAGAGGAGTTGCCACACTCTACGACAGGAACGACACTCGGTGCGCCTGGGCCTGCACCCGCAGCGCGAGTTCCATCGCCAGGAACACCTCGGCCTGCGGCATCGCCGTCTCGGTCCGGTTCACCACGTCGTCCACGAGTCGGGGCCCGAAGGGCAGCACCACATCGGAGCAGTCGATGCGCCGTGTCGCCTTCTGATCGACGAGCAGCAGATGATTGCCGCCCGGCTGGCCGCCGATGTCGATGTTGTGGCGCACTTCGAGGTAGCCCTCGGTGCCGATGACGGTGAGGCGCGAGTCGCCCCAGGTGGCGAGGCCGTCGGGGCTCAGCCAGTCCACCCGCATGTAGCCGGTGCCGCCGTTGCCGCGTACCATCGCGTCGCCGAAGTCCTCGAGGCCGGGGTACTGCGGATGGCGGGCGTTGCCGACCTGCGCCGCGACGACCTGCGCCTCCGTGGATCCGGTCAGGTGGAGGAACTGGTCGCACTGATGGGTCGCCAGGTCACACAACACGCCGCCGTACTGTTCGCGATTGAAGGTCCACTCGGGCCTCGACAAGGGGTTGAGGCGATGAGGACCGAACCCGATGGTCTGCACCACCCGCCCGATGGCACCCGCCTTCACGAGTTCGGCGGCGCGCGTCACGGCACGGTTCTCGAGCCGTCCATAGAGCACGGCACACAGCCGCCCGGTCTCGGTCTGCACCTGCCGCACCTCCCGCAACTGGTCGAGCGTGGTCATGGCGGGCTTGTCGAGCAGCACGTCCTTGCCATGCCGCATCGCCGCCATCGCCACGCCCGCCCTGGCGTTCGGGATGGACGCACACGCCACCAGGTGGACGCTGTCGTCCTCGAGCACCTCCTGCATGGTGCGGGCCGAGCGGGCCTGCGGGAAACGCTCGAGGAATCTGGCGCGCAGGTCCGGCTCCTCCGCATGGACCCACGAGAGCTCGGCGCCGGAGGCGAGCAGCAGTTGCACCATGCCGTTGATGTGCCCGTGGTTGAGCCCAACCGCGGCCACACGGATGCGGGGCGCGCTGCTGGCCGCCGCCGCAGCGACTGCGCCCGGCTGCGGCTCAGGAAGACGGCCCTCGGCGCGGCTACCAAGGGCAAGACCACCGGCGGCAGCGAGCGAGGACGAGAGGAACGTGCGACGGCGAATCGACATGATGCGCCCACTGTAGACGAAACCGCGTCCGTCGCGCGTCTCTAGACACGGGTGATGCGTCCCGCTCCGCCAGATGACCAGGCCGATGTCCTCGGGCGGCTGTACGACGCGCATGGCCCCTCGCTCTATCGGTATGCGCTCATGCTCCTCACCAACACCCCTGCCGCCGAAGACGCGGTGCAGGACGCCTTCGCGGGCCTCCTCCGCCTGCGCATGCTGCCCCACGACGTCGAGCGATACCTGCGGGCCTCGGTGCGCAACGCCTGTTACTCGCGACTGCGGTGGCGCCTGCGATGGACCGGCATGGAGGAGCCGCTACTCGAGGCGATCGATCCCTCGCGCGAGGCAGACGACGACAGGCTCGCGCTGGAGCGGGCGCTGCGACGTCTCTCGGTGGAACAACGCGAGGTGGTGCACCTGCACGTCTTCGAGGGACACACGTTCCGCGAGATTGCCGCGATCGTCGGGGTCTCGATGAACACCGTGATGAGCCGCTATCGCTACGCCCTGGCGCGGCTGCGCGAGGTGCTCTCGTGAGAGATGACGAGAAGGTGGAGGCCCTGCTGCGGCGATACCGGGTGCGCGGGCCGTCCGACGCGCTGCGTGCGACGTGTCTCAGCGCCCCTCGCGAGGCACGCTGGCCCTGGCTGGCGGCCGCGGCGCTGCTGGCCGCCGCGGCGGGCCTGCACGCGGCAAGCGGACAGGTGCAGCCGGTCGCGCTGTCGGCGAACCCGGAGGCCATGCGCGCCGCACACGTGTCGAGCATGCTCGAGGGTGATCCCCAGGCTCAGCAGCTGGCCGCCGCCGCGCTCGCCCGTTTTCGCCGCGACGAGGCGTCCCGTCGTCTCGACGACCCGGGGCCGTCGCGGCCCGGTGAGGAGTCGCCCCGATGACCGCATCTCCTGCTCTGCCGCGCGTCCACCGACGAGTCCGGCCCGGTCTCGTCGTCCTCCTCGCTGTGAGCCTGGCGCTGGCGCTGCATGCGCTGTGGGACCACATCGAGCGGCGCCGACTGGTGCGCGAAATCGATGCGGTCCTCGCGAGTGGCGCGCCGGTCGCGCGCGCTGCCTCCCCCCCAAGTGCAGCGGCTACACGCCTGGCGGCGGCCGCCGTCCTCACAGGCGACCTTCCTTCAGGCGCGTGGTCGGCCGTGCTCGACCAGGCCGCCCTGCGATCCGGCAGCCTCGCGCTGAACGCCGGCGACGACGCCCACGCCGCGCGCCAGGCCCTGCTGGCGTCAGGCCGCATGGCGCTGGCCCTGGCCGACGAGGCCACCGCACTGCCTTTCAGCTCGATGGATGGTGCCGCTGACTTTCCGTACAGGACGGCAGGACTGGCGCAGCTCTCGCGCCTCGTCGCGCTGCGGACGCTCGATCATGCCCACGCCGGCCGGGGAGACGACGCGGCAGCCTCTGCCGTCGTCGGGCTCGTCGTGCGCCGGGCAGTGGGCAACGATGGCGTGTGGGCACCTGCCGCATCACCAGGCGACGTCCTCTCGCGCAGCGCCCCCGGTGACACGGCCCTGCGCGCATGGGCCGAAGCGCTCGAGCGTGCCGAGGACCCGACCTTCGTGTCGCGGACCGTCGCGCAGGCACGCGCCAGGACCATCGAAAACGTGTGGCGGCTCTACTACGGACCGTCCCCGGCGACACCGACGCACCAGACGTTGCCACGGCGAGGCGTGTGGCCGTGGCTGTGGCGACCCTGGTTCAGCCGGCAGTTCGCCGGCGACCTGCGTGAGTGGGCGCAGGCGATGGACATCGCCGGGCGTTCGCACACGGCCCGAGCCGTGGCTCTCGCCGAACTCGAGGAGAAGCGCCGCGGCCTCGGGTCACGGTCGGTGTTCGTCCGTGGCCGCTGGTTCATGGGCCTCTGGCCGACCCGGGCGTGGGACGAGCTGCTCGGAGCGGCACGCCGCGACACGCTCGCAGCCGATCGATCCGCGCGTGCCGCGCTCGCCATCGAGCGGTATCGGCGCGCCGAGGCCGATCGCCTGCCCCAGACGCTCGACGCCCTGGCCCCCCGCTTCCTCGACGCGGTGCCCATGGACCCGTACGCCGACGGCCCGCTCCGCTACCGCCAGACGGCCAGTGGCTACGTGGTCTACAGCGTGGGACCGAACCTGGCCGACGATGGCGGGCGCACCGACGTGCCGCCGGTCTCGGCTGCCGACGCGCTCGCGGGCGGGAGGCCGGGGCCGCTCGACGTCGGCGTCGTAGTATCGCGCTGAACGCCCACGCCCCCACGCGCCCTGTGCATCGTCGCCATTGCAGCCGCCGCGCCGCTCCTCGATCATGGAGCCATGTGGGTCGTCCCGGTCATCGTCGGCGTCGTCCTGTTCCTGGCGCACGTCGCGCCCTTCCCTTTCCTGCTCGACTGGACCAACGACGACGTCGCCATGTGGGAGGCGCCGCCTGCCGACGACGACAAGCCGGGCGTGCCGGTCGTGTACCTCACGTTCGACGACGGTCCGAACCCGACAGCCACGCCGGCTCTGCTCGACGTGCTCGCGAAGCATCGGGTGCAGGCGACGTTCTTCATCATCGACAGCCATCTCACACCGGAGACGGTGCCCATCGTGCGTCGGGCGGCGGCCGAGGGGCATGGCATCGCGCTGCATGCCGACTCCCGTGCGCTGGCCCGTCTGCCTGCCGAGGAGGTCGAGGCGGCGCTCGCGGCAGCTGAAGGCCGGCTGCGAGACCTGGCGGGCGTCCAGGCCTGTCCGGCATTTCGTCCGCACGCCGGGGCGCGCAGCGCCAGCATGGTCACCGCCCTGCGGCGCAGTGGACGGAGGCTGGTGGGCTGGGGCCTGCTCTTGTGGGACTGGGACTGGGGACGCCGCAAGCGTCCGGCGCGCCTGGTGAAGCGGTTTGCCGAGCGGGCCGAGGCGGGGTCGATCCTGGTGCTGCACGACGGGCACCACCAGAACCCGAGGGCCGACCGGGCGTACGTGGTCGAGACGGTGGACCTGCTTATTCCGGCGCTTCGCGAGAAGGGGCTGGAGTTCGACACGGTGTGTGACGTGGTGGCGGACGGGCGGGAGCAGTGAGGGAGGTGCGTGCTTGACTGGTCCTGGCCCGGTGCGGCGGCGTTTGCGCTCATCGGTCATCCATGGCCCCTCGTCGTGGCGGCGGCCGTGGGCATCGTGCTGATGCAGGCGCTCCACATCGCGCAACAGTGGGAGCGCGCGGTCGTGCTGCGCCTGGGCCGGTTTTGCCGGTGTGCGCGGTCCGCGAATCTTCTGGGTCGTCCCTTCGTGGATCGCGTATCGGCACGCATCGACCAGCGGACCACGACCACCGGGTGTCATCGGTGAAGATGCGCGACGTGGTCATCCCCGGCGCGCTGCAGGATGCGATGTCGCGCGAGGCACAGGCGGCTGGTGAGGAGCAGGCGAGCATCATTCTCGGAGAGGCCGAGAAGGAGATTGCCCACTCGTTCGAGGAGGCGCCCCGGTCCTACCGCGACAGCCCGAGGGCGCTTCACCTGCGCGCGATGAACATGCTCTACGAGGGCCTGAAGGAGAAGGGCGCACTGATGCTCATCCCGAGCAGCGCGGTCGAGTCGATGGGCATGGGCGGCCTGATGGGAGCAGCCGCACTCCAGCAGCAGCACCTGACCGGTGGCAGCGCTGCCGTGCTGGACGCACCGGACACCACCGCCGGCGCAAAGGAGTGACAGCCATGACTTGCCGATTTGCAGCGTCTTGCGTCTCACTCGTGGCGGCGTTCCCCGTGGCGGCCCTTACGCAGCCGCCCGCTGGCGCCGCGCCACTCCAGGCCGGCGTCAGCGTGCAGATGGCCACGACGCGCAATGCCGTGGCGGTGCCCCGCGCGGACGCTCCCGAGGCGGTGGTCGTCGCGCTGACGAGCGACGGCACCGTATACCTCGGCGGCGAACGGCTCACCGCGGCGGCACTGCCGAAGCGAGTGGGTCTGGCCTTGGCGTCCCAGACGGAGAAGACCCTCTACGTCAAAGCCGACGCCCGCGTGGCATACGCCCGCGTCGTCGAGGTGCTGGATGCGCTGCAGGCGTCAGGCATGGATGGGGTGACATTGCTCACGACACAACGGGAGCCGGCGGATGGACCAGCACGTCGGGTACCGCCCAGGGGACTCGAGTTGGCCGTCAGGACACGTTGACGCGATCCGATGGTGCCGGGAGTGGGGATCGAACCCACACGCCCCTTACGGGACCCGGGATTTTAAGTCCCGTGCGTCTGCCAGTTTCGCCATCCCGGCGGATGACTCGCCGCGGCCGGCGGCTCGCGAAGCACCCCCGCCGAGCGCCATGCCGCCGCGGGTACTCTCCGCCCGCACCGCGCACGCCGCTTGCCACCACCGGCCTCCCGAGCGTGGGGCGTGAGGCGTTAGGCGTTAGGCGTCAATCAGTGCACGACGCCCGTGCTCGTCATCGGTGTCTTCACCGCGTCGGTCAACAGCGTCTCCAGGCGATCGCGGTCGATGGCAAACGGGCCGGCCACGGCCGACGCGCTGTGAATCTCCAGCGCCACCACCGCCTGCCCCTCGTGCGACGTGACGATCCAGTTGACGCCGCGCATCGCCGTCGTGGGCTCGTCGCCACGGTCGGGATTGAGCACGCGGTCGATCGCCTTGAGCACCGAGTGCATCAGCGTCGATGCATCCTCGACGGTCCAGTCGCCAATCTCGTTGCCGATGTGATGCAGCGTCTCGGTGTACACCGTCTCGTCGCCGCGCAGCATGATCTCGACGTCGTAGGTCATCGACGGCCATCATAACAGGGCCGCTGCACGCGCCTTGCTACACTCGCGACATGCTCACACCCGGCGAATTCGGGGCCCGCGTCGCCGAGTGGATGGCCTACGTGAACCAAGGCAGCCTCGACCTGCCCGGTGACCTCCTCCATCGCCAGGCCACCTTCCGCCTGAACGGCGTCGCCTACGAGGACATCATGGGGCGCCCGCCCACTGATCCGCTGGTGCGCCTCGTGGCCCGCGGACCAGGGGCGTACCGGCTGCTGTTCACGGCGCTGCGCTTCGCGCTCACGACGCCGGAGGTGGCCATCCGCGACCTCGACATCGCACGCGGCCTGGCCACCGGGCACGTGGACCTGAGCGGCGTCCTCCGCGACACCGGCGAGGCCTGGACGACGTCGTGTGATCTAGTCCTCATCATCGACGTCGACGGACGCATCACCGAGGTGGGCGTGCAGATGGACCCGGCGGCGGTGGCACGGATCCAGCGCGCTCGAGCCGCTCCCGGATAGCCCGGACGGCCGCCACCGACACCGGCCCGTCCACGTGGCGGTCCTGCCGCACCGTCCGCCCGACGTGCACTTCGCCGACAAGCGGCGACGTCACGAGGTACTCGACGGCCTCCAGATCCACGCCCCCACCGGCAATGACGCGCAACGGCGTGGCGACACGCTGCAAGTGCTCGAGCCTGGCCAGCCGCTCGGTCCACGAGCCCGCGCCACCGCCCGACAGAATGCGATCGACGGCCGGTATGGCGTGCAGTGCCGCGGCGGCGTCGTCCGCCGTGACGCGCTCGATCGCCCTGTGGAACGTCACCGGATGTCCCGCGGCGTCGGCCACCTCGTGCAGCAAGTCGATGTCCACCTCGCCCTCCGGCGTGACATACCCCGTGACCACGCCATGCAGCGGCAGGCCCGCCCACTGGCGTGCATCGTCGACAATCGCCTCCCGTTCGGCCGGGTCCGAGACGATGAACACGTTCGACGGCCGCACCATGACCCGCAGCGGCAACGGCGCCGCCGCCAGCATTGCCTCGACGACGTCGCGCGACGGCGTGAGTCCGTCCTCGTCCAGCCGCGACACCACTTCTGCCCGGTCGGCCCCGCCCTCCCACGCCGCCCGCACGTCGTCCACACTCGAGACGATCACCTCGAGGAGGCGACGCCCGCCCTGCCCTTCCGACGCTGTCATCAGCCTGTCTCCATGTCGTCCAGCAGCCGCCCGAACAGCTCGGGGTCGCTCGTGGGCGCCCGACACAGGAACCCCTCGCACACGTAGGCGGTCGCGCGACCCTCCTGCACGCCGAGCGACGCCGTGAACGGCAGCGACCGTGCGAGCATCTCGCGCGGGGCGCGGACGTCGATCGGCACCACCACCACGAAAGGCAGGTAGCGCCGGGCCACCTCGATGTGCAAGGCCTGCGTGTCGTCCGCAGTGGGGTCTCCGACGATGACCACCTGGCGGACGGCCGCATGCATGGTAGCGAGGTTCGCCATCATGAAGGGCGACACCCGCGCGGTCCGTCCGGCATCGGGCCCCCCGCGCGCCAGTGTCCGCTCCACCCGTGCGAGCGCCGGCGTGTCACCGGTCAGGTGCGCCAGCGTCAGCAGGTTCGCGACGGCGAGGGCACTGGCGGACGGCTCGGCGCCGTCGTGGTCGTCCTTGAGGCGCAGCAGCATCGACGGATCGTCGCCGGCGGTGCTGAACCATCCCGCGGCCTCGTCGTCCCAGAAGTCGGCGTCGAGTCGCTGCTGCAGGTCGAGGGCCCACGAGAGCCAGACGTGGTCGCCCGTGGCCTGGAAGAGTTCGAGCGCACCCCAGGCGGCAGACGCGTAATCTTCAGCGAACCCGTCCACGCCCGGACGGCCATCGCGCCACGACCGCAGCAGCCGATTGGTGTCGCGGTCCCACAGGGTGCTGCGTACGAAGTGGGCCGCCCGTTCCGCCATCGTGAGCCAGACCGGCGACTGAGAACTCTGGCCCTGTAACAGCCTCGCGGCTCGTGCGGACGCGGCAATCATCAGCCCGTTCCACGCCGTGACGATCTTGTCGTCAAGGGCGGGCGCAGGTCGCCGGCGTCGTGCCGCGAAGAGCCGATGCCGTGCCTGTCGCAACCGACGGATCACGTCGTCCATCGCCAACCCGAGTTGGGTGCCGACCGACTCGAGGTCATGTGCGGTGTACAACACGTTCCGGCCACGAAACTCGCCTTGAGGATCGTGGGCGTTGCCTTCGGGACGGAGGCCGAACCGCGCCACGACGACCGGGGTGAGGTCGGGGCCGACGGCGGCGGCGACCTCGTCCATCGACCACAGATAGAACGCGCCTTCGAGTGGGCGGGAGGCGGCCGTGTCCACATCGTCGGCCGGCACGCTGTCGGCATCTTCGGCCGAATAGAAGCCGCCCTCCGGAGCGGTGAGCGATCGGTTGACGTAGGCCAGCGTGTCTTCCGCCACCGACGCGTAGAAGGGATCGCGCGACGCCTGGGCCCCCTCGACGAGCGCCAGCACCATCTGCGCCTGGTCGTAGAGCATCTTCTCGAAATGCGGCACACGCCAGGCGGCATCGACCGCGTAGCGATGGAAGCCGCCGCCGAGATGGTCGCGCATGCCGCCGAGCGCCATCGCGCGCAGCGTGTCGAGGCTCATCTCGAGTGCCGCCGCATCGCCGGTCAGCGCATGCACCCGCAGCAGGAAGAGCAACTCGGATGGGCGGGGGAACTTCGGCGGGCCACCGAAGCCGCCATGCGCCTGGTCGAACACCTGGGCCAACTGCGCCACGCCCTCGGTCAACGCCTCGCGGGGCGGCACCAGCACGCCGGACGGGTCGGCCGCGGCGGCCTGCTGACGCGTGGCCTCACGCAACCGCGCGGTCAGCGTCGCCGCCGACGCGGTCACCTTCGCACGCTCGTCGGTCCAGGCCGCGGCGATCTGCCGCAGCACGTCCACGAAGGCCGGTCGGCCGAAGCGGGCCGCGGGCGGAAAGTACGTGCCGCCATGGAACGGCTCGAGGTCGGGCGTCAGCCAGACGTTCATCGGCCATCCACCCTGTCCGGTGGTGGCCTGTACGAAGAGCATGTAGACGCGGTCCACGTCGGGACGTTCTTCGCGGTCGACCTTGATGCTCACGAAGTGCTCGTTGAGCGTGGCCGCGACCTCGGCGTCCTCGAACGACTCGTGCGCCATCACGTGGCACCAGTGACAGGTGGCGTACCCGACCGACAGGAAGATCGGACGCTGCGCCGCCCGCGCCCGCGCGAAGGCCTCGGCCCCCCACTCGTACCAGTCGACCGGGTTGTCCGCGTGCTGCTGCAGGTAGGGGCTCGAGGCCTCGGCCAGCCGGTTGGACATGAAAGCCATTGTTGTAGAATCCGCTGGCTGGAGTCCACGTGACCACACCTGACACGCCACGACGCGTCGCCATGCTCCTCGAGGACGAGTTCGAAGACCGCGACGTCGTCGACACGGTCGAGCTCCTGCGGACGGCGGGCGTCGACGTGACGCTCGTCGGCCCGATGGCGGGGCGCACCTATCGTGGCCGAAAGGGCGCGGAGATGGTGGCAGGCCTCGCGGCGGGCCGCACCACGGCCGCGCAGTTCGATGCCGTGGTGATTCCGGGCGGCTATGCCCCCGACCGTATCCGCATGCGGCATGCCATGCTCGACCTCGTGCGGGGCATGCTGGCGGCACACAAGCCCGTGGGCGCCATCGACCACGGCGCCGCCGTGCTCATCTCGGTGAAGGCCGTGGCCGGACGCACCATCACGTGCTGGCCCTCGATTGCCATCGACATCAAGAATGCCGGGGGACGTTACGTCGACCGCCCTGTCGTGGAAGACGGCCACGTCATCACCGCCCGCAAGGCCGACGACGTGCCGCACTTTGCCGCGGCCCTGCTCCGGGCGCTGGGGCTGCTGCTCCCCGCCGCCTGACGCACGCTAGTGGCCGACATACCCGCTCACGAATTCGTCCGCCATTTCGGTCGCCGCCAGTCGGTCGTCGGTGAGGCGCGCGGCCGCGTCAATCTCATCGGCGAACACACCGACTACAGCGGCGGCTTCGTACTGCCGACGGTCATCCCGCAGAGCACCAACGTGGCCGTGGTCGCCAACACCGACGCGCAGGTGAGCGCCTTCAGCTACGCCGTGTCGTTCGACAGCCAGCGCGCGACGTTCACCATCGGCCAGGAAGCGCGGCGCGGCGACTGGATCGACTACGTCCAGGGCGTCACGCACGTCCTCAGGGCCTCGGGCTACAAGATCACCGGCTTCGACACCATCATCAGCTCGAGCGTGCCGCTCGGCAGCGGGCTGTCGTCGAGCGCCTCGCTGGTCGTCGCGCTGCTGCGCGCGCTGCGGACCCTCAACAACCTGTCGATTGACGACATGGCGCTGGCCGACCTGGCCCGCCGCGTCGAGACCGAGTTTCTCGGCATCCCGGTCGGGCCGATGGACCCGCTGGCGTGCACGCTGGGGCAGCCCGGCCACGCGGTGTTCCTCGACACCCGGTCGCTCGCCGTGGAGTTGCTGCGCCTGCCCCCCGGGCTCGAGATCGCCGTGGTCAACTCGGGCATCCGCCACAGCCACGCGTCGGGCGGCTACCGGCAGCGCCAGGCGGAATGCACCGAGGCGGCCCAGAAGCTCGGCGTGGCCCGCCTGCGCGACGTGACCGACGCGCACCATTCGGCCATCGAGAGCCTTCCCCCACCGCTCGACCGTCGCGTGCGACACGTCGTGTCCGAGAACGCGCGCGTGCTGAAGGCGGTCGACGCCATCCGCCAGCGCAACCTCGTGCAGCTTGGGCGATTGGTGGACGCCTCGCACACCTCGCTGCGCGACGACTTCGAGGTCTCGACCTCCGAGATCGACGCCATGGTCGAGATTGCGCGGGCCGAGGCCGACGTCTTCGGGGCGCGCATCACCGGCGGCGGGTTCGGGGGCGCCATTGTCGTCCTCGCGCGGGCCGGCTCGGCACGGCGCGTGGCCGATCAGGTCGCGCGCAAGGCGCGCACACAGCTGTTCCTCGACGCCACGGCGCTCGTCCCGGCCTGACCGTCGAATCAGGCGGGCGCCGGGCTCCGCGCGTCGTCGGTGCGTCCCGTGCGCCGGATGTGCGCGTAGGCCACGGTCAACTCCACGCCGTAGAGCAGGATCACCGACGACACGTACACCCACAGCAGGAAGACCACGACGCTTGCGATCGTGCCGTGTACGTTGAAGCGAGAGAGATCCCTGACATACCACGAGAAGCCCCCCAACACCGCACGCCACAGCAGGCCGGCGACGATGGCGCCGGGCCAGACGTCTCGGAAGCGGACTTTGTTGGTGTTCGGGACGAAGTAGTAGATGAGCCCCATCACGAGGATGAACATCACCGTGCTCGCCCACCACGCGGCGACGCCGCGCAGCCATTCGAGCGCCGGGATGTTGCCGGTGACCGCCGCGAACCACGACGCGCCGACCACCGACCCTGCGCTGAGCAGCGTCAAGGCGAGCACCAGCAGCAGCCCCGCCGCGAGCAGCATCACGAAGGCCACCAGCTTGTGCTTGAAGAACGAGGGCGTGCGTTCCACGCGCCAGGCGTAGTTGACCGCCGTGGTGATCGCGCCGAAGACGCCGAGCGACGACCACATCATCAGGAGGCTGCCGGCCAGGCCCAACGTGATGCGCTGGTCGCGGAACGCGTCGATCTGCGCGGTGACGAAGTCGAACTGCCGGGGAAAGTACCGGAGCACGAAATCGAACACGGCGAGTCGGGAGGCTTCGTCGGCGGTGAGCATCCCCAGCACCGAGAAGGCCAGCAGGAAGAACGGGAAGAGCGACAGCAGCGAGTAGAACGAGATGGACGAGGCGTAGGTGAGGTTGTCGCTGTCGGCGAACCTGAGCGCAGCCCGCCAGGCGGCCAGCACGGTGGCTCGCGGGAACGTCGCCAGTTGGGTCAGCAGCGTGGGGGCTGGACGGGCGACTGGCGCGTCGGAGGGCGCGGATCGCGCGGGGCTAGGCATACGTGCAGCGGGGGCCCGCCGCGGCGCGCGGAGCGCCCCGACAGCGGGCCAGGCCTGCAGGCGGCTCAGCCGAGCTGATCCCCCAGGTCGCCTTTCTTCGCCTTGGCGGCTGCGGCGCCAGCGCCGGCCTCGACCTTGCGCGACAC
>JAEZDP010000137.1 GCA_023418055.1 Acidobacteriota bacterium
CGCCCTCGGGTTCGACGACCGCTTCGTGCGGATGTGGGACTACTACCTGGCTTCGTGCGAAGCGATGTTCCGCACGCGGATGATCTCGAACCTGCACGTGGTGTTCGGGCGGACGGGGGAGGGGTGACGCTCATGCCTCATGCCTCATGCCTCATGCCAGGCGCCACACGCCTCGGTGAATCGCACGAGCAGTGCCGCGTCCGCGTTCAACATGAAGCATGAAGCATGAAGCATGAGGCATGACGCATGGCGCCCCGTCCGCCTAGGGCAGCCGCACTTCAGCCACGAGCGGCAGGTGGTCCGAAGCGACCAGCGTCAGGCGCGTGCGGGGGAGTTCGACGTGGTCGACGGTCACGCCGCCTGACAGGTAGATGTGATCGAGGTGCACCATCGGGAGCACGCCCGGATAGGTGCGACGGCTGCGGAGGAACGCCGACAGGTCGACGCCTTCGAGCATCTCGCCCAGCGTCTTGGACGTCAGCCCCTTCAGCCACTCGTTGAAGTCGCCGAGGAGCACCTTCGGGCCCTTCACCGCTGGATCGGCCACGAACTCGGCCAGGCGCGGCGCCTGCTGTCGGCGCTCGCGCAGGCCCGTGCCCAGGTGCACGTTGAACACGTGAAAGGTGTCGTGGCCGAGGTCCACGTCCACGCGCTGGCAGCCTCGGGGTTCGCGCTTCAGCACCGACAGGTCGCAGCACAGGTCCTGGCGAATCGGCAGGCGGCTCAGCACGACGTTGCCGTAGCTCTTGCCGCGCAGGAGGCGCGTGGCGTTCATCACCCAGCCCATCCCGAGGCGGGCGCCCAGGTACGCGGCCTGGCCCTCTTCTTCCGGTCCGGCGCCCACCACTTCCTGCAACGCAATCACATCGGCGTCGAGACGCGCCAGCACGTCGGCGATACGGTCCGGGCTGGTCCTGCCGTCGAGCCCACGGCACTTGTGGACGTTGTAGGTGGCAAGTCGCAGACGATGGCGTTCGCGGGGCGCGCCCGGCGTGGATGAGTGTGGCATGATCGTCGGCACGACCGACACAGTCAGCCTACGCAATCGTCGGGAGGAAGGAAAGCGCGATGGGTCGCCTGCAGTCCGAGATCTCGGTGTCGTGCCCCTGCTGCCGGGCCACGCTCGTGGTCGACACGAACCTCAAGCGCGTGGTGTCGCACACCGAGCCGCGCACGGGCCCGCAGCGTGACCTGGACGATGTGCAGCGGTTGCTGCACGAGGAGGCCGCCCGGCGCGAGGCGTTGTTCGAGCAGAGCGTGCAGGCCGAGCGGTCGCGAGGCGACGATCTCGAGCGCCGGTTCCGCGAGGCCCTCGAGCAGGCCAGGCAGGAGCCCGTGTCACGTCCCACACGCGACTTCGATCTCGAGTGAATGCGTCGCCGTGCTGGCCCCACGATGCGTGCGTGCCGCGCGTCAGCGCGCCAGCCGCCTCGCAAGGCGCACCGAGGGCGCGAAACACCTGGGCAGGGGCATCCACCGATGCTGGCCGTCGTAGTACAGCGGCTTGAAGCCCGGATGTGCGGTCATGAAGGCGTGATAGCGCGCGCGCACGCGAGCGATGCGCGCGTCCGACGACCTGAACGCCCGATGCGGCAGGTCGCGCAGCGCCTGCTCCACGTGCCAGAGATGGCGCGACGACAATCGCCAGTCGTACGGTGCGAGGTCGCGCAGGTCGAGCACACCATAGCCCGTGATGCGCCCCGTCGCATCGACGTACGGATCCACGTAGCTGGCGGTGAGGTCCCGCAGCGATCGGAAGACGGGACGGCGTCCATGCAACCCGGGGTCACGCGAACGCGCGATGCTGCCCCACCCCTCTGGCCCGCGGTACACAAACAACACGTGGTCGAGCAGGTCCACTGACTCGAGGCTCATGACCGTCGGGGGATAGCCGTGCAGCTCGAGCAGGGTCGCGGCGCTGAGGGCCGCCTCCATGCAGTGGGCATGTCCCGTGCGGGCGACCCCCCGAAACGACCGCTGCGTCTCGCCCTCCGGCTCGGTGTTGTAGGGCAGCTCGTTCAGCCACGCCTGCACGCGCGCCGGCGTGCGCAGCGCCGACGCCAGGCGCCGCTCCGCCCCTGTCAGCCGCGCCCAGGTGCGTGCGACCTCGGCCGGGCCGGGTCTGCTACGCTGGGGCGCCATGATCCGCATCGGGACGTCGGGCTACAACTATCCGGAATGGAAAGGGCGGTTCTACCCCGACACGCTGCCGGCGGCGAAGATGCTGCCGTGGTATGCCGAACGGTTTCCGACCGTCGAGATCAACTACACCTTCTACCGGATGCCGACGGCGAAGATCGTGGCGGGCTGGCTCGCGCAGGTGCCGCCCACGTTCGCCTTCACGCTGAAGGCGTCGCGGCGCATCACACACGACCGGCGGCTGCTGGATGTGGCCGAGCCGCTGCGGGCATTCTGTGACGCGGCCGCACAACTCGGCCCCCAGCTGGCGTGCCTGCTGTTCCAGCTGCCGCCGAACCTGAAGCTCGACCTGTCGAGGCTCGACGCATTCCTCGCGGAGCTGCCTCCAGGAGCCCGCGCCGCCATGGAGTTCCGCCACGAGTCGTGGTGGTGTGACGAGGTCTACGACAGGCTGGCCGCACGGAACGTCGCCTTGTGCATCGCCGACAGCGACACGCGCCACACGCCGGTGGTGGCGACCGCCGACTACGGCTACCTCCGCCTTCGCGACGAAGGCTACGGGCCGGACGACATCGCACGTTGGGCCGACGTCGTCAGGGCGCATCAGGAGCGCTGGCGCGACACGTTCGTGTACTTCAAGCACGAGGACGAAGGGAAGGGGCCGGAGTTTGCGGCCCAGCTCGTCGAGCGGCTGGGGGGATGAGCGACGCGCGGTCGACGTGCGCGCTGGCCCAGCGCACGATCGTCGACTCGGCCCAGTAGCCATCGTCGTCGCCCTGCGGCACGCCGACGAAGCCGCAGTGTCCCCCGTCGTCGGTGAGGAGGACATGGACGTGCGGGTTGCCCACGACGGCGGGGCGTTCGAACTGCTCGGGCGGCACGAAGGGGTCGTTGCGTGCGGACACGATGAGGGCGGGCACGCCGATGCGGTCCACCACACGAGCGCTGCACGCCTCGGCGTAGTACCGCGTGGCCGTGCCGAAGCCGCTCATCGGCGCGGTGAAGACGTCGTCGAACCGACGGACCGTCCACACGCCGGCCAGCTGGCGTGCGTCGTACAGGTCGGGGAAGAGCAGGGCCTTGCGGCGCATCCGCCCCCGCAGGTTGCGCATGAAGTTCCACTGGTAGATGGCGTTGCTGCGCCGCTCGAGTGCGTCCACGCACAGGGCGAGGTCCATCGTGGGCGAGACGGCGCAGACGGCTCGAAGCCCCGGGGGCGGCGTGTGGCCTGCGTCTCCAGCCAGCTTCAGCGTCAGGTTCCCGCCGAGCGAGTAGCCCGCGACCACGGCCTCACGGATGCCGATGTCATCTGCGAGGTGGCGCAGCACGAACAGCGGATCGGCGGTGAGGCCAGAGTGATAGAGGCCCCGGGACAGTGACTCGGTGCCGCCGCAGTTACGCTGGTTCAACCGCACCACGTTGAAGCCGGCGGCGTACGCCTTGTCGGCGATGCCCCGCATGTAGTGTGCGGTCGACGATCCTTCGAGCCCATGCAGCAGCAGCAGTGCCGGCGCGTCGTGCCGGTTCGGCTGCCAGTTGCAGTGCGCCAGCCCGCGCGCATCGTCGGCCGGGTCGAAGTACACCGCCTCGGGAGGCGGAAGACGGGGGAAGACGCGGGGACGGCCCCAGGCATACAGCGTCATCCGGTGACCGCCGCGCCAGCGCGGATGCGGGACGAATGGCGGAAGCCGGATGGCGGTGTCGGTCACTGACGGCACGCACCCGTGGCGCGGGGGCGCTCACTGCAGGCGATAGACATAGAAGCGGTCGTTGCGGTACGCCTCGGGCATCGACAGCGGCCTGTCGATGACGAGGTAGTCCAGATCATACCGGCGGGCGAGGCTACGGGCACGTTCCGGCGTCATCGTGTCGAAGTCGCCGACCGCGGCCACCCGCTCGTGGACGCGCAGGGCGATGTTGCGCGAGTACATGGCGACGGCCGTGTCCTTGACGCCCTCGACGAGCACGTCACGCCGCGCCAGGATGCGCAGCGAGTGCCCGAACTTCCAGTCGTGGTCGGGGTCGACCAGGAGGTGGGCATCGGACGGAGTGGACCGCGCGGCCCACGTGCCCACGTCGTGCCAGGCGTCGCGCTCGATGGTGGCCTGCACCAGCGGGCGATCGGGCCGCTCGACGGTGAGGATGAACGCGCCGCGGGCGGCTGAGGCCGACAGGACCAGCGCGCACAGCACCGCGGGTCGCCACGCGTGCCTGGCGCTCCCATCTCGCCCGGCTTCGGCGACCGCCCAGGCGACGCCCGCCACCGCGAGAAAATCCACGAGCCAGAAGACCCGCGACGTCTGCAGCTGTACGGCGAGGGCGATGCGTGCGTCGATGAACGGCAGGGAGGCGAGGAACACGGCCACGAGCGCGCCCACGCCGACGACGACGCCGCGTTCCCACGGCCGCGCGACGCCCTGGGCCATGCGCAGGCGCCACACGCCGATCACGAGCGCGGCCGTGAGCAGGTTGACCACCCACGACCCGACGGCCCACTCGTCGGGGAAGACGTAGTCCTTCGAGGCCAGCACACGAGTCCACGACTCGTCCATGGCGGCCAGCCGCCCGGCAAGCGGCCCTCGCCATACCATCCAGGTGCCCAGCGGGACGACGGCTGCGCTCATGCCGAGGAGGGTCCGTCGCCAGGCAGGCAGCAGCACCCAGGTGGCCGCCAGCAACCACAACGCCCACCACGCCCCGGTGGTGGGATGCAGGACACACGACAGGGCGGTGAGCGCCCCCGCCGCGGCAAGACGATCGCGCGCCACCGCCGCAACGGCCGCCGCCCCCACCGCAAAAGCGGCGACGCGAGGGTGGAAGTACCCTTCGAACGAGTTCGCGCCGGTCTTGGTGATGCGATGGCGCAGCGTCAACGCCGCGCAGAACGCCGCCGTCGTCCAGTCGCTCGAGAAGTACTGCCGCCCCAGGGAGACGGCCGCACCGAAGAGCACGAGCAGGCTGGCGACGTACCCGCCGAGCATCAGCATCGGCAGCGGCGCGCCCAGCCTCACCGCCGCGGCCAGCAATTCGTCGCTGACCATCAGCCTGTCCTGCGCCCGCAGCAGCACCGCGTCGCGAGGGAACAGCGTGGGATCCACGCCGTCGAGAATCGACGGGATGTAGAACGCCTGGTCCGAGACGCCGTACCGGTAGCCAGCGGCATTGGCCGTCGCCAGCACCACGAGCAGCAGGAGGTAGACGACCCAGAGCAGATGCCGAGACCAGGCCATAGGGAATCGGCGATCAGGACGTGGAGGTTGCCGGCGCCTCGGGCAGCAGTGCGGCATCAGCCGAGTCGCCGTACAACGCCGGGACGGGCTGACCGAGCAGGCGCAGGTAGACGGTGAGCTGGCCGCGATGATGGACGAGGTGGTGCAGCAGCAACGTCATGACCGCTTCGGCCCTCGTCAGGCTGGCGACCAGGTCGCCGAGGCGCGTCAGGGTCCAGACCGTGGTCCATGCGGCCTCATCGAGAGACACGAGGGCCGCACGCCCCCTCGTGCCGGCGATGTCGAGTGTCTCGAGAATCGCCTCGAGCGACGTGGGCTGCGGCGGACCAGGACCGCCCACGCCCATGTCGTAGGCGTCGCGCGAGGTGAAGGCCGGCATCCAGCCTGGCAGCGACGCCACGTGCATGGCCAGACGGCCGAGCGTGAACGACCGAGGATCGGGCGCCCAGGTGAGCGACGCCGGAGGGACGGCCCGCAACACCGTCGCCGTGCGGGTGACCTCGGCATCGAACAGGGACACCAGCAGTGCGGTACTCATCGCAGGGTCAGCCAGCAGCCGAGCAGCCGTCGGTCGCGGCTGCCTTCCTCGACCTCCGCCGGAACGAAGCCCGCCGAGGTCGACACGCGGAGCGGACGCGCGTGATCGCCCGCCGGGAACTCGACCGTCGATGTCATGCCTGGGCTCAGTGTCGCACGGCGCACCTCGCCCCCCAACTCGAGCACGACGTCCACCTGACGGGCGCCCGCGCGCACGTCGATCGTCAGCGGTCGTCCGGCAGGGCCGACGAGCGTCATCTCGGCGGTGGTGCGTCCCCGTACCCACAGCCCATCACGTTCAGGCCACGCGTCTTCGCCATGGACGAACACCTCGATGTCGCCGTAGCGCCCGCTGCCGAGGACACCGCGGGTTGAGGGCCGCGCGCCCGCGTCCACGATGGCCTGCGGGGTCAGCTGAATCCGGGGGCCCGCGGCGACGACAGCCGGCGTGGCCTTGAAGCCGACGAACCCCACGTCCACGGGCAGATCGAACGCGCGGCCCCATGTGGCCGGCGGTCTCAGATCGAGGTCCCAGGAGCGATGCGGCGGTCCGGTGCGTCCCACCTGCACGGCGAGGGCCCCGGTGACCGGTCCGACGTCACGCGCATCGAACACCACGTCCACCGCGTAGCGGCCCGCGGGCAGCGACAACCGCTTGCCGAACAACTGTGTCTGTCTATCGACGTCGCTCGCACCTCGGGCATTGACGATGATGGGGAACAGCGGCGGCACCGTCGTCGGATCGACGATGGACATGGGGGTGTATCGGATGGCGATCGGCCGCCGTTCGGCATCGAACTCGTCGAGCAGCCGTACTCGGGCGCGCTCGCCGAGGTCGGGTGGTGGCGTCGATGGCGTCACGGTGGCGGCGACAAGGCCGGAGAGCCCGGCCACCAGCACCACGACGAGCGTGGCGCTCACCGCCGCCGCCTCCCCGAACAGGCGCCCTGGCGTCGCGCCCGCGCGGCGCCGGCGGTCCAGCACCGCCAGGCCCGTGACGATGGCCAGCAGCGGCACGACCCACACCATCGTCAGCACCGCGGCGTCTGCGGGCGACTGTCGAAGGAACGTCGGCAGCCACGTCCAGACACCAGACGAGGGCGAGAGGTACTCGAGCACCTGCGACGAGCCGTCACGCCCGGCGACCAGCAGCAGGCCCTGTTGGGCAGCGGCCACCACGACGGTGATGCCAAGCCCGACCCACAGCAGCATCCACTGGGCCGCGCGGCGCTGGGGCGAGGACGCCGTGGCCCGCCACTGCGCGGCCACGGGCAGCACGAGCAACGGCAGTGCCGCAATCACGGGACGTCCGACGATGGCGCTGCCGCCCCACCAGATGTGGAACGCGCCCACGACGGCGAGCAGCCCGCCCCAGACGGCCGTCAGCTCGATGGCCACGCGTCGGGGCCCGCGGCCCTGCCGCCAGAGTGCCAGCAGCCCCGGCAGCACCATCAGGAGCGCCGGTGCGAAGAGCACGATGCCGTACTCCTGGTCGAACAGGAGTCCGGGGCCGCCTTGCGGCAGGTAGTCGATGCGCGTCTCGCGCTGTGAGCCGTAGGGGGCGGCGGGCGACCACGTGCCCCAGATGGTCCGGAAGAACGTGAACCACCCGGCCAGGCTCACCGCGCAGGGAAGGCCCAGCGCGAACGTTCGCGCGAGGGCAGCACGGCGCAGGTCGGGCGATGGGACGGGCAGCCAGAGTCGTGCAAGCACGACCAGCCCGAGGGCCCCGGCCATGACCGCGTACTTGGTGCTGAACCACGGCAACGCGCCGAGCGCCAGCCCGGCGCCCACGAAGCGCGCCACGTGCAAGTGCGCGGGCCGCGACGGCGTGTGGCCCGGGCGCCACCCTGCCGTGAGCGAAAAGGCGGCAAGCGTCGCAGCCGCTGCGGGAATCTCCGGATACACGGCAAACGTGTTGAACACCCAGGGCACGCCGAAGGCCAGCACGGCCCATCCGAACGTCGAGGCCCCGGCGGATCCCGTGACCGCCCAGGCGAGCCGCCAGCCAATGGTCAGCGCGATGGCGCCGAGCAGGACGAAGGCGGCCACCACCAGCTCGTAGCCGCCCGCTGCGTAGACCGGGGTCATGAGCACCGGCATGCCGATCGGGTGGATCGAGTAGATCTCGCGATCCACGCCGCGCGTCAGGTAGTGCGGGGCCAGGTCGCGATGGAAGTACTCGTCGTAGTCGCGGCGGTGATGGTTGTTCTCGATGCGGAGGTCGCCATCACGCCACAGGCTCTGCGCGATGACGAGGTAGTGCGGCTCGTCGCCCCCGGGGAAGAGCGGGGTGCGGATGAAACGGTCGGCCAGCATGCCGCTTGCGAGGGCGCTGGCCAGCAGGATGCCGGTGGTCCATCGGCGGCGCTGCGCGGCGGCCGCCGAGGGGGGCAGATCTGCCGTCGGCGGCGTGGGCGTCGCTCGAGCAGCCAGGGCGGCGGCCACACACGCCTGGCCGGCGATGAGGCCCCACCAGAGCCACGCCCCCGGGCCGGACAGCAGGACGAGTGCCGGCAGGAGGTCGGCGAGCCATGGCAGAAACGGCAGCACCAGCAGCCCGCCGGCCGCCGCCGGACGCACGATGTCGAGGGCATGCGCCTCACTCCGTCCCGCCAGCCGCAGCAGGGCGACCACGGCGAGCAGGCCGACGCCGCCGAGCGCGACCGCGGCGACGAGGCTCGCCACGGACGGGACCATGGCCACCCGGTAGGGGCCCTCGGGCCCGACGGCGTGGTCGAGCGACCCGAGGGTCGCCCACACGCCAAGTCCCGCCGACGCTCCGATGAGGGCGGCGGACCGCCAGATGCGTCCCCGCATCTACTTCGGGGTGAAGTCCACCTGCGGCACCTGCGTGGCGGCCGGCGGCGCCTCGAAGTACTCCCATTCCTCGAAGCCGAAGACGTTCGCGGTGATGTTCGAGGGGAAGCGCCGACGCAGTGCGTTGTAGGCCTGCACCTGCTCGTTGTAGCGTCCGCGTGCCACGGCGATGCGGTTCTCGGTGCCCGACAACTCGTCCATCAGCCGCATGAAGGTCTCGTTCGACTTCAGCTGCGGGTAGTTCTCGACGACGACCAGCAGGCGCGCGAGGGCCGAGGACTGCTCATTGGCCGCCTCGATCGTCTCACCCGGCGTGCGAGCGCCTGCCAGCTTCTCGCGCGATTCGGCGATCCGGGTGAGGATCTCCTTCTCCTGCGCGGCAAATCCCTGCACCGTTGCCACCAGGTTGGGAATGAGGTCGTTGCGCCGCTGCAACTGGTTGCTCACCTCTGCCCACGCGCCCTTGATGGCCTCCTGCTGGCCCGTGAAGGTGTTGTACGAGCAGCCTGGTGCGACGAGCACGACGAGCGCCAGGACGAGCGCGTATCCGAGTGTTCCGTGAAGCTTCATATGTCTCTCCGTCCGTCTAGTGGTACCCACGACGCGCCAGGCCTGGCGCCTCTCATGAAGCATGAAACAGGGTGCCAGGAAGCATGAAGCATGAGGCATGAGCGCGCGCCCATGACCCGTCCCCGTTACCACCGTGCGCCGCCACCGCCTCCTCCACTCATGCCGCCGCCGAAACCTCCGAACCCCCCGCCCCCCCACCCCCCCCCCCC
>JAEZDP010000159.1 GCA_023418055.1 Acidobacteriota bacterium
GCTGGCTCGCGTGCTGCGCGCGTCGGGCGACGCTGACGGGGCCCGCGTGCACTTTGCCGAAGGCGGACGGCTGCGGCGCGCGGCCGAGCGGGAGCAGGAAGCACGCGTGTGGACGTCCACCGGCACCGCCCTGCTCGAAGAGGGCAAGGCACTGGCCGCGCTCGACGCCTTCCGCCGGGCCATCGCCATCCTCGAGACGCACGCGTCAGCCCACTTTCAGATGGGCCGCGCGCTGGATCATCTCGGTGAACCACAGGCCGCCGACGGCGCCTATGCACGGGCGCGGGCCCTCAACCCTCACCTCGTCCGCCCGCCGCGTTGACGTCCGGCCCCGCCCGCTCCCCGGCCGTCGCATTGGTTCAGGTTGTCTGACCATGCGGTTCGGGTGTATACGACTGGTCGCTCAATCAGTTCGGCCGACGCGACGGCAGGTCCTTCAGGGGCCCGCTCCGCGTCCACGTGCATCGGGCTCACACGGGGGGAGGAGCCATGTCGAGTGCGCAATGCGTCAGGGCAGTGCTGTGCACAATGGGCGTGATGGCGCTTGCCGCCACAGGCACGGCACAGGAATTCCGCGCCACGGTCAGGGGACAGGTCGTGGACGCGAGCGGTGGCAGCCTTCCCGGCGCCACGGTGTCGGTGCAGAACACCGAGACCAACGAGCTCGCCACGGCGACCACCAACAACGACGGAACCTACAGCATTCCGTTCCTGCGACCCGGGCCGTACACCGTGACGGTGGAGCTCGAAGGATTCCAGCGGTACTCCCGCAGCGCGCTGCAGCTGGAAGTCGGTCAGACCGTCACCATCAACGCCACGCTCGGCGTTGGCGACAGGACCGAAGAGGTCACGGTCACCGCGCAGGCCATCCTCGAGACGAGCAACGCGAACCGCGGCGAGGTCATCGACAATCGACGCATCGCCGAGCTGCCGCTGCAGTCACGGAGCCCGATGGCGCTGGCCGCGCTGGTTGCCGGCGTCAACTACAACGCGCAGGCGATCTACCTTCGGCCGTTCGACAACGGTGCGCTTGCCGACTTCTCGATGAACGGCGGCGCAAACCGCAACAACGAGTTCCTCCTCGACGGCGCGCCGAACAACGCCAACCAGGGGGGCAACAACATCGCGTACGTGCCCCCGGCCGAAGCAGTGCAGGAGTTCAAGATAGCGACCAACACCTACGACGCGCAGTATGGCCGCACGGCGGGTGGCGTGGTGAACATGTCCCTCAAGTCGGGCACCAACAGCTTCCACGGCGTGGCCTACGAGTTCCTGCGGCGCAAGTGGCTCGACTCGAACTCGTTCCTCCTCAACTCGCGCAACGCTCCCAAGACCGACCACTATCTCGATCAGTACGGCTTCAGCGTCGACGGCCCCGTGCGCGTGCCGGGCCTCTACAACGGCACCAACAAGACGTTCTTCCTGTTCACCGGCGAGCGCTACCGCGAGGGCACGCCCGCGCCGCTCTTCAACACGACGCCGACCGAGGCCATGCGTCGCGGTGATTTCAGCGACTACCGTGACGTCAACGGCAACCTCATCACCATCTACGACCCCGCGACGGGCCGGGACGTCAACGGCACGTGGGTGCGCGACCCGTTCCCGGGCAACATCATCCCGCAGGACCGGATCCATCCCATCGCGCGCGAGATCATGCAGTACTACCCGCTGCCCAACAACACGACCGCCGGTGTCGCGCCGTGGCAGCAGAACCTCGCCTACGCCGAGCATTTCAACAAGGACGTGTTCTGGAACTGGGTCGCCAAGGTGGATCACAACATCAATGCCGACAACCGCACGTTCTTCCGCTGGGCGGAGAACGAGCGCAACGAACTGCGCAACACCTCGCCCATCCGCAGCGGTCCGGCGCAGGATGGCCAGCTCCCGCTCATCCGCGCCAACCGGGCCGTGGTCGGCGACTGGGTGCACATCATGGGCGGCAGCACCGTGCTGAACCTGCGCGGCAGTTACACCTACTTTCTCGAGCTGAGCAGGTCGGACGAAGGCTTCGGCTTCGACGCCACGCAACTCGGCTTCCCGCAGGAGCTGGTCAACCAGCTGCCGCAGCGGATCTTCCCGCGCGTCAACATGTCGGAGTACGTGCAACTGTCACGCGGCCAGGGCGAGAACCGGAACTACATCTGGAGCCTCCAGCCGAACATCTCGCTCACCCGCGGGCGCCACAACATCCGCGCCGGGCTCGACTTCCGCTCCACGCACGTGGCGGGTCGCGGGGTTGGTGAGGCCGGGATGCGCTTCGACTTCAATCGCGCCTTCACACAGCGCGAGTTCAATCGGGCCGACGCCCTGTCGGGAAGCTCGTTCGCGTCGTTCCTGCTGGGTGCACCCTCGGGCGGCGCGGTGGACAACAACCTGCTGCCGGACTACCGCTGGACCTACTACGCCACATGGATTCAGGACGACTGGCGGTTGACCGACAGGTGGACGGTGAACGCCGGCGCGCGCTGGGACTTCAACAGTGCCGTGCGCGAAGAGCAGAACCGCCTGAACTACATCTTCGA
>JAEZDP010000198.1 GCA_023418055.1 Acidobacteriota bacterium
GACCTGACCCCCAGCCAGTGCGCGAACCAGCTCCGGATGCGCTCCAGCCGATCGACCAGCAGCCACGGCTCCCCCGTCCGCGACAAGTCATGCGTGGACCGCGGATAGCGCACGAACTCCACCGGCACCTTCCGCTTCCGCAGCGCCATGAACCACTGCTCCGCGTCGGCAATCGGCGTCCGGTAGTCGTTCTCGCTGTGAATGATGAGCGTCGGAATCGTCACCCGTTCGACGTACGAGATGGGCGACAGCCGGCGGTAGACCTCACGCTGCTCCCACGGACCGCCGCCGAACTCGTACTCGGTGAGGCCCTGCGCGTCGGACGTGCCGTACCACGTCTCCCAGTTGGTGATCGACCGGCTCGTCACCGCCGCGGCGAACCTGTCGGTCGTCGCGCTCAGCCAGTTGGTCATGAACCCGCCGTAGCTGCCGCCCGACACGCCCACACGCGTCGGATCGATGTCGGGGTACGCCGCAATCGCTGCATCCACGCCGCCGAGGTAGTCTTCGCTGTCGAGTTCGCCCCACTTGCCCCGCGTGGCGTACTGGAACGGGTGACCATACCCCGACGAGCCGCGCGGGTTCGGATACAGCACGAAGAACCCGCTGCCCGAGAGGACGTGGAAGGTTCGAAACCATGTGTTGCCGTACTGGGTGTGCGGTCCACCGTGGATCTTCAGGATGAGCGGATACGACGTGCCGGCCTTGAATCCGACCGGCGGCACGAGCCAGCCCTCGATCTCCGTGCCGTCGGCGACCTTCCAGGTCAGCCGCCGTGCCGGCTGGCGGTCGATGGACGACAGCCACTCGTCGTTGAGACGCGTCAGCCGCTGCTCCTGCGACGCGTCGCCCCTGGCCACGAACAACTCCGTCGGCGTCCGCGCATCGTCGGCCGCATACGCCAGCCACGCGCCGTCACGGCTGGCCGACGGCGACCGGATGTACCGGTCACCGTCCGTGACGGCACGCACCGTGGGACGTTCGAGGGTGGCCTCCCACAGATGCGCGTTGCCGTTGCTCTCGGCAGCAAACCGCACGGCCGTACCGTCCGACACCCACTCGGGCGCACCAGGCTGACGGTCCCACGCCGCGGTCAGATTGCGTGGGGCACCCTGAAAGGTGCCGTCCGGTCCGATGTCCACGACGAGCACGTCGGTCTCGGCCCCGCGCTCCTTCGAGAACAGATAGGCGAGGCGGTCGCCCTTCTGCGACACCGCCGGCGATCGTTCGCTGCCGGGGTTGGCAGTGAGCACCCGGGGCGTTTCGCCGGTGCGCGACACCGCGTAGAGGTCGGACGTGTTCTCGTCGTTGTACTCGTCGTCCTGCCGCTCGTCGCCGGTAAAGATCAGCGTCAGGCTGTCCGCAAGCCAGGTGACCTGTGAGGGCGCGAAGTCGAGCCGGGTGAGCTGCGTCGGCGTGCCGCCGGCCGAGGGTACGACAAAGATCTGCGCCTTGCGACGCGTGGAGGGATCGGCCAGCCACGTCAACGTGCCGTTCGACTTGTAGCGCATCGACGTGATGACGCGCCCGTCGAAGCGCTTCGGGTCGAGCGTCGTGGTGATCGCACCCGGAGCAATCCAGCCTTCACGGGCCTTCAGATCCTTGTCCTGCTCCTTCTTCGCGTCGGCCTCGTCCTCGGGGGGCTTCACGTACGCGATCCACTGCCCGTCGGGCGACCACACCGGCGCGCCGCTGACGCCGTCGATGTGAAAGGCCTCGCCGCCCGGTGCGTCCACGCGCATGAACCACGCGGTGTTCTCGTCCTTCCCGCGCTTCGACGTGAAGGCGAGCAAGGTGCCGTCGGGGCTCCACCGCGGGCCCGTGGAGTGTTCGGTCGCGCTCGTGAACCGATACGCCTCACCACGCGGCTTGCCGGCATCGAGCCGCTGCATCCAGATCTCGCGATGCCTGCTGTTGTCCTTCTCGACGATCGTCATGACCGTGAAGGCGACGAGATCGCCCTGCGGTCGCATCGCCACGTCCTCGATCGTGACTTCCTTGTAAAAGTCGGTGGGCAGGAGGCCACGTGCGGCCGAGGGAGCCGGCGGCTGCGCCAGCGCCACCCCCGACGCGAACACGAACGTGAGCAGACAGCAGAAGACGCGCATGGGGACTCCGAGAGAATCGTCGGGGCCGGGATCGGCCGAAGGTCAGGCGGGCGCGAGAACGGCGACGGCATCACCCACCGCCACCTCACCGTCTTCGACGACGGTCATGTACACGCCGCGCAGATTGCGGTGACGCAGGGGCTTCATCGAGACGAGCTTGAGCGCGTCGTTCCCGAAGCGCGCCATGAACTTGCTGCAGCCGTTGTGCGGGAGCGGCGTCACCTCGAGAAGCGCCGACCCGATACGCACGCGGCTGCCCGTGGGCAGGTGCTCCGCCGACAGGTCGAGCGTCACAAACAGCTGATCACCGAACAGCTCCTGCGACTGCCCGTTGGCGATGAGTTCCGCGACGGGCGACTCCATCACCGTGATCTGGGCGACGGGATCCGGGTCGGCGCCGCGTCCCCACGCATCTCCCGGGACCCCGTGCGCGCGAGTCAACGCCGTACGCTCCAGCGTCTCACGGACGCCGCCCTCCACACGGCGGACGATGCCTGTCAGCCGCCCACTCCCGACGGTCGCGGGCGGCAGGGCTGCGAGCCGCTCCTGCAGGGTGGTCAGGTTGAGGAACGTGCTGGCGTCACCGACGCTGTGGGAATCGACAGGCATGCACTGGAGGTATACAACGAAAGGCCGCGCTGCTGCACATCGCCGACGCTGCCCTGCGGGCGTCAGCTGTCGTAGTCGGTCAGCACGCGGGGCGCCCGTACCGTCCGTAACGCGTTGCCCACCGCGATGACGTCGATGCCCTCCTGCAGCAGGGCGCCGGCCACGGGCGGCAGGTACCCCAGCGCGGCCAGCACCATGCCGACCACGCTCAAGGCCATGCCGCCGACGGCGCTCTGCAGGGCCACGCGCCGCATGCGCCGCCCGATGTGCAGCAGTTCGTCCACCCGCCCCAGTGAGCTGTCGAGGATCACCGCGCCGGCCGCCTCCGCTGTCACGTCGCTGGCCTGCCCGAACGCCAGGCCGACGGTGGCAGCCGCCAGGGCCGGGGCGTCGTTGATGCCGTCGCCCATGAACACGGTCGGTGCCTGCGCCGTCTCGGCCCGCACGAGCGCGACCTTCTCTTCCGGGCTCTGGCTGGCATACACCTCTTCGATCCCCACGCGCGACGCGAGATACGCCACCTCCTCGGCCCTGTCGCCCGACACGATCAGCAGGCGCTTGATGCCGTGGCGCGGCGCCAGGTGCCCGATGAACCGGCGACCTTCGGCTCTCGGCTCGTCGCGAAAACGGAAAAGCGCGCCATGCCGGCCGTCGAGGAGGACGACGCATTCGAGCCCCCCGGCGATTTCGGGAAGGTGCGCGGGGTTCCCGAGTTGCGCACGGCCCGTGACGAGCACCACACGGCCGGCCACGCTCCCGCGCAGCCCTTCCCCCGGACGCTCACTCACCTCCGTCACGTCACGCAGCGCGAGATGCCTCTCCTCAGCGGCCTCGACGATGGCCCCGGCAAGCGGGTGCCGCGAGTACACCTCGAGGCTCGCCGTGAGCGCCAGCACCTCGTTGGCGTCCACGCCGTCAGCCGGCACCACGTCGGTAAGCGTCGGCTTTCCATAGGTCAGCGTGCCGGTCTTGTCGAAGATGGCCGTGCGGCAGGTGTCGATGCGCTCGAGCACCACCGGATCGCGCACGATGATGCCTCGTCGTGCGGCGAGCGATACCGACCCGATGATCGCGACCGGGATCGCGATGAGCAGCGGGCAGGGCGTGGCCACCACGAGGACCGCCAGGAAGCGCACCGGGTCCCCGCTCGCGACCCATGCGCCGATGGCGAGGGCCACGGCGAGCGGTGTGTAGAACGCGCCGAGCTGGTCGCCGAGGCGACGGAGGCGCGGCCGCCGCTGTTCCGAGTCGCGCATCACCTGCATGATGCGGGCGTACCGCGAGTCCACGGCACGCTTCTCGGCCCGGATGGTCAGCAGACCTTCTCCATTGATGGCCCCGGACAGCACGGCCGCCCCCGCCGCCTTCGGCAGCACGTACGGTTCGCCGGTCAGGTACGACTCGTCCATCGTGCTGCGCCCTTCGACGACGGTCCCGTCCACGGGACACGTCTCGTGCGGAAACACGACGAGCACGTCGCCAGGCTGCACGGTGTCGAGCGCCACGTCGACGACATGCCCGTCGTCTCGGCGATGGGCGTGTGTGGGCACGCGCCTGGCAAGGGCGTGCAAGGCGGAGGACGCCCGTCGGACGGCATAGCGCTCGAGTGCCTGCCCGCCCGACAGCATCAGGACGACGAGGGTCGCGGCAAGATGTTCGCCCAGGATCACGCCGGTGACGATCGAGATCCCGGCCAGGAGGTCGGAGCTGAACTCGAACCGCGTGAGATTGGCGGCGAGTTCCGCCACGAGCACAAGGCCCCCTGTGACCAGGACGGCCCAGAGCGGCAGCAGGTCCACGGGCTGCCCGGCAAACGTGCCGGTCGTGCCGAGGCCCCAGCGCATGAGGACGTGGGCCGCGATCGCCAGCAGCGCCCCCACGGCAATCACCGCGTCGCGATAGGCGCCCCACGACGGCTTCGCGCGCGCGTCGGGTGCACCCGGCTCGTCGCGGCGTGGCGGGTCATGACTCATCGAGCCGTCGCTCCTCCAACCTGGTCAACGTGGCGATACGTGTGCCGACGCGGCCCGCCGCGCCTCGGCGGGCGTCACATGGGTCTCACCCACCCGCCTCGAGCACTATACGCCGGCCCGAGGTGCCAACAGGGGCACCCGAACGCGCGGCCTCGGCGAACCACGGGGCGTGTGCCGTCATCCGTCAGGGTGCAGGGGTGCGGCCACGCGGATCCCTGCTTCCTCCAGCCGGCTCCTGACCGCACGTGCCAGGGCCACCGCGCCCTCCGTGTCGCCATGGACGCAGAGGGCCTGCACGGGGAGGGCGAGCGACACGCCTGTGCGGCTGATCAATCGACCGGTGGTCAGCCAGTCGTGCGCACGCAGAGCCGCCGCATCAGGATCGTGTATCACCGCACCGGCCAGCGTCCGCGGCGTGAGCGACCCGTCGTCTTCGTACTCGCGATCGGCGAACCCCTCGGTCACCGCACGCAGGCCGACGGCGTCGGCAGCCTGAGCCAGCGCGGAGCCCGGCATCGCGTACACGGCCAGGTCGCGATCGATGTCGGAGACGCCCGCGACGACGGCCTCGGCGACGTCACGCCGCCGGCAGGCCATGTTGTACAACGCGCCGTGCGCCTTGACGTGGTGCAGGCGCACGCCCTCGACGGCCGCCAGGCCGGCGACGGCCGCCACCTGATAGACAACGGCATCACGGAGGTCGGTCGCGGCCATCTCCATCTCGCGCCGACCGAACCCCTGAAGGTCTGGGAACGAGGGATGTGCGCCCACCATCACCCCGGCGTCCCTCGCCATGGCGATGGTGCGACGGATGACGCCAGGGTCGCCCGCGTGCCATCCGCACGCGATGCTGACCGAGCTCACCACCCGCATCAGCCGCTCATCGTCGCCAATGGTGTACCGGCCGAAGCTCTCGCCGGCGTCGGCATTCAGGTCGATGGAAGTCGGGGGCATGGGCGGAGGGCGTGAGGCGTAAGGCGTAAGGCGTATGGCGTGAGCCGCGAGCCGCCTCCTGTGTTATACCCGCAGCACCATGATCACCGATGTCGTGCGACCCACCGCACTCGTGGGCCTGTTCGTCCTGACGCTATTGGCGGCGCCCGGCGCACAGGTGCAGCCGACGCAGCCGACCGATCCCGACTTCGCCGCGGCGGTGGCCGAGTGGACGACGGCGCCCGAGTTCACGAGTCCGCTGGTGGACCATCTGCCGCTGGCCGATGGCATCCCGACGCCCAAGGCCATCCTCGGCCACCACGTCGGCGCGCCACGGAGGCTCACGCGCACGGCCGATGCGCTCCGCTACTACCGCGCGCTCGAGCAGGCATCGCCGCGCATCAGGGTGACCACGATTGGCACCTCGGACGAGGGGCGCGAGATCAACGTGATCTACATGAGCGATGCCGAGACGCTGAAAGATCTGGAACGGCATCGGCTCAATCACGCACGGCTGGCCGATCCGCGTGGGCTGTCGCCCGACGAGGCGCGGCGGATCATCGCCGAGACCAAGCCGATCTACCACTTCACCACGGGGCTGCACAGCGGGGAGACCGGTCCGCCGGAAATGGCCATGGAACTGGCGTACAGGCTGGTGGCCAGCGAGTCGCCCCTCATCCGGCAGATTCGTGACCGCGTGATCGTGAGCCTCACACCGGCCACCGATCCTGACGGGCGCGACCGCTACGTGGACTGGTACCGGCAGCATCTGGTGGACATCGACCGCGAAGAAGACCGGGTGACCGGCCCGCCCTACTGGGGGAAGTACATCTTTCACGACAACAACCGCGACATCAACTACTCGCAGGTCTCGATGCGGGCACTGCTGGACTGGTACCTGCAGTGGCACCCACCCATCATGCACGACCTGCACGAGTCGGTGCCGTTCCTCTACACCTTCTCGGGTCAGGCGCCACAGAACCCGAACCTCGATCCGATCGTGTACGGCGAGCTGCCGATGTTTGCCAACTTCGAGATGGCGCAGCTGACCAAGTACGGCATGCCAGGCGTCTGGACGCACGCCTTCGTGGACATGTGGTCACCGGGCTACCTGGGGTTCATGTCGTCGAACCACAACGGGCTGTTGCGCATGTACGAGACCTTCGGCAACGGCGGCGCCACGACGATGACCCGGCGCGTCGCGCCACCGGGTGGCGGATCCGGCCAGACGAGCCGCGAGTGGTATCGTCCGCTGCCGCCCTACCGCGAAGTGGTGTGGTCGATGCGCAACAACACCAACTACATGCAGACGGGCGTGCTCACGGCACTCGAGTACGCGTCGTCGTTTCCGCAGGTCATTCTCGAGAACTTCTACCTCAAGAGCCGCAACGCCATCGAGTCCGGCCGTCGCGAGGCGCCCCACGCCTTCATCGTGCCTGCGGGCCAGCCTGATGCCACGCGGGTGGACCTGCTCGTCTCACTGCTGCGCCGGCAGGGCATCGAGGTTGGCCGGACGGCAACCGAACTGGTGCTGAGCGACGGCACGTGGCCCGCCGGTTCGCTCGTCATCAAGCGCGACCAGCCCTACGGGCGACTTGCGAAGACGCTCCTCGAACGGCAGTCCTTCCCTGATCCCAACCTCCGCACGTACGACGACACGGGATGGACGATGGGGTTGATGTTGCACGTGGACGTCAAGACGACGGCCGACGTGGCGGTACTCGAGGCGGAGACCTCGCTGATCGACGCGCTGCCGGCCGCCGACGCCCCGCGCGCGCCGACCGCCACGGTCGCGTGGGTCGTGCCCCATCACGGCGCGAACGCCATGGTCACCCTGCGACACCGGCTGCGTGATGCCGACGTCAGAGCCGCGACGGAGGCATTCACGCTCGACACCACGACCTTCCCGGCAGGGTCGTTCGTCGTGGCGCCAGGGAGTGGCCAGGCCGACGTGGCCGCGATTGGCGCAGCCATCCACGGCCTCGGGTTGCCTGCCGTCGCCGTCAGGGAACGTCCCGACGTACCGACCGTGTCGGTCAACCTGCCACGGCTCGCCATGTACAGCACGTGGGGCAACACGCAGGAAGTCGGCTGGGTGCGCCACGCGTTTGACACCTTCGAGGTGGCCTACGACCTGATCTACAAGGAGGACGTGCGTCGAGGCCGTCTGCGCGACCGCTACGACGTCCTCCTCATCCCCAACCAGGGGCGTGCCGGCGGCAAGTCGCTGGTCTTCGACGTGCCGATGAAGGGGGCGCCGTTGCCGTACCGGAAGCAGGCCGAGTATCCGTCGCTTGGTGCATACGGCACCTCGGACGACATCCGCGGCGGCATGGGTCTCGAGGGCGTGCTCGAACTGCAGCAGTTCGTCCGTGACGGCGGCGTGCTCGTGACGCTGGGCGTGGCCTCGTACTTCCCTGCCGAGTTCGGCCTGCTGGCCACGGTGAACGCGGCGCGCCCGTCCGCGTCGTTCTACGCCCCAGGGCCCATCGTGGAGGCCGAGATCGTCGAGCCCGCGCATCCGTTCTTCTTCGGGTACACGACGACGAAGATCCCGGTGCGGTATGCCAACGGCCCGCTGCTGCAGGTGCCGCGCGAGGAGGAGGCAGGACAGGTGCTGATGCGGTTCACCGGCGGTGACGGCGCGGTGCTGAGCGGCCTGATGCGCGGTGCCGGCGAAATCAGTCGCCGCCCCGCCGTGCTCGACACGCCGGTCGGCAACGGCCGCATCGTGACCTTCGCGACCAACCCCTGCTACCGCTGGCAGAACCACGGCGAGTTCGGCATGTTGTTCAATGCCGCGGTCCTGTTCTGGGACGACCGCCTTGCACCGCCAGCCCGGGACGGCGCCGCGCCAACCAAACCGTAGGAGTCACCCCGATCCCCGATCCGCGATCCGCGATGCTACCATCCACCCAGGAGACTCCCATGGCCAAGAAATCCGCTTCGAACAGGAAGAGCGCCGCGTCGTCCCTCAACGAAACGAAGAACAGTCAGAAGGCCGCCACACGGCAGAAGATGGTGGCGCTGCTCAACGCGCGCCTCGCCGACGCCATCGACCTGCAACTGCAGGCGAAGCAGGCGCACTGGAACGTCAAGGGGCCGAACTTCTGGGGCCTGCACGAGCTGTTCGACAAGCTGGCCGAGGGGGTCGAGAAGTACGTGGACGAACTGGCCGAGCGCGCCGTGGCGCTCGGCGGCATCGCCGAAGGCACTACACAGGCGGTCGCCGAAGGGACGACCCTCGAACCGTATCCGGTGACTGCGCAGAAGTGGAGCAACCACGTCGAGCGCGTCTCGGGGGCGCTGGCGGCCTTCGGCGCCGCGGTGCGCGACGCCATCGACAAGGCCGAAGAGGCGGGGGATGCCGGCACCGCCGACCTGTTCACCGACATCAGCCGTGACGTCGACAAGTGGACGTGGTTCGTCGAAGCACACAATCAGTAGGAACGAAGAACGAAGGAGCCAAGGAACCAAGGAACGAAGGAACCAAGGAGCTAAGGAGCCAAGGAACTAAGGAGCTAGGGAGCGGCCTCCTACCGGAACGCGTCGCGATCTCGTGCGCGGTAGCGGCGGCTCCACATGTGCACCGAGCCGTCGCGCAGCACCAGGCGGCGGTCGCCGTGGAACCACGGCTGGACCTCGGCAATCGCGTCCATCCGGACGAGCGTGGAACGGTTCGCACGCAGGAAGTGGCCGGGCTCGAGGCGGCTTTCGAGGGCGGCAATGGTCTGGCGGACGACGTAGGCCTTTCCCGCCGTGTGCACGCGCACGTAGTTGCCGTCCGCCTCGAACCGATCGACATGGTGCACGGAGACGAACACGTCGCGCCCGCGCTCCGGCACCAGCAGGCGCTCGAGCGGCGGGAGGGACGGGGCGCTCCTCCGCCCCACGTCGTCTGGTGCGGCGAAGGCCGCCGGCACCGCATCCACCTGCACGCGCGACCGCGCCCGGGCGACCGCACTCGCCAGCCGCTCGGGCGAGAACGGCTTGAGCAGGTAGTCGAGGGCCTGCACCTCGAAGGCCTTCAGCGCATGCATGTCGAAGGCCGTGACGAAGACGACGGTCGGCATCCGCGCAGGTCCGATTTCGGCGATGACGCCGAACCCATCGAGGCCCGGCATCTGCACGTCCAGCAACACCAAGTCTGGCGCCAGCGAGCGAATGGCCGCGACCGCCTCGTGCCCGTCGGCAGCCTCGCCAACGACCTCGACGTCGTCGATGCCGCGCAGCATGCGTACGAGGCGCCTTCGGGCGGGCGCCTCGTCGTCCACGACGAGGACCTGCATCATGTCGGCACCCGTTCAGGCACGGTGAGCCTGACGGAAAATCCTCCAGGCACCGGGCCGGCCTCACACGTGGCGGCCCCGCCATGCAGCAGCGCGAGGCGCCGCCGCACCGCCGCGAGCCCGAGACCACTGCCGGTGGTCACCGCGTCGGGCACACCGCCATCATCGGACACCTCGAGCGATACCCCGGCATCGACCCGCTGCGCACGGATGGTGATGTGCGCCGCGCCCGTGCGGCCGAGGCGACCATGTCTGACCGCGTTCTCGACCAGTGGCTGCAGCACCATCGCGGGCACGAGCACCTGCCGTGTGGACGGCTCGATGTCCTGCTCTATGACGAGGCGCTCACCGAAACGTGCGGTCATGAGCGCGCCGTACTTGTCGACCATCCGCAGCTCCGTGTCGAGCGGCACCTCGGCGAGACCGGTGGTGGAGAGCGACATCCTCAACAGATCGGACAGCTCGGTGATCATGCGGTCGGCCGCCTCCACATCGTCGTGCATCGTCGAGGCGATGGTGTTGAGGGAGTTGAAGAGGAAGTGCGGCTGCAACTGCAGCTGCAGCTGCTGGACCTCGGCGCGGGCGAGCTCGCGTTCGAGCTGCGCCGTCCGCAGGTGCGCCGCCTGCTGCCCGCGATAGCGATCGAGCAGCACCACGAACGCCGCACAGCCGGCATAGAGCAGGATGTCGACGGAGAACTCCATCGCGTAGCGCCAGGGCAGGCTGCCGTAGTCGTAGGACCGCAACCCCGCCATCGGGAAGAGGACCGATCGCGACGCCCAGTTCCAGGTCGTGTGCGTCAGCGAGAAGACCACGAGGGCACCGAGGTGCACGAGCACGGTCACCACGCGCGGCGGCGTGCCGAACGGACGTGCGCGCACCAGGCGCGCGATGAGCGGCAGCAGCAGAGCCGCCCCGACGACGCCGGTCATCTCGTTGATGAACGGCTCCTGCCACGGCCAGTTGCCGCCGACGGCCACCGAGTCGAGGTAGCGGTAGGCAAACATCAGCAGCCCGAAGGCCGTGACGATCGCCGCCGTCGCCAGGTGTGCGCTCATCGCCGACGCAACTGGAATGCCGCGGGCTCGACGCGTCCTTCCGTACACGTCCCCACGACGGTGCCATCGCCTATCAGGTCGCGGTTGCCGTTGGCCAACGACGACGGGACGTCGAGTGTCACCTCGCATCCCGCCGTGCGGACGTCGAGCGTGCCGACCCACCGAATGGCGTCGCCGTCGTGCCGGCCCGCCAGGACACCGGTGGCCCGAGGCTCCTGCAGCGTGACGGCGGCCACTGGCTCATCGTCCACGAGGCGGACGCGCAACTGCAAGCGGTATCGCCGGCGCCCGCCCCTGAACTCGCCCTCGAAGGTGCCCACCCAGGCATCCAGCGGGGGTGGTGCCGCCGGGCCGCTGCCCCCGAGCGCGAAGGCGACGACGTGGTCGGCTGCCGGGGATCCCATGCGCGGATGCCCGCCTGCGACGATGACGACGTATTGCCGGCCGTTGTAGCGGTAGGTCATCGGCAGCGCGTGGCCGCCGGCCGGCAGGCGGCTGCGCCAGCGCTCGGTGCCGGTGTCGACGTCGAACGCCCGCAGGTGTGCGTCCTGGGTCGCCGCAACGAATGCCAGACCGCCACCCGTCACGAGCACACCTCCGAGGTTCACCGATCCCCACTGCGCGGCGTCCGGATGCGAGGTGGCCATGGCGCCGAGCGGGCGTTCCCACACGCGGACGTCTTCCTCGATGTCGAGCGAGGTGAGCACGCCCCAGGGTGGTGGACTGCACGGCAGGCCCGACGGCGCGCGCAGCACTTCCCGCTGCATCCCGTACGGCGTGCCCGCCTGTCGCGCCGTCTCCACGCCTGGCCGGGCCGCGTCGCGCGCCTGCGCCAACCCGTCGCGTGGCACGAGCCGAATCAGGAACGGCAGTCGATTGGTCGGAGCCAGCAGCCGACGCCGGATCGGGTCCCAGGACACCCCGCCCCAGTGCGACCCGCCGACGTTGCCGGGATACACCACGGAGCCCTGAAGGGACGGCGGCGTGAAGATGCCGTCGGACCGCGCGCCATCGAGCAGGGCGCGGCATGCCGTGAGGTCGTCGGCGTCGGCACCCCACGCCGTCGCGGCGTCGAGGCCGTGGGGCGAGAGGGCAAAGGCCGCGGGCGGGAACGGCTGCGTGGGCGCCACGCGTTCGCCCGGTACGTCGGTGCGCGGCACCGCACGTTCCTCGATGGGGACGACCGGCTGTCCCGTCTCGCGATTCAGCACGAAGACGTGTCCCATCTTGGTGGCCTGCATCACCACCGGCACGTCGCGGCCGTCGCGGCGAATCGTGGCCAGCACGGGCTGCGACGCGAGGTCGTAGTCCCACACGTCGTGGTGCACGGCCTGGAATGCCCACACCAGCTCCCCCGTGGACGCGCGCAGGGCCACGACGCTGTTGGCATGCCGGTTGTCTCCGGGCCGCTCGCCGCCGAAGAAGTCGGGGCTTGCACTGCCGGTGGGCACGAACACGAGGTCGCGGGTGGGGTCGGCCGACATGATGGACCACACGTTGGCCGCGCCGGCACGGTCGGGCATCGGATCCCAGCGCCACCGCAGCCGCCCGCTGCGCACGTCGTACGCCCGCACGACGCCGCTCGGGGCATCCACCCGCTGGTTGTCGGCCACGGCCGAGCCGACGACGACCACGTCGCCCACGACGACCGGCGGCGATGTCACCTGGTACTCCCCCGCGTACGCCGGCGCGTTGACCAGGTCGCGCTGCAGCGACACCTCGCCCCTGGTGCCGAACCGGCGGCACCGTCGGCCCGTGGTCGCGTCGAGCGCGATGAGCCGCGCGTCAATGGGCGCCACGAACACCTGCGCCGTGCACGGGCCGCGCTCGCCCGCACGGCCGCTCCGCCAGTAGGCCACGCCCCGGTTGGCGAAGTCCCCGTAGTCGCCTTCCAGATCGATGCGGGGGTCGAACTCCCAGAGCACTTCGCCGGTGTCCGGCTTCAGCGCGATGACGCGCCCGAACGGAGTCGACACCAGCAGGCGTCCGTCCACCATCAGCGGTGTGGCCTGAAAACGCGTGCCACTGGCACCCTGCAGGATGTCACCCGTGCGGTAGGTCCACGCCACGGCAAGCTGCCCGACGTTGCCGGCGTGTAATTCGTCGAGTGGCGAGAACCGGGTGCCGCCCTCGTCGCCCCCGTAGACGGGCCATTCGTGATCGGGTCGGGTGGGCACGGCGGCGCGGTGCGCCGCTGCACCGGCGAGCGGATGTGTGCCATCCAGGGCCGTCAGCAGCAACAGCGGAACCAGGGCGATGCAGAGCACGGCAGTCGGCATGCGCCGAGTGTTTCACCACCGCGCGGCCCAACGATCACGCTGCGTGACGAGCGGGACGGGGAAGGGGTGAGGAGGACGGGAGGAAGTAAGGAAGCAAGGAAACAAGGAACGAAGGAGCGAAGGAACGGAGGAACGAAGGATGACAGGCGGGGGTTTGGGAGGGGCAGGTCAGGTGCGGTCGATGACCTTTTCGCGGTCCCAGTACAGGGTCTTCGCGACCGACGCGCCGAGCATCACGATCGTCAGCGCTGCGCTGGCGAGCAGGGCGGCGGGGAACGACAGCTGCTTGTGCAGGGGGCGCGAGAAGATGCCGTAGGCCAGTTCCACGTGAATCCAGTACACGAAGAGCGACGTGCGGCCGAGTTGTTCGAGGGGGCTCCAGTGGCGTGGCAGTGCGAAACGGTTCCAAGGCCCGTCGGGTGCCACGAGGAAGTAACAGACCCCGAGCCCCGCCGCGAGCGCCGCGGCGCGCATGACGAAGAAGGCTGGCGAGGTGGTCCAGAACGACGACCCGGGCACGAGCGTCGGCTGGAACGACAGCCAATACGCGGCGACGCCTGTCGCCACGCCAGCGGCGAGCAGCGTCGCATGCAGCCGCACGCGGTGCCAGGTCTCGCGTGTCGCCGCCGTGGCAATCCACTCGCCGACGACGAGCCCGGCGGGCACGAACGCCATCCAGGGAAACAGCGTGAACGTGGTGCGGTCCGGCGGCGGACGCAGGTAGAACTCGAACGGGTCGGGCAACAACGCTGGCCAGGCCCACTGGCGCAGCGGCGCGCTGAGGACGACGGTGGCTGCGGTGAGCGCGAGCGCCCAGAAGACGCGCGCGGCCGAGGTCCGCGAGCGTCCCCACAGCCAGGCCGACACCACGAGCGCCACGCCCATGACGTTCAGGATGTCGACCTTGAAGAGCCCTGCCACGGGTGCGCCCGGGCTGAACACGTAGGCCTGCAGGCGGAAGAGCATCGCCAGGCCGAAGATCTGCCAGCCGCGCACCTGCAGGCGCCATGACGCCTCGGCCACCGTCGCGCCGCGCCGCAACCGGGCATGTGCGGCCAGGGGGACGGACAGCCCGGCGAGCCACAGGAACATCGGCGCGCCCATTCCTGCCGTCACGAGAAACCAGAAATACCCCTGCGACCCGCGCGCATCCGGACGCGCCCAGGCGTCGACGGCGTGGGCAAACACCATGACCACAACCGCCAGCCCACGCATCCAGTCGATGTACCCCGCTCGACGCGGCGCGGGCGGCCCACCGGGTGGCAGCGCAGCGTCGCGACGGGCGTCGGTCGTGACCGACGTACTCACCGGGCCGGGTCCTGCGCGGCCGGCCGCAGCCACAGACGATGCACCGCGGCCCGTTCGACGGCGGCACGACTGAACGGCATCGGATGCTGCCGCCCCTCGGCCCAGAGCGGCAGCAGGTCGGCGTAGTGCGGGCTGCCAGGCTGCCCCGACTGCCCCGGCACGTTGATCATCATCGAGCGGTCCCAGTCGGCCGTGTCGAGCACCATCCGGAAGCTTGCGCCGTGCACCTGCAGGGCGCCATGGCCGGTGTTGTTCACGGTGGTCGCGTCGCCGCCCCGCGGCACCGGGGTGAGATCGAACGTCGTGGTTACGTCCGGATGTCCGCTCAGCGGGTGCCTGAAGTGCGCGCGGTGCAGGCGGCCCCAGGCCCACGTGTCGGGGTCGGCGCCCATGGCGGCACGTGCCGCCTCCACGGCCCGGCGCAGCGGCGCCGCATCGAGCATGGGGGCAGCCTCGCCGACGTGGCGCACCACGCCGACCACTTGCGGCACGGTGAGCGTCGGTGGCGCGTGCGGCAGCGTCTGCGCGCTGAAGGCCAGCGGCCGCAGGGCCGTCTGCAGTTCCACGAGCCACAGCTGGTAGAGCGCGGCCGCCCCCGACGTCGCGCGCAGGGTCGCGTCCCAGTCGTCGAAGAGGCGGCGCGCAAGCTCACGATGCTCCTCGCGCCCCTCCAGGCGGAGGCGAGCCCGCAACGCCGTCACCAGCTCTCGCGCTACGACCGACTGCTCGTCGTGCTGGAGGTCGACAAAGCCTGCCACGTCCCAGGCCTGCCGCGAGGCCAGCGCTTCGTCCACCCGACGCTTGCGGGCATCGTGCGCCCACTCGTAACCAAGCACCTCCGGGTAGCCAGGCGGCAGTACGTTCTGGTTGGCCGTCGAGAGCGCACCCTCCGGCGGGTCGTAGGACTGCGGCAGGCGCTCGAATGGCAGGAAGCCCTGCCACTCGTAGCGGCCCTCGTGCCCCGGCACCGGGAAGAGGCCGTCCCAGCCGCCGCGCATGGGCGCAAGACCGGCCGCCACCCAGCCGATGTGACCGTCCACGTCGGCATACAGCAGGTTCTCGGACGGCACCAGCCAGCGGCGCGCGGCCTCGAGAAACGACGGCCAGTCGTGGGCGCGGTTCAACGACAGGCTCGCCATGTACCCGGCGGTTCCTGGCTCCTGTCCGACCCAGCGAAGGGCAAAGGCACGCCGACGCACCGTGTCGACGTGCACGATGGGCCCGTGATGCGAGAAGCGCAGGTCGACGGCGCGGTCGGGCTGTCCACGCACCGCAATCGTCTCGCGCTCGGTCGTGAACCGGCGCCACTGGCCTCGGTCGAGGTACCGGGTGTCGTCGGTGGGATGCAGGCGCTCGACGTACAGGTCCTGCTGATCGATGCCCACAATCGTGAAGCCGAAGCCCACGCGCTCGTTGTGACCGGCCGCCACGCCCGGCACCGCCGGCTCGCCCGCGCCGATCACATTCCACCCGGGAGCGTTCAGATGGACGGAATAGCGCAGCGACGGCAACTGCAGCGACCGATGGGGGTCGTTGGCCAGCAACGGCTTACCGGTGACGGAACGCGCCCCCGATACCACCCAGTTGTTCGAGCCCACGACGGCATACGAAAGGGTGAGGGCGTTGAGCAGGGCCGCCGGGTGCCCAGAGGTGAACGGGGGAGCGAACAGGTGGGCACCGGCGCTGCGCGCGACCGTCCCCGGCCACGCCACCGGGTCGGCCGCCCCTTCAGCCAACGCCAGCACGTCGTCGGTGATGTCGTCGAGGTGCAACCCCTCCGGCAGGCGCAGGGGAATGGGCGGGTCGGGCGGCATGACCTCGCGGACGGCGTCCAGTCCGGCCAGGCGTGCCAGGCGGGCCCGCTGCACCTCGGTGCGCGCGTTGCGGGTCATCGGCCATCCCGCCATGCGGCTCAACACCACCTCCGGCGTCCAGGCACCAGGCGCTGTCCGCGTCACCTGGAACTCGATGGGCAGCTGCTCCGGGTGGGCGGCCACCTCCGCGATACGGGCGTTGATGCCCTCGACGAAGGCGGAGACGATGGCGCGGGCGTCGTCGCTGTAGCTGCGCCATTCCGCCTGCATGTCGCCGCGGTAGCGCAGCAGCCGCGCGAAGGTGTCTCGCCGCACGGCCGCCTCGTCGCCGGTCACCTCCGCGAGACGTCCCTCGCCGATCCGTCGCCAGAGGTCGAGTTGCCACAGGCGGTCCTGCGCGACGACATACCCCTGGGCGAAGAAGAGGTCGCGCGTGGAGGCGGCGTAGATGTGTGGCACGCCCCACCTGTCACGAATCACCTCCACGGGCGCGTCTACCCGGGTGTGCACCTCGCCATCGAGGGCCGGCAGCGGCGCGCGGGCCCTTTCCGCGAGAGGGGGCTGCCACGCCGACACGCCGAGCAGCGCGCCTGTCGCGAGCACCGTGCCGAGGGCGAGCCTCACGCCAACTGACGGTCGACGTGCCATCTCAGCCGGGCGTGATGTCGTGCGTGATCGTGAGGCGCAGGTCTGGCCGCAGCGTGTGCAGCACCGAGCAGTACTTCGCGCGCGACAGGTCGATCGCGCGTTGCACCGCCTCGTCGGGCGCCGATCCCACCAGGGCGTAGTGCAACAGCACGTCGGTGAAGTACGCGGGCGGTCCCTCGGCCCTCGTGCCATGGAAGCGCACGTCGAGCGCCGTCAGTTCGTGACGTCCCTTCGTCAGGATCATGACGACGTCCACCGCCATGCATCCCGCCAGGGCGAAGGCGAGCGCGTACATCGGCGACACGCCGTCGGCGTTCTCGCTGTCGAGGCGAACGGTGTGAGGGCCGGCGGGGCCGTCAAACGACAGGTTGCCGCGCCAGGAGAGCGAGACGTCGATGGGAGGACGGGACATGCGGCAACATTGTAGCGGGGCCGTTGTGGTAGCATCCGCATGTAGGAC
>JAEZDP010000212.1 GCA_023418055.1 Acidobacteriota bacterium
AACTGCGACGACCCGAACGGCAGCCGCAGCCGCGCCGCTTCCCCCTCCGCACGCGAGATGGCGTACAGCAGCGCATCGGCCGGGCCCGGCAACTGCATCGAGACATCCGACTGGTGCGTGCGCGTGCGCAGCAGCCGCTGTACGCCCTGCCGCCACACCCCCAGCAGCACGAGCGTCGTCATGAACAGCGGCGTGGCGTGTACGATCTCGAACCCCGACGCGCGCAGCAGCGCCGCCACCTCGCGCGGCCGGTACCGCCGACGATGCCCCAGGTGCTCGTCGTGGCTGCTGAAGAGCCAGGGGTGCGCGGGCACGTGCACCGCAAACAGGCCGCCCGGCGCCAGCACCTCGTGGACCCGCGCCACCACGCCCCGGTCGTCGTCGAGATGTTCGATCACGTCGAGCGCCACGGCGAGATCCATGGACGCGGGCTCCCCGAGGACATCTCGCTCGACGTCCGCCACCCGGTAGGTGCCCGCCGGGTCGATGCGCTGCAGCAGGGCCACGGCGTCAGGGTCGATGTCGAGTCCCGTCACCGTCCCTGCCGGCGCCATCTGGCGCAAACGACGTACCGTGCCGCCACCGCCGATGCCGATGACCAGCGCTCTACACGTCGCGGTGAGATGGGGACGCAGCATGCGCGCGACGATGTCCTCCTTCGCGCGGAACCACCAGCCTTCCTCGTCGGCATGCGCCAGCAGGGCACGGCTCTCGTCGGTCGTCGGCAACGCCATCGCGCTTCAGTGTAGCCGCCCTTGACGTGCGGGTCTGCGATTTGACAGGCTTCGCGCGGGCCGGCCACCTGCATGCACACGCGACCAGACGACTCGACCGCCCGCATCTGGGTGGTGAGTCCCGTGTACCACGACGCCGAGGCGTTTGCCGAGTTGCGCCGGCGCGTCCGGGTGGCCCTCGCGACGCTGTCTCCCCCGCGCGACGTCGAGTTCGTCGCCGTGGACGACACCGCGGGCGAAGACGCCGACCTCCGCGCGATGCACGACGCGACGACCCGCGTGCTGACGCCGCCCTACAACCTCGGCCATCAGGGCGCCATCGTCTTCGCGCTGCGCGAACTGGTCCCGCATCTCGCGCCAGACGATCTCGTCGTGACCATGGACTCGGATGGGGAGGACCGGCCCGAAGACCTGCCTGCCCTGCTGGCCCCGCTGATCGCAGGCGATGTGGACCCGCACCTGGTGGCCGTCGCACAACGGACCCATCGACAGGAAGGCGCAGCGTTCCGGCTGTCGTATGTGATCTTCAAGCTGATGTTTCGCGTGCTCACCGGCACGGTGGTGCGCAGCGGCAACTTCGCGGCGATGCGCGGCGCCCTCGTGGCCGCCAGCATCGGACATCCCTGCTTCGACCAGTGCTACTCGTCGTCGCTCATCAGCCTGCCGTTCCGGCGTCGGGACGTGCCGCTGGCGCGGGGCACACGGTATGCCGGGCAGTCGCGGATGAACACCTTCCGCCTCGTCACGCACGGCATGCACATGCTCATGCCGTTCCTCGAGCGCATCGCGGTGCGCTGCCTCGTCGTCGGCGGCGTCGGACTGGTGCTGGGCCTTGCGGGACTCGTGGCGCTCGCCGCCAGCGTGGCTCTGGGGTTCGCCCTGCCGACGTGGTTCGTCGAAGCGGTCACCATCGTCGTGCTCAGCGCCGTGATCGGCTTGCTGACGTCCCTCACGCTGTTTGCCACCGCCGCACGCTCACGCGCCCAGAGCGTCCGCGTGCTGCACACGGAGTCGCCGATGGGCGGACGAAGGGACAGCAGTATCTAACGCTTAATGTCTGATGCCTCACGCCCAGTGCCCTACGCACGAGGCACGAGGCATGAGGCATGAAGCGGTAGGCGTTAGGCGTTAGGCGTTAGGCATCAAGGTTAATGCACCCCTGTCCCTGCCTGCAGGTTGCCCGGCGAGACGCCGAGGCGGCGGATGGCGCGGTCCCACATCTCGTCGGCAGGCGTGTCGAAGATCAGTTCCGGATCCACATCGACCGTCAGCCAGGCCGAGGCTGAGAGCTCTTCGTCGAGTTGCCCCGGCCCCCAGCCGGCGTAGCCAGTGAGTACGCGCGTGCGGCGCGGCGGCGACTCGATCACGCGACGCAGCAGGTCGACCGAGGTCGAGAGAAACACCCCGGGTGCCACTTCGGTGGCCTCCTCCGGTTCGGCACTGTCGGGAGCCTTGCCGAGCAAGATCCAGCCGCGCTCTGGCTCGACGGGGCCACCCGTCCAGAGCAGCGGCCCCTGACGCACGGCCGGTGGCGGATCGAGGGCGACCACCTCGGCGGCGGCGGTCGTCGTCGGGCGGTTCAGCACCAGGCCGAACGCGCCCTGGTCGGTGTGATCGCAGAGCAGCACGACGCTCTGCTCGAAATTCGGGTCGTGCATCTGTGGGACCGACAGCAGCAAGGTCGGCGCTACTCCACTGCGATCGGGGCGCGGCGCTACGTCGTGCGGCTCCATCTCCGCATCATACCCGAGCCGCGCGACGCGCAATCTCGTCGAGCGCCCAGGCCCGGTGGCGCTCGACGACAGGGTGCGCACAGGAGGGGTCCACCGCCGGATCCCTGGGCTCACGCAGTGCAGCCACCGCCTCCTCGTCGCCCGACGCCGCGATGGCCAACGCGAGGTTGCGGCGCAGCCGCCACACGCGTGTGCGGTACAGCGTGCTCCGGCGGATCCCCGCCTGCAACTCCTCGTCGGATGCCCGCCAGAGCGCCGCCAGCGTCGCCTGTTCCCAAAGCGGACGCGCCACCCAGACGGGATCGTCCGTCACGGCGGCGTCGTGATTCCACGGACAGACATCCTGACAGAGATCACAGCCGTACACCTGCGCGCCCACGGCGCCGCGCCACGCCTCGGGGATGTCCTGATGCGTCTCGATGGTGACGTACGACAGGCATCGCCCCGCATCGACGACGTACGGCGCGACGATGGCTTGGGTGGGGCACACGTCGAGACACCGCGTGCACGTGCCGCAGCGGTCGGCCACGGGCTGTCCCGTGGGCAGGTCGAGCGTGGTGAGGATGGTGGACAGAAACATCCACGAGCCGAGTTGCTGGTTGATGAGGCAGCTGTGCTTGCCGATCCACCCCAGGCCGGCCCTGGCAGCCAGCGCCTTCTCCTGGATGGGCCCGGTGTCGACATACGCCAGCGCGTCGAACGGCACGCCAGCATGTTCCTTGAGCCACCCGATGAGCAGGTGCAGCCGTCGGCCGATGACCTCGTGGTAGTCCTCGCCCCAGGCGTATCGCGCGATGCGAGCATCGCCAGGACTGTCGCGGTCGATGGATCGCGGCTGCGCGGTGTTGTAGATGGTGCCGGTGACGATGGCCGTCCGTGCGCCCGGCAGCACGCGTGTGGGGTCGCGACGTGCGTCGGCCGAACGCGTGACGTAGTCGAGGTCGGCGGCGTAACCGCGCGCCGTCCACTCGGTGAGGCGATCGAGATCGGCCCCGCGATCCGCCGGCGCCACGCCGCAGAGGTCGAACCCGAGATCCCAGGCCCGTCCGCGCAGCGCGGCGACGTCGATCGTGGCCTACCCCTTCACCAGTTGGCGCACCACGTACGGCATGATGCCGCCGTGTTTGTATGCGACCAGTTCCTCGGGCGTGTCGATGCGCACGCGCACCGAGAACCGGGTCACCGTGCCATCGTCAGCCGTGGCCGTCACCGGCAGCTCGCCTCGCGGCGCCAGCGCGGTCAACGCCAGGTCGTAGACCTCGCGACCCGTGAGCCCAAGTGATGCCGGGGTCTCGCCGGGCAGGAACTCGAGCGGCGCCACGCCCATGTTCACCAGGTTGCTGCGGTGGATGCGCTCGAAGCTCTCGGCAATCACCGCGCGGACGCCGAGCAGCATCGTGCCCTTGGCCGCCCAGTCGCGGGACGATCCCGAGCCGTACTCCTTGCCGGCGATGACGAGCAGCGGCACGCCGTCGCGCTGATAGCACATCGCGGCGTCGTAGATGCTCATCTGGTCACCCGACGGCAACAGCTGCGTGACGCCGCCTTCGGTGCCTGGCGCAATCTGGTTGCGGAGGCGGATGTTGGCAAAGGTGCCCCGCATCATGACCTCGTGATGACCGCGCCGTGCGCCATACGAGTTGAAGTCGCGGGGCTGGACGCCCTGCGCCATGAGGTACTGCCCCGCCGGGCTGTCGGCCTTGATGGCGCCGGCCGGCGAGATGTGGTCGGTCGTCACGCTGTCGCCGAGCAGCGCCAGCACCCGCGCGCCGCGCACGTCGGTGATCGGGGCAGGTTCGAGCGTCATGCCGTCGAAGTACGGCGGGTGCGCGATGTAGGTGGAGTTGTCGCTCCACGAGAAGCGCGCGCCCTCGGGAGCCTGCAGCTGCTGCCAGCGCTCGTCCCCCTTGAACACGTCGGCGTACTTGCGGCGGAACATGTCCGCCTGCACGGCGGCGAGCATGGTCTCCTGGATCTCGCGCTGGGTGGGCCAGATGTCGCGCAGGTACACGTCCTGGCCGTTGCGGTCCTGCCCGAGCGGTTCGGAGGTGACGTCCACGGTCATGCTGCCCGCCAACGCGTAGGCGACGACGAGCGGGGGCGAGGCGAGATAGTTGGCGCGCACCTGCGGCTGGATGCGCCCCTCGAAGTTGCGGTTGCCGCTCAGCACCGAACACACCACGAGGTTCTTCTCGTCGACGAGGGCTGACACGTCTTCAGGCAGCGGACCGCTGTTGCCGATGCACGTGGTGCAGCCGTAGCCGACCAGGTTGAACCCGATGGCGTCGAGGTAGCGCGACAGGTCGGCCTTGTCGAGGTACTCGGTGACCACCTGCGAGCCGGGCGCCAGGCTGGTCTTGACCCAGGGCTTCCGCGTCAGGCCCTTCTCGAACGCCTTCTTGGCGACGAGTCCGGCCCCGATCATCACGCTCGGGTTCGAGGTGTTGGTGCAGCTGGTGATGGCGGCCACGACCACCGCGCCGTGATCGAGCTGGTCAGCCCAGGCCGGTGCCTCGACCGCCACGGCGGTGGCAGACGCGCCGCCGCCCGCACCGGCGCTCTTCGCGGGCTTACGCGGTTCGGCGAGCATCGCCTTGAGCGACTTGGCGAACATGGGCGCGGCCGACCCGAGGGGCACGCGGTCCTGCGGACGACGCGGCCCGGCCAGGCTGGCTTCGACCGTCGACAGGTCGAGCTCGATGTTGGCTGAATACACCGCATCCGGCGTGTCGTCGGTCCGGAAGAGCCCCTGGGCCTTGGCGTAGGCCTCGACCAGCGCCACGGCCGACTCGTCACGTCCGGTCAGCCGCAGATAGTCGAGCGTCATGTCGTCGATCGGGAACACCGCGATGGTCGACCCGTACTCGGGCGACATGTTGCCGATGGTCACGCGGTCGGCAATCGTGAGCGCGCTGAGGCCGACGCCGTAGAACTCGACGAACTTACCGACGACCCCGTGCTTGCGCAGCAGCTCGGTGATGGTCAGCACGAGGTCGGTGGCCGTGATGCCTTCCTGAAGCCGGCCGCTCAACTTGAAGCCCACAACCTCGGGCACGAGCATGGACGAGGGCTGCCCGAGCATCGCAGCCTCGGCTTCGATGCCGCCCACACCCCAGCCGACGACCCCCAGGCCGTTGACCATCGTCGTGTG
>JAEZDP010000271.1 GCA_023418055.1 Acidobacteriota bacterium
GCCGTCGCGCACGGCCAGGTGGATTTCCAAGCGTGCGCCTTCAGCCTCTCGGCCATCTCTCCGCACGAGCGGAATAGACAGTCTAGCGGAGGGCGGGGAACCCGCCAATCGCAAACTGTGACGTGACGGCGACGTAAGGCTCTCCGAAAGCGCCACGTCTGGCGTTGTTCACATCCAGCCGCCAGGACGGACCTCACCGCCGCACCCGCTCGAACCTGTGAACCGGAGAGTCAGTCCCTCTGTGCCACAGCGTCAGGCCATCGCGGCCCCGGAAGGTGAAGCGGTGATTACCACCTACGATGACGTTGAACGGACGGTTCGTGTCGCGCCACGTGATACGCAGCGTCGTCGCACCGCCTTCCCATCCCGTGGTTCTGTAGCCCACGTCGTGGAGGCCCGTCATCAGCAGTTCGCCGTTCCGATGGAGTTCCGCCAGGCCCCCCGGCAACAGCCGCCGTTCGATGAACGCGCCCGTCCTCGCAGGCTCCTGCGCACCACCCCACCCGTCCGACCACGAGACGAGTGGCCAGTGGCCCTGCATTCGCTCGGCGGCGTTGGCATCGCAGCCCGCCGCCGCAAGGGACACGTGAACGCCGCAGACGGAGAGGAGCATCGCGTGCCAACCTGTGCGCATGCCTAACTCCCTGCAGATCCCACCGCTGCCGCAGCGCGCCCTGGGGGCCGATCTGCGACGGCCCGACGATCCGATGGCGAGCACTGCGTGTGCAAGCCCAACTCGCCCTGCCTGCGCTGCGGCAACGCCGGCGCGAAGTGCCGTCCCTATGCTCAACGCGGCGAACGCAGAGGCTGAACGCGAGGTCGGCGATCTGGGCGCGCAGCACGACCCTCGCGCTCCTGGACGTCGTCCGACGTGCTGGCGCCGTCCAACGCGAGGGTCCGGGTAGGCCCTCCGGCTCGGCCTGCCAGGCCTTGCAGGCGCGCAGGCAGTGCCGGACTGTGTCATGACGCCCCGAATCCCTTGACGGACGGCACCCGCCCATGTGAGAACCTCCGGGTGACGATGACGTCGACGCGCGCGTGTTGTCGGGCCGCCAGCGCCCAGCCCCGAGCCGTCTGCGCAGATATCGCACGACCCTGACACCTCTTCGCGAGGCCAAGGATGCTCACGAGGCTCGGCAGGCACACCGCCTACCGGGCCTTTTCGTTTTTCAGCACCGGCGCATTCGCGGCGCCGACGAGGAGTTCTCACGTGTCTCAGTGGCGCACCCCTATCGACGGCCTGTTCCGCCTGCTCCTTGCGGCCAGCCTGCTGGCAACCAGTGCAGGAGTCGCCGCAGCGCAGGCTCCGCCGCCAGGACCTCCCCCGGCGCCGCAGGCACCCACCGCCTCCGCACCGACCGACGGCTGGAGCTTCTCGCTGCGAGATGTCGCCCGCGTCGAGACGTGGGACTTCTTCACGCCGCGTCCGGGCGGCGGCGACCCGACGTCGACGCATCTCGGCAACCGCCTCACGCTCGGTGCGGCCTGGCGGCAGGGGAAGTGGACCGCGCAGGGCCAGTTGCAGTACGTGCAGTTCGTCGGGCTGCCCTCGAACGCGATCGGGCCGGGACCTCTCGGCACCGGCGCCCTCTACTACGACCACAGTGGCGATCGGAATGCCCGCCAGGTCTACCTGCGGACGCTCACGCTCGCGGGGCGCGATGTCGCCCCGGGGCTCGACGTCGTGGTGGGCCGCCAGGCCTACGCCTCTGGCGGCGAACACGCGTCTGGTGATGCGGCGCTCGAGCGCATCAAGCGTCTGCGGCTCGACGCGCGGCTCATCGGCGACTTCGACTGGGCGATCTACCAGCGCGCGTTCGACGGGGCGCGCGTCGACTACCGCCGCCGCGGCTGGCGTCTGACGGGGGCCGCGTTCCAGCCGACCCAGGGCGGGTTCGAGGACGCCGCCGGCGTCTCGATCGACGACATCCGGGTGCTGTCGGCCGCCGTCAGCCCGCCGCTCGGGGCCATCGCGCCCCGCACCGACGTGCAGCTGTTCCTGCACCACTACCGCGACACGCGCGAGGTGACCCAGCGTCCCGACAACACGGGGCGCAGCGCAACGGCCGTGGACGTCAGCATCCCGACGTGGGGCGTGTCGGCCGTGGGGCGCTACCCCGTGGGAGCCGTGGCCGTGGATACGGTGGGCTGGCTGGCCGTGCAGCGCGGGCAGTGGTACGAACAGCGCCACCGCGCATGGAACCTTGCGACCGAGGCCGGCGTGCAGTGGACCACCGCACCTTGGCAGCCATGGCTGCGCGTCGCCTGGATGCACGGCAGCGGCGACGACCAGGCGGGCGACGATCGCCACGGCACGTTCTTTCCGGTACTGCCGACCGTGCGCAAGTACGCGCTTTCGACCCTGCACAGCACGGCGAACATCGACGATCTCTTCGTGCAGGCCATCGTTCGTCCGACGCCTCGGCTGATGGTGCGCGGTGAGGCCCATCGCCTGCGCCTGGCCTCGGCCGCCGACCGCTGGTACGCCGGTGCCGGCGCCACGCAGCAGCGCGGACGCCTGTTCGGCCTGGTGGCCAGGCCCTCCGGCGGTGAAACCGGCCTGGGTCGGGTGGTCGAGGGGATGGCCGACTACACGATCAACCGCCACCTGTCAGTGAACGGTTACGTGGGACACATGCGCGGCGGCCCCGTCGTCCAGTCGCTGTTCGAAGGGCGACGACTGACCTACGCCTACTTCGAGACCGTGGTCTCGTACTGACCGGGCCTTCACAACGGCGGGGCCCCAAACGGCTGTGGACGGACGTCACGGGCCGGCGTGCGGACTGCACGGGGAGCGCAAGCGCAGCGGGATCCGCGCGCGTGGGGCAGGAGTCCTACCGCGTGAACTGTTGCGTCATCACTCACTTTCCAGGAGGCCTCCCATGAACCCCGTCCGTTCCGCCCTTGCCTCGTTGTGCGTCCTTGCCGCCGCCAGCCACGCCTCTGCCGCGCCCATCCCGCTCGGCGGGGCGACGACGGTGGCGCTGAACCCGGACACCGTCACGGTGCTCACCGTTGACCTCGGCCTGTCGGTGGCGCCCATCGACCCGGCCACGCTGGTCGGCCTGAACGCCTCGTTTCCGATTACCGGTGCCGAGGTGGATGGCGAGGACGTGACGCGGATCTTCCACTCGGGCGGTCTGCTGCTGAGCGCCGGCGGCACGTCTGTCGGCCTGTCGAACTTCACGATCGACCTTCCCGTGAGCACGCTCTTCGGCCGCGTGTCGGTGAACGGCGTGGGCGACGACGAAGTCGCGCTGTTCACCATCGGCGAGGGTTTGCAGCTGAGCCTCACCGACGCTGCGGCCAATGCCCTCAACGGCGTATTCGGCATCACGACGCTGCAGGGTGGCATTCCGATCGGCGAAGCATCGGTCAACCCGCAGGCCGTGCCCGAGCCGACCACGATGGTGCTGGTGG
>JAEZDP010000312.1 GCA_023418055.1 Acidobacteriota bacterium
CGGATGTGACGGGCGTGGCGAAGCTGCCCGAGGGCGTCGAGATGGTGATGCCGGGCGACAACGTGACGATGGAGATCGAGCTCATCGGGCCGGTGGCGCTGGAGAAGGGCCTGCGGTTTGCCATCCGTGAGGGTGGGCGCACGGTGGGCGCGGGCACGATCACCGAGATCCTGGCGTAGGAAGAGACCATGTCCTCATTTGGCGAGAAGATTCGGATTCGGCTGAAGGCCTACGACGCGCGGGTGCTGGACCAGTCCACGACGGAGATCGTCGACACGGCCCGTCGGACGGGTGCGCGGCTGGCCGGGCCGGTGCCGCTGCCCACCGAGAAGAACAAGTGGACGGTGTTGCGGTCGCCGCACGTCGACAAGAAGTCGCGTGAGCAGTTCGAGATCCGCACGCACAAGCGTCTGGTGGACATCTTCGAGCCGACCCCGCAGACGGTGGACGCCCTGATGAAGCTCGACCTGCCCGCCGGGGTGGACGTCGAGATCAAGGCGTTCGGCAAGGAACACGGCAAGTAGGATCGACGGTCGCGCCGGAGCGCGCCGTGGAAGCCGTCAGGCTTCGGAGGCGGGCGAAGGCGGGATGCGAATCCAAGGAAGCGACAGACGATGGTGACGGGAATCATTGGGAAGAAGATCGGGATGACGCAGGTGTTCGGCGCCGATGGCGTCGTGACGCCGGTCACCGTGATCAAGGCCGGTCCCTGTGTGGTCGTGCAGACCAAGACGGTCGAGGGCGACGGCTACGAGGCGGCGCAGATCGGCCTGGTGGAGGACCGCCCGGCGCGCGTGAACAAGGCGACGGCCGGCCACTACGCCAAGGCCAACGTGCCGCCGACGCGGATTCGTCGCGAGGTGGGCGTGGCGGGTGACGCCGTGACGGCCGGGTCCGAGGTGGTGGTGTCGGGCCTGTTTGCCGACGGCGACGTGGTGGACGTCATCGGCACGTCGCGTGGGCACGGCTTCCAGGGTGTGATGAAGCGTCACAACTTCGGTGGCGGTGCGGCGTCGCACGGGTCGATGTTCCATCGGGCCCCCGGCTCGATCGGCGCCTCGTCGTACCCCTCGCGAGTCATCAAGGGCATGCGGGCGGCTGGCCACATGGGCGCCGATCGCGTGACCGTGCACAACCTGAAGATCGTGCGGGTGGACGGCGACAACCACCTCCTGCTCGTCAAGGGTGCGGTGCCCGGGCCCCGCAACGGCTACGTACTGGTCCGCAAGGCGCGCAAGGCCAAGCCGGTGCGCGTTCCCCAGGCCGAGAAGCCCAAGGGCAAGAAGTAAGGAATCACAGAGATGACTCTTGATGTCGTCAACGGGAAGAACGAGAAGGTCGGCTCCCTGGACCTGCGCGACGAGGTGTTTGGCGGGCGCGTGCGCACGGGCCTGATCTGGGAAGCGGTACGCCACGAGCAGGCCGAGGGGCGCGCGGGCACGCACGCTACCAAGAGCCGCGGCATGGTCGCGGGCAGCGGCAAGAAGCTCTGGAAGCAGAAGGGCACCGGCCGCGCCCGGGTGAGCGACGTGCGCAACCCGATCTGGCGCAAGGGCGGGACGGTGTTCGGCCCCCAGCCGCGCGATTACGGCTATGCCTTCCCGCGCAAGATGGCGCGTGGCGCCCTGCGCGACGCGTTGACGCAGAAGCTGCGCGACGGCGCGGTGGTGGTGGTCAGCGGCTTCGACCTGTCGGACATCAAGACGAGCGCGGCGGCCCGGATGCTGCGCGACCTCGGACATGCGCGCAAGTCCCTCGTGATCGACGTGCAGCCTGACGACACGCTGGTGCTCTCGACGCGCAACCTGCCGGGTGTGCGGGTGGTGCCGGCCAACCGCGTGTCGGCGCGCGACGTGATGGACAGCACGCGCGTCATCGCGACCCAGGCGGCGCTCGAGCGTCTGCAGGAGGCGCTGGGTTAGGCCGCGGGCCTCGTCCAGCAGGAAGAACGAGTCATGAAACTCACTGACGTCATCCGCCGGCCGCTCGTGACCGAGAAGAGCACCTTGCAGCGCGAGCTGACCAACGTGCTGGCCTTCGAAGTCGCCATGGGCGCCACGAAGATCGAGATCGCCCAGGCCGTCGAGAAGCTGCTCGGGGCGAAGGTGCACGACGTGCGCACGGCCAAGACGCACGGCAAGGTGAAGCGCCAGGGGCGTTTCAGCGGCCGCCGCAGCGACTGGAAGAAGGCCTACGTCCGGCTCGAGCCGGGCGAGAAGGTGCCCGACATCCTGGAGATCGCGTAAGCGAGGAAGCGACCCATGCCCATTCGCAAGTACAAACCCACATCGGCGGGCCGTCGGTTCCAGACGGTGCAGACGTTCGATGAGATCACGGCCACCGAGCCGTACAAGCCGCTGACCGAGCCGCTCAAGAAGTCGGGCGGCCGCAACAACACGGGCGAGCTGACCTCGTGGTGGCGCGGCGGCGGTCACAAGCGCACCTACCGCGTCATCGACTTCAAGCGCGACAAGCACGGGATTCCGGCGCGGGTCGACACGGTCGAGTACGACCCGAACCGGTCGGCGCGCATCGCGCTGGTGACCTACGCCGATGGCGAGAAGCGGTACATCCTGCACCCGGCCGGGGTGAAGGTGGGCGACACGGTGGCCGCGGGGCCGACGGTCGACATCCTGCCGGGCAACTCGCTGCCGCTGCGCAACATCCCGCTCGGCACGATCGTGCACAACGTCGAGTTGCGCCCAGGCAAGGGCGGACAGATGGCGCGCAGCGCCGGCGCCGCGGTGCAGCTGGTGGCCAAGGAGAAGGAGTACGCCACGCTGCGGATGCCGTCGAGCGAAGTGCGGCTCGTGAACCTCGAGTGCTACGCGACGGTGGGCCAGGTCGGCAACGTGGACCACGAGAACGTGTCGGTCGGCAAGGCCGGGCGCAGCCGCTGGAAGGGCAAGCGGCCGCACGTGCGTGGTGTGGCCATGAACCCGGTGGACCACCCGCTGGGCGGTGGTGAGGGCAAGACCTCGGGCGGACGCCATCCGGTGACGCCGTGGGGCGTGCCGACCAAGGGCTACAAGACGCGCAGCCGCAAGGCTACGGATCGCTTCATCGTCACGCGGAGGCAGAAGTAAGGCGCCATGAGCAGATCACTCAAGAAGGGTCCGTTCATCGACACTCCTCTCCTCGAGAAGGTCGAGGCGATGAATGCGGCGAACGAGAAGAAGGTCATCAAGACGTGGTCGCGTCGGTCGACGGTGATTCCCGAGATGATCGGACACACGCTGGCGGTGCACAACGGCAAGAAGTTCGTGCCGGTGTATGTGACCGAGAACATGGTCGGGCACAAGCTTGGTGAGTTCGCGGCGACGCGGTCCTTCAAGGGCCACCCCGTGAAGTCCGAGAAGTCCGGCAGGTAAGGGGAACGGTGATGGTGGAAGCTCGAGCCACAGCCCGGTACGTCCGCACCTCCGCCCAGAAGGCGGGGCTCGTGCTGGATCTCATCCGCGGCCGGAACGTGACCGTCGCGCTGGCGACGTTGAAGTACTCGACCAAGGGCGTTGCGAAGGCCATCGAAAAGCTGGTGCAGTCGGCGGTGGCCAACGCCCAGCAGGCGGACGGGTTCGGCGGCGACGTCGAGCGGCTGTACGTGTCGGCGGCCTTTGCCGACCAGGGCCCGTCGGCCAAGCGGATTCGTCCGGCCCCGATGGGCCGTGCGTTCCGCGTGCTGAAGCGGACCACGCACCTGACGGTGCAGGTGGCCGAGCGTCCCGTGCGGCGCCGGGCGCCGGCGAGTGCCCCGCCGAAGTCGCGTGCCCGCCGGGCGGCCGCGGCCGAGACCAACTAAGACGAAGGACGAGAGACGCAATGGGCCAGAAGGTTCATCCTTACGGATTCCGCCTCGGTTTCAACAAGACCTGGCGTTCGCGCTGGTTTGCCGACAAGGAGTACAGCAAGCTCCTGCACGAAGATCTCCAGCTGCGGGGGCTGCTGAAGAAGCGCTTTGCGCACGCCGGCGTGTCGAAGGTCGAGATCGAGCGTGCCGCGAACAAGCTGAAGGTGGACATCCACACCAGCCGTCCCGGCATCATCATCGGGCGGAAGGGGTCGGAGGTGGACAAGCTCAAGGCGGAGGTGCAGAAGCGCACCAACCGTGAGGTGTTCATCAACATCCAGGAGATCCAGAAGCCTGAACTGGATGCGCAGCTCATCGCCGAGTCGGTGGCCATGCAGCTCGAGAAGCGCGTGGCGTTCCGCCGGGCGATGCGGAAGGCCGTGGAATCGGCGTTGCGGTTCGGTGCGCGCGGCATCAAGGTGCGCGTGTCGGGCCGGCTCAACGGGGCCGAGATTGCGCGCTCCGAGTGGTACCTGCACGGCCAGCTGCCGCTGCAGACGCTGCGGGCCGACATCGACTACGGGTTCGCCGAGGCGCGCACCACCTACGGGGTGATTGGCGTGAAGACGTGGCTGTACCAGGGCGAGCGCCTGGTGCCGCGCATCGGACGCGAAGAGGAATTCCGGGCACCGCGGCGTGCCGCGGGCGCACGCGCCTGACGACGGCGTGAGGAACGGTAGGGGCCGCACCTGTGCGGCTCGACGAGACCCGGTCCGTGGGGCCGAGGGACGAAAGAAGCAACTGCCATGTTGATGCCGAAGAAGGTCAAGTACCGCAAGGTGCAGCGGGGGCGCATGCGGGGCAAGGCCTGGCGCGGGTCCGATGTGTCCTTCGGGGACTACGGGCTGAAGGCGCTGGAGCCCTGCTGGTTGACGGCGCGCCAGATTGAAGCGGCGCGTATCGCGATGACGCGCTTCATCAAGCGCGGCGGGAAGATCTGGATTCGGGTGTTCCCCGACAAGCCGATCACCAAGAAGCCGCAGGAAACGCGGATGGGCAAGGGCAAGGGCGCCCCCGATTCGTGGGTGGCGGTGATCAAGCCGGGCCGCATTCTGTTCGAGATGGAAGGCGTGGACGAGCCGACGGCGCGCCGCGCGATGGAGCTGGCCGCGGCCAAGCTGCCCATCCACACCAAGTTCGCGACGCGGTTCGCGCAGGAGACGGCGTGATGGCCAAGGCAGCCGAGTTGAGGGAGATGAGCGCGGACGACCTGCAGCGTCGGGCCGACGAGCTGGCGGGGGAGTTGTTCACGCTGCGCATCCGCAAGGCGATGGGGCAGCTCGACAAGCCGCTCCAGCTGCGCGCGCTGCGCCGTGACGTGGCGCGCATCAAGACGGTGCTGCGGCAGAAGGCAGGCCGCTGAGGCCTGCGGGCGACAGCGGCGGGGACATTCGGAAGCAAGCTATGGCAGCCAAGGCAGAGATTTTCGGAACGGTCGTCAGCGACAAGATGGACAAGGGCGTGGTCGTGGCCGTGACGCGGCAGGTGCGGCACGAGGTCTACGGCAAGACCCAGCGCAAGACGTCCCGGTTCATGGCCCACGACGAGGCCAACGACGCGAAGGTCGGCGATCAGGTGGCGCTCGTGGAGAGCCGCCCGCTCAGCCGCCGCAAGCGGTGGGTCGTGGCGCGCATCGTCGAGAAGGCCAAGTAGGGAAAGGAGCGCAGACATGGTTCAGATGCGATCGATTCTCGACGTGGCCGACAACTCGGGTGCCCGCAAGATCAGCGTGATCAACCCGATCGGCGGCTCGACCGGACGCTACGCGCGGCTGGGCGACCTGGTGACCGCGTCGGTGAAGGAAGCCTCGCCGGACGGCACCGTGAAGAAGGGCCAGGTGGTGAAGGCCGTCATCGTGCGGACGCGGAAGGAACAGCGTCGCCGGGATGGCAGCTACATCCGGTTCGACCGCAATGCGGCGGTCCTGGTCAAAGACGATGGCGAGCCGATCGGAACGCGTGTGTTCGGTCCGGTGGCCCGCGAACTGCGCGAGCGCAAGTTCATGAAGATCATCTCGCTCGCGCCAGAGGTGCTGTGACCATGGCTGGCTTGAAACGGATTCGGAAGAACGACGAAGTGGTGGTCATCGCTGGCAAGGACCGCGGCAAGCGCGGCCGCGTCACGCTGGTGGACGCCGAGCGGAACCGCGTGGTGGTGGAAGGGATCAACATCGCGCGCCGCCACACCAAACCCAACCCGCAGCGCAACATCCAGGGCGGCATCGTCGAGCAGGAAGCGTCGATTCACGCGTCGAACGTGATGCTGTGGGACGGCGAAGCCGGCAAGGGCACGCGTGTGGGGTTCCAGAAGCTCGAGGACGGGCGGAAGGTGCGTATCAGCCGCAAGAGCGGCGGAGTGATCGACAAATGAGCCGGCTGAAGCAGCGGTACACGGACGAGGTCGTGCCGGCCCTGTTGAAGGAGTTCGGCTACACCAACGTGATGGCCATCCCGAAGATCACCAAGGTGGTCATCAACATGGGCCTCGGCGAAGCGACGCAGAATGCGAAGATCGTCGACACGGCCGCCGAGGAACTCGGGCGGATTGCCGGCCAGAAGGCCGTCGTGACGCGGGCGCGGAAGTCCATTGCGTCGTTCCGCCTGCGCGAGGGCATGCCCATCGGGGCGATGGTCACGCTGCGCGGTGCGCGGATGTACGACTTCCTCGACCGGCTGATTGCGATGGCGCTGCCGCGCGTGCGCGACTTCCGCGGGGTGCCGACCAAGGGCTTCGACGGACGCGGCAACTACACGCTCGGCCTGAAGGACCAGTTGCTGTTCCCCGAAATCGACTACATGCGCGTGGACAAGACGCGCGGCATGAACATCACCGTCGTGACGACGGCCAAGACCGACGAGGAATCGCGCAAGCTGCTGCAGCTCCTCGGCTTCCCGTTCAGGCAGAACTGACATGGCGACCACTGCGAAGAAGGCGAAGGAACTCAAGACCCCGAAGTTCAAGGTGCGCCTGCGCAACCGGTGCAACAAGTGCGGCCGGCCGCGTGCGTACCTGCGCAAGTTCGCGCTGTGCCGTCTCTGTTTCCGCGAGCTCTCGCTGCGAGGCGAGGTCGCGGGCGTGACCAAGAGCAGCTGGTAGAGAGTGACTGGTATGACTGACCCGATTGCCGACATGCTGACGCGGATTCGTAATGCCGTCCAGTCGCGCCACCAGCGCGTGGACATCCCCGCGTCGAAGCTGAAGCTGGAGATTGCCCGCATCCTCGAGAGCGAGGGCTACATCGGCGGCTTCAAGGTGGTGGACGACACGGCCCTGCCCGCGTCGCCCCAGAAGATGCTGCGCCTGGCGCTGAAGTACGGACCCCGCGGCGAGCGCGTGATTTCGGGCCTCGAGCGCGTCAGCCGCCCGGGACGCCGCGTGTACTTCGGCCGCGAGGGCGTGCCGGTGGTGCTCGGCGGCCTCGGCACGGCCATCCTCACGACCTCGCGTGGCGTGATGACCGGGCGCGAGGCGGTGAAGGTGGGCGTCGGCGGCGAAGTGCTCTGCAACGTGTGGTAGGAGCCGGCTGGCTTCGACAGAAGGATCTGACTCATGTCTCGTATTGGTAAGAAGCCCATTCCCGTGCCCAAGGGCGTGGACGTGACGGTCAAGGAGGGCGTGGTCGAGGTGAAGGGGCCGAAGGGCCAGCTCGCCCAGGCCTACCCGGCGGCGATCCGCTTCGAGCTCGTGGACGGCCAGTTGCACGCCCGCGCGGGCGACACCCGCGAGCAGAAGCAGTTCCACGGCCTGGCGCGGACGCTGGTGGCCAACGCCGTGACCGGCGTGTCCGACGGGTTCAAGCGCGAGCTCGACATCGTCGGCGTGGGGTATCGCGCCGAGGTCAAGGGCCGCGACGTGCACTTCGCCCTGGGCTACTCGCACCCGGTGGTCTTCCCGCTGCCCCAGGGCATCGACGTGACCATCGACAAGCAGACGCACCTGGTGGTGAGCGGGATCGACAAGCAGCTGGTGGGCCAGGTGGCCGCCAACATGCGTTCGCTGCGCAAGCCGGACCCCTACAAGCAGAAGGGCGTGCGGTACACCGGCGAAGTGCTGAAGAAGAAGGCCGGCAAGACCGGCGCGAAGTAGGCGCCGACCCGGTCGGCAAGTCAACGGGCAGCGGGAGAACGTGCCGTGAAGATCGAAACGAAGAAGGACCGACGACTGCGGGTGCGGCTGCGCCAGCGCAAGCGCTTCACCGGCAATGCCGAGCGGCCGCGGCTGTCGGTGTTCCGCAGCGTCTCGCACATCTACGTGCAGGCGATCGACGATGCCACGGGGACGACGGTGGCATCGGCCAGTTCCATCGAGGCGGGCGTCAAGGCCCAGCTGAGCGGCGACACCCGCAGCGGCAACACCGCCGGGGCTGCCGCGGTGGGCCGCATCGTCGCCGAGCGGTTGAAGGAGAAGGGCATCACGCGCGTGGTGTTCGACCGCGGAGGCTTCCTGTATCACGGCCGCGTGCGTGCCGTGGCCGAGGCGGCGCGCGAAGCCGGTCTCGAGTTCTGAGCAGCGTGGACACGGCTTCTAACCAGGTAGGGACGGCTCGCCGAGTCGTCCGGTCACGAGGGCAGCATGTTTGAATTCCGGGAACGGATTGACGCCAGCCAGCTCGAGTTGAAGGACACCGTGGTGTCGATCAACCGCGTCACGAAGGTGGTCAAGGGCGGCAAGAACCTCAGCTTCAGCGCGCTGGTCATCGTCGGTGACGGCAACGGCCATGTGGGCTTCGGCATGGGGAAGGCCAAGGAAGTGCCGTCGGCCATCAAGAAGGGCATCGAGGCGGCCAAGAAGTCGCTCATCCGCGTGCCGCTGAAGGGGACGACCGTGCCGCACGAGATCGTGGGCCGCTTCGGGGCGGGCCGCGTGCTGCTCAAGCCGGCGCCCGAGGGCACGGGCATCATCGCGGGCGGTGCCGTCCGCGCGGTGGTCGAGGCGGCGGGCATCCAGAACATTCTCACCAAGTCGCTCGGCTCGGCCAACGCGCACAACGTGGTGCGCGCGACCTTTGCCGGCCTGAGCGGGCTGAAGGACCCCTCGTCGATTGCGCGCCTGCGCGGCAAGTCGGTCGAGGACCTGGTCCACGCATAGGACACGACCATGGCCGACTCGACTTCAACCCGCCGGCAGAAGCCCGCCACGCGCACCGCGCCGTCGGGCCCCACGCTCAAAGTGACGCTGGTGCGCAGCACCATCGGCTTCGATCGCAAGCAGGGCAAGATCGTGCAGGGCCTCGGCCTGCGCAAGATCGGCCACACCGTCGAGGTGCTCGACCATCCGGCCATGCGCGGCATGATCCAGAAGGTGCGCCACCTCGTCACGGTGGAAGGGTAGGGACGCCGCTCCGAGGCGTCCGACATGTCCAGGGGAGCATCCCCTGTCGATTGGAAGACCATCATGGATCTCAGCGATCTGAAACCCCCGACAGGCGCCACCCACTCGAGCAAGCGGGTGGGCCGCGGCCAGGGGTCGGGCAACGGCAAGACGGCAGGACGGGGCCACAAGGGCGCCAAGTCGCGTTCGGGCTTCAAGCGCAAGCGCGGGTTCGAGGGCGGCCAGATGCCGCTGCATCGACGCCTGCCCAAGCGCGGGTTCACCAACCCGTTCCGCCAGGCGTATGCGGTGATCAACCTCGATCAGCTCGACAAGCTGTTCGACGCCAACGCCGAGGTGACGCCCGAGGTGCTGCACGCCAACGGCCTCGCGCAGGGCAGCCAGCGCATCAAGGTGCTGGGGCGTGGCGAGATCGGCAAGGCCCTCTCGGTGAAGGCGCACAAGTTCAGCGGAGCGGCCGCCGAGAAGATTCAGGCGGCGGGCGGCTCGGCCGAGACGATCGCGGGTTGAGACGGCAGGTAGCCATCGATGGATAGCTTGAGGAACATCTTTGCCGTCCCGGAGCTGCGTGCCCGGGTGCTGTTCGCGCTGGCGCTGCTCGGCGTGTTCCGCATCGGCCACCACATCCCGACGCCCGGTGTGAACACCGAGGCGCTGGCGTTGCTGGCCGAGCAGGCGCAGGGGACGATGTTCGGGCTGTACGACATGTTCTCGGGTGGGAACCTGTCGCGCGTGACGATCTTCGCGCTGGGCGTGATGCCCTACATCAGCGCGTCCATCATCCTGCAGCTGCTCACGGTGGTGTGGCCGTACCTCGAGCGGCTGTCGAAGGAAGGCGAGCTGGGGCGGCGCAAGATCACCCAGTACACCCGCTACGGGACGATTCTGCTGTCGGTCATCCAGGCGGCCAGCATCGCGATCTTCCTCGAGCGGCAGACCAACATCGCGGGCGGACTGCCCCTCGTGTACGACCCGGGCTGGGCCTTCCGGTTCATGACCGTGCTGACGCTGACGACCGGGTCGGTGTTCGTGATGTGGCTGGGTGAGCAGATCACCGAGCGGGGCATCGGCAACGGCATGTCGCTCATCATCTACGCCGGCATCGTCGTCGGGCTGCCGCGTGCGGTGATGACCACGCTCGACCAGCTGCAGACGGGCGAGATCGGCCTCATCCGGCTGACCCTGCTGGTGCTGCTGATGGTGGGGGTGGTGGCGGCCATCGTCTACGTGGAACGTGCCCACCGGAGGGTGACGGTGCAGTACGCCAAGCGTGTGGTCGGGCGACGGCAGTATGGCGGGTCGAGCACGCACATTCCGCTGAAGGTGAACACGGGCGGCGTGATGCCGGTGATCTTCGCCTCGTCGCTGCTGGCCTTCCCGGCGACCATTGCCGCGGTCTTTCCCCCAGAGAGCTGGGTGCAGGGCGTGGCGCAGCAGTTGTCGTGGGGCATGCCGCTCTACAACCTGCTGTACGTCGTGATGATCGTGTTCTTCGCGTACTTCTACACGGCCATCGTCTTCAATCCGGACGATGTGGCGGAGAACATGCGCAAGTACGGCGGGTTCGTGCCGGGCATCCGTCCAGGCAAGCGGACGGCCGAGTACATCGACACGATCCTGTCGCGGATCACGCTCGTCGGCGCGCTGTACCTGGCGATGGTGGCGATTCTGCCCGAGTTCCTCATCACCGGCTTCAAGGTGGCGCCGATTCCGTTCATCGGCGAGAGCCTGGATGCGGCGATGCCGTCGTGGGTCACCAACGGGCTGGGTGTGACGTTCTACTTCGGCGGCACGTCGCTGCTCATCATCGTGGGCGTGGCGATGGACACGGTGCAGCAGGTGGAATCGCAGCTCATCATGCGCCACTACGATGGCTTCATGAAGAAGGCGCGCATCCGGGGTCGGAGAGGATAGGCAACGTCGTTGGCACAACCGGGACTCAATGTCGTCATGCTCGGCCCCCCCGGGGCGGGCAAGGGGACGCAGGCGCAGCGACTGGCGCGTACCTACGGGGTGCCCAAGATCTCGACCGGTGACATCCTGCGGGAAGCGGCCGCGCAGGATTCGCCGCTCGGTCGCCAGGTGCGCGAGCGCATCGACCAGGGCCACCTCGTCAGCGACGACGTGGCCATCGAGATCGTCCGGGACCGGCTCACTCGACAGGACGTGTCGAAAGGGTTTATCCTTGATGGTTTCCCGCGGACGGTCGGACAGGCCGAGGCGCTGGGAACCATGATGGAAGGGCGGGGCGCGCTGGTGGTGCTGCACATGGTGGTACCCGCCGAGGTGCTGGTGGGGCGGCTGCACAGCCGGCGCATCTGCAGTGTGTGCGGGGCCAACGCGGATCCGTCGGCCCCCGACGCCACGCAGTGCGGGCAGTGCGGCGGGGATCTGGTGCAGCGCACTGACGATGGCGAGGCGGTCGTGCGCAACCGCCTGGACGTGTACGACCGACAGACGCGGCCGCTGGTGGAGTACTACCGGACGAGTCCGACGTTCTTCGAGATCGATGCCGACCAGGTGCCCGACAGGGTGGGCGAGGCGATGCGGGCGGCGATCGACCAGACGCTGACGGCGGCGGGAGGGCGGTGGCCGTGATCACGCTGCGGTCGGCAGACGAGCTCGTGAAGCTCCGTGCGGCCAATCAGCTCGTGGCGACCATCCTCGCCGAGTTGCGGCGGATGGCGGTGCCTGGCGCGACGACGGGCGAGATTGACGCCGAAGCGGAGCGTCTGGTGCGTGCCGCGGGCGCCGAGCCGGCGTTCAAGGGGTATCGGGGGTTCCCGGGCACGATCTGTGCGTCGGTGAACCACGAGGTGGTGCACGGGTTTCCGTCCACGCGTCCGCTGGTTGAGGGCGACATCCTCTCGGTGGACATGGGCGTGAAGCTCGAGGGGTACTACGGCGACTCGGCCGTGACGGTGCCGGTCGGGAGGATTTCGACGGCGGCGGAGCGGTTGCTGGAGGTGACCGAGGCGTCGTTGTACGCGGGGATTGACGCGGTGCGGGTGGGCGGCCGGGTGTCGGACATCGGGCATGCCATTCAGCAGCACGTCGAGGCGCACGGGTTCTCGGTGGTGCGCGAGTTCGTGGGGCACGGCATCGGCACGAAGCTGCACGAAGAGCCCCAGGTGCCCAACTACGGCCCTCCGGGGCGCGGGCCGCGTCTGGCCGAGGGCATGGTGCTGGCCATCGAGCCGATGGTCAACGAGGGTCGCGCGGCGGTCCGGGTGTTGTCGGACGGCTGGACCGCGGTGACGGTGGACGGCATGTTGTCGGCCCACTTCGAACACACGGTGGCCGTCGGGGCCGCCGGGGGCCGGGGGG
>JAEZDP010000319.1 GCA_023418055.1 Acidobacteriota bacterium
CCCCACTGCTCGGCCCCGTCCACATCGAACCTGGCGTGCCGGTGCGCATCGGTGCGCCTTGCGAGCAGCCTGAGCGGACGGTCGTCGCCGCTGACGACGTGCCGCAGTCCGACCCGGTAACGGGCCCCGCGCGAACGCCGGATCTCAGGGAACGACAGGTGGACGGACCCGCCGGTGTCGAGGGATGCCGCGTCTACGACATGACGCCACACGAGCGGACCTGGCCCGGCGTCGGACAGTTGCGCCAGGGTGACGACCACCTGCCCGTCCGCCACCGGCAGACCCGCGCGCCGTGGTGCCGCACGGATCCAGAGGCCGTCGAACCCGTCGGCTGCCATGTGGATGTCCTGGCTGAGACCCGCACCTGCGGCGGACACGGCGACGAGGTCGTCTCCTCGAGTCCACGTGGAGGCCAGGCCGTGCGGCGTGAGCAGCAGGCGCCAGATCTGCCAGGCGAGGCAGGCGCCGAACAGCACGAGGAACCGCACGCGCGAGCGGTGAGACCCGGACGCTGACACGCGGGAAGCCTAACAGGATGCTCAGCGCAACGTACGCAGGCGATGCATCAGGCGGGTCTGGCGGCCGAGCAGGTCGTACAGCTCCTGGTACAGCTCGAACAACGCGTCGTAGGTGGCCACCGTGTCAGGAGAGGGCCTGTAGGTATCGGCGGAGGCTGGCGCCATTGCCCGGGCCGCGTCGGCTACCGATGCATGGCCGCCCGCTGCGGACCCTGCCGCCACGGCGCCGAGCATCGCAGCACCGAGCGCGGAGGCCTGTGACGCCGCGGCCACCTCGATCGGCGTGCCGAGGACGTCGGCATAGATCCCCATCAGCAACCGGTTACGCGTCAGGCCCCCGCCGGCCACGATGCGATCGACCGGCACTCCCCCGGCACGCAGGGCGTCGACGATGACGCGGGTGCCGAACGCGGTGGCCTCGATGAGCGCCCGGTAGACGTGTTCCGGGCGCGTGGACAGCGTGGCCCCGACGAGCAGGCCACTCAGTTCCGCATCCACGAGCGTGCTGCGGTTGCCGTTCCACCAGTCGAGCGCCAGGACGCCTGACTCACCGGCCCGCAACGCCGCGGCGCGGGTCTCGAGCACCGCGTGCGGCGACACCCCTTGCGCCTCGGCCTCACGCGCGACGTCGGCAGGCAGCATCTCGTCGACGAACCACCCGAAGATGTCACCAACGGCGGCCTGGCCAGCCTCGTACGCGAACAGGCCGGGCACGATGCCGTCCTCCACCACGCCGGCCATGCCTGGAACGAGCGCCTCGTGGTCGGCAAGCAACAGGTGACACGTCGACGTGCCGAGGATGAGCATGAGATCGCCGGCCCCGGTCGCGCCGCTGCCCAGCACGCCCGCATGGGCATCGATGATCGCGGCGCCCACCGCGGTGCCGGGCGACAGGCCGAGGCGTTCGGCCCACGCAGGCGTGAGCGTTCCCACCCTGGCGCCGGCGGGCACCACCGGCTGCCCCCCGCCGCGACTGCCGTAGAAGCCAGCCATCGCCGGATGCAGGCGCCGCAGGTAGTCGTCAGCCGGATAGCCCTCGCCCTTGTGCCACAGGCCCTTGTAGCCTGCCGCACACGCGTTGCGGACGAACCGCCCGGTGAGCTGCCACACGACCCAGTCACCGCCTTCCACGATGAGGTCGGCGGCGTGGAAGACGTCAGGCGCCTCTTCGAGCACCTGCAGGGCCTTTGGCAGCAGCCATTCGGACGAGATGCGCCCGCCATACCGCGGCAGCCACGACGTCCCCATGTCGGCTGCCGTCTCGGTGACGCGCGTGGCCTGAGGCTGCGACGCGTGGTGCTTCCACAACTTCGGCCAGGCGTTCGGGTGTCGGCGCCACGCGTCTGTGAGCGCCAGGGGCGTGCCATCCCCCGTCACGGGCAGCACCGTACATGCCGTGAAGTCGATGCCGAGGCCCACGACGGCGGCGGCCTCCACAGCCGCTCCGGCGAGCGCCTCACGCGTCGCCGTCGTCAGCGCCTCGAGCCAGTCGGCGGGGTGCTGCAGCGCCCACTCGGCGCCGAGCCGTTCGCCCGTGTCCGGCAACCGCTCGTCGATGACACCGTGAGCATACGGGGCGCTCGCCTGGCCGACGACGCGCCCGCTGCCGGCCTCGACGACCAGCGCGCGTGCCGACTCCGTGCCGAAATCAATGCCCAGGGTGTAAGCCATGCGTCGTCTACCGTCTACGTCCAGCCGTCTCTCTGACCTGGTTCCCCGATCCCCGATCCGCGATCCGCGATCCCCGATCCGCGCTCCCCTACAAAACCTCGCACTCGACGTCGAGCACGTCACACACGGTGCGGAGTTCGGCGACCCAGTCGCCATACGCGCCGTGGATGTGGTTGCAGTTGAACGCGTCGATGAACGCCTCGGGCGCGCAGTCGAAGCGTGCGAAGGCGTGCGGCCAGTTGTCCTGGCTGATCGCGGCGACCTCGTGCGCGCGGGCGCCGAGGTCGATGAACTCCGCTGGCACGACGACCATCCGGTACCGTCCCCGCTCGCGCGTGAGCCGCGCCAGCGTGACGCGCCCTGGCGCCGCGACGTGATAGACCGACGCGCCGCCGGCCGGGAAGTAGAACCCCTGCGGCTTGAACTCGGTCAAGGCGAGGTTCACCGCGGGGTCCATGCTCCTGCCGGCGAAGTAGGTGGCGTGTTCGCCGCTGTTGCACAGATCCCAGACATCCAGGTCGGCGTGGTAGTGGCGCACATCGGCAAACAGCGCGGGCGTCCCCGTCAGGTGCTTGAAGATCTGCATCGTCAGCGCGGCGTCCGAATCGGCCTCCGTCGAGCAGACGACCGAGGGTTTCGGCGTGCCGTCGGGATGGTAGGGGTCGTTGAGGAACGCCTCGGCGACGTCCGCCGTGGCGAAGTGTTCGGTCAGCTCGCGCTGCCCCTTGATGCCGCACAGGTCGTAGCGGAACTCCTCGATGAGATCGACCGCGGCGTAGTACATCGCAATCTGACGCCCCAGCAGGTCGCGGGTGAGGCGGAACTCGGCGTCGGGCGCCGTCCAGTGGATCTGCTTCACGTGCTTCTCGAGGTAGGCCAGGGCCGGCGCCACCCGCGAACCCGAGGCGAGTTCGGCCTCGGCCCGCCGCACCAGCTCCAGCTGGTCGACGTGGTCGACGTCGATGCCGAACTGCGACATCCACTGGGCGGGGTCGATCACGGTGGTGTCGATGCCGAGCGACCGTCCGCCGATGAGGCAGTA
>JAEZDP010000326.1 GCA_023418055.1 Acidobacteriota bacterium
AACCCCCTCCGCCTACTCCGCGCCTCCGCGTGATGGGGTAGGCTACTCACCCATGCGCTCGAGAATCGGCGGTCTGCGGCGTGCATCGTCGCGTTCGCGTTGGCCCGGCACCGTGGTCGGCTGGTGCTGGCTGGTAGGGGCGATCGTCGTGTGCCACAGTGTGACGATGCTCGCGCAGGCGTGGCCCTTCCCGTGGCCGCAGGACCGCATCGCCGGCTATACGGCCCGTCGTGCGACGTCACCCATCGTCGTGGACGGGCGCCTCGACGAGGCCGACTGGCAGGCCGCGGAGCGGTCGCCCCGCTTTGCCGACCTCATCGGCGGGGCACCGGGCATCCACGACACCCGCGCCGCTGTGCTGTGGGACGACGAGTATCTCTACGTCGGCTACTGGATCGAGGAGCCGTTTGTCGAGGCGACCCTCACCGAACGCGACGCGCCCATTTACAAAGACAACGACGTCGAGTTGTTCATCGCAGGACGCGACGCGTACTACGAGTTCGAGATCAACGCGTTCAACACGATCTACGAGGTCTTCTTCATCTGGGAGCAGGCCTTCGAACCCGCCGGCTACGCGACACGTCCGGAGTTCGACCGCACGAAAGACGGCGTGCGCCCCTTCAACGGCGTCGGCTTCAAGGCGCACCCGCGAGGGCGCCGCATCGGCTACTGGAATTGGGACATGCCTGGGCTGACGACCGCCGTCCATGTCGATGGCACGCTCAACGACAACCGCGACCGCGACCGCGGGTGGAGCGTGGAGTTGCGGATTCCCTGGCGCTCGCTCGAGCCCCTGGCGATGCCCGACGGCCGCGCGTTGCCGCCTCGCGACGGCGACGTGTGGGCGATGGATTTCTCGCGCTTCAACCAGTACAAGGAAGCCGCGCCCGCAAACGACCCCGGCGGGTGGGCGTGGAGCCCCCACGGCGTCTGGGATTCACACGTCCCCGAGTTGTTCACGCAGGTACGGTTCTCGACGCGGCCCGTGCGGACACCGTAACGGGCACGCCGCCTGACGGGCCGTGTGTGGCCGGGCCGTGTAATGGTCCGCCGGGTCGTGCGTCAGCCTGGGTATGAACGCTCATTGCCATGCACACCCGAGTCGCCCCGGCCACGTCCCTGCAAAGGCGGATGCCATGACCCCAGCCGCTCACGTCGGCCACGGCGACGCGCACACGACGGCCCCGCCGCCTGCCGACACCCGCGAGTACACGTGCCCGATGGACCCCGAGATTCGACACCTCGGGCCGGGCACCTGTCCGAAGTGCGGCATGGCGCTCGAGCCCGTCAGCGCCGCACCCGCCACGCGGACCGAGTGGACCTGCCCCATGCATCCCGAGGTCGTGCGCGACGAGCCGGGAGCTTGCCCCATCTGCGGGATGGCCCTCGAGCCACGCACGGTTTCGCTCGACGACCGCAATCCCGAACTCGAGGACATGACCCGCCGCTTCTGGTGGTCGCTGGTGCTCACCGCGCCCATCCTGCTGGTCATGATCGCCGAACTGATCCCGGGCCAGCCGCTGATGGCTGCCGTGCCGCCGGTGGCGATGACCTGGGGGCAGTTCCTGCTCGCCAGCCCTGTGGTGCTGTGGGCGGGGTGGCCGTTCTTCGTGCGCGGATGGGCGTCGGTGGTCAACCGCAGCCTGAACATGTTCACGCTCATCGCCCTCGGCGTGGGGGCGGCGTATGGCTACAGCGTCGTCGCCACCGTGGCGCCGCAGTGGTTCCCCCCGTCGTTCCGGCTGCACGGGGGCCAGGTCGCCGTGTATTTCGAGGCCGCGGCGGTCATCGTCGTGCTGGTGCTGCTCGGGCAGGTGCTCGAACTGCGGGCGCGCAGCAGGACGGGTGCGGCCATCCGGAACCTGCTGGCGCTCGCGCCGACGACTGCACGCAGAATCGACGACGACGGACTCGACACGGAGATACCGCTCGAACACGTGCACGTCGGCGACCACTTACGGGTGCGACCTGGTGAACGAGTGCCGGTCGACGGCGTCGTCGTCGATGGCGCGACGGCGATCGACGAGTCGATGGTCTCGGGCGAGCCCATCCCCGTCGAGAAGGGGGCAGGCGCGGCCGTGACGGGCGGGACGATGAACGGGACAGGCGCCTTCGTCATGGAGGCGCAGCGTGTGGGTGCGGATACGCTGCTGGCCCGGATCGTGAAGCTCGTCGGTGACGCGCAGCGCTCACGCGCTCCCATCCAGCGGCTGGCCGACACCGTCGCGGCGTGGTTCGTCCCGGCGGTCGTCGTGGTGGCCGTGGCGACCTTCGTGCTGTGGGCGCTGTACGGACCAGAACCACGCATGGCCCACGCGCTCGTGAATGCCGTGGCGGTGCTCATCATCGCCTGTCCCTGCGCGCTGGGGCTCGCGACGCCCATGTCCATCATGGTGGGGACGGGGAAGGGCGCCGAGCTTGGTGTGCTGTTCCGGAATGCCGAGGCCCTCGAACTCCTCGAGCGCATCGACACCATCGTCGTCGACAAGACCGGCACCCTCACGGAAGGTAAGCCTTCGCTGACATCTGTGGTCGCCGAGGCCCCGCTCATGGAGGACGAGCTGCTGCGGCTGGTGGCCAGCGTCGAGAACGTGAGCGAACATCCGCTCGCCTCAGCCATCGTCGCGGGCGCGCGCGCGCGCGGGATCACCACGGTGGAGGTCACTGACTTCCAGTCCACCACCGGCAAGGGCGTCAGCGGCTACGTCGAGGGGCGCGATGTGTCGATCGGGAACCAGCAGATGCTCGCCGAGCGCGGCGGAGTGCCCGGGCACCTGACGACACTCGCGGACGAGAGGCGGCGGAAGGGCGAGACCCTGATGTTCGTGGCGGTCGATGGTCGCGCGGCAGGCCTGGTCGGCGTGGCCGATCGCATCAAGTCCACCACGCCGGAGGCCATCCGCGCCCTCCACGCCGAAGGCTTGCAGATCGTCATGCTCACGGGCGACAGTCGCGTCACCGCGCAGACCGTGGCCGATGCCGTCGGCATTGACCAGGTCGAAGCGGAGGTGCTTCCGGAGGGTAAGTCCGACGTCATCGCCAGGCTGCAGGCGCAGGGCAGGCGTGTCGCCATGGCGGGCGATGGCATCAACGACGCGCCAGCGCTTGCACGTGCCGACGTCGGCATCGCGATGGGGACCGGGACGGACGTGGCGATGGAAAGTGCCGGCGTGACGCTGGTCCAGGGCGATCTTCGAGGGATCGTGCGGGCACGCAGGCTCAGCCGCGCCACGATGGCGAACATCCGGCAGAACCTGTTCTTCGCCTTCCTCTACAACACGCTCGGCGTGCCGGTGGCCGCCGGCGTGCTCTACCCGGCGTTCGGGCTGCTGCTGAGTCCCATGGTGGCGAGCGCAGCGATGACGTTCAGTTCGGTGTCGGTGATCGTCAATGCGCTGCGGCTGCGCCGGCTCCGGCTGTGACCGGTTCGCCGCTCCCGCGCGGCACCCAGAGCACCGCCAGCGCCGCCAGCGCGGCGTACACCGCCATCATGGTGAACAGCGCCCGATAGCTGCCAGCCACATCGAAGAGCAGGCCGTTGAGCGGATCGCCGAGCCCTCCACCAAGCGCCATGCACAGGAGGAACAGCGACGACAGCACGCCACGCCGGGCGACCGGCAGGGGTTCGACGAACAACGGATAGGCGTTGACGGCTGGCAGCGTCCACGTTGCGGCGGCAACGGCGATGAGCGGCAAGGCAGCGGTGAGCGATGACACACGTGTGAGCGCCAGGAGCGTGCACGCCATCGCGGCCAGGCCCACCAGCATGGTCCGGCGGCGTCCGAGGCGCACGCCAATCGCACCGGCCGGCAGGGCGCCGGCCAGGCCTCCGAGCGCCCAGGCGATGAAGCCGAGCGTGACGTCTTCGGGCCGCACGCCGAAGCGCTCCGTCCCGTGCAGGGCAAACCAGGTGGTGAAGGTCTGGAACGTCAACTGCAGCAGCAGAATCGCGACGAAGATGGCCCGCAGTCCAGGCCATCGCCCGCCGAGGGCCGCCATGAGCGCCTCGCGCAGGGACTCTGTCGTGGCCTCCACCGCCGTGGATCCCGACGCACCGCGGTCGCGCACCCGCCAGCCGATGAGGGCCGCGAGTACGGCGACCGTCACGGACGCGACGAGGAAGGCCCGATGCATGCCGAGCGCACGACCCAGCATCAGGAAGACGATGGCGCCGGCGCACATCTGGAACATCACCGACGCACTTGCCAGCGAGCGGTGGCGCGACGGCACGAGGTCGGCGACCAGCGCCTGCATCGGCGATCGCTGGAGGTTGATGCCCGTGTAGAGCACCACCATCGCGGCGACGATGCCCGTGAGTCCGAGGGCGGGCACATGGGGGAAGACCACCATGCCGATCGCGGCCAGCAGCATGCCGGCCACGGCCACGCCTTGGCGGCCACGGCCTCTGGCGGCATCGCGATCCGAACGGGCTCCGGCCCATGGCACCAGCAGGAGCAACAGCACGTTATCGATCGCCATGACGCTGCCGATGGCGCCCCGTGCATCGCCGAGGCTCTGCTGGATGAGCACCGGGATGAACGTGCTGAGCAGGGGACCGGTGACCCCGGTGAACAGTCCCCCCAGGCCGACGAGCGCGATCATTGCGTAGGGCACTGACGTCTCGTCACCTGCTGGTGGTGGCCGGTGCGTGCGGGACACGCTGTTGCTTCGTATGGTTGGCGTCGTCGGCACCGTTCTCCCCGGAAAGTGTCCGCGGGATGATGTGCCGACCCGTCGCCGGCCGCAATACGGTGAAGGCACTAGCGAGCCGTCTGGCCGCGGCGTGTACGGCATGGTGCGCGCGCGTCATAGCCGGTAACGGCCGCGCGAGGGGATGGTACGCTCAGGGCCGTTTCGTGAGGCTGCGAGGTGCGGCCTCGAAAGGACCCCATGCGATCAGGACAGAGCCATTCGCTGAGTGTGCTGCTGGGCGTGGCCATCGCCCTGGCCGTGCCGCCGGCCGCAACGGCCCAGCAGGCCGAGGCTGCTGCCGAGGCCGTCACCCCCGGGAAAGGGGGACGATCGATTCCGAACGACGACCCGTTCCCGAGCACGTACCAGGTGCCGCAGTCGGCACCATTTGCCATTCGCAATGCGAACATCCTGACCGCCGCGGGACCCATCATCCGCAACGGCACCATCCTCGTTCGTGACGGCAAGATCGAGGCCGTCGGCGCGTCGGTATCGGTGCCGGCCGGGGTGCAGGTCATCGACGCGGGCGGCAAGTACGTCACGCCGGGCATCATCGACGACCACTCGCACCTGGGTGTGTACGCGTCTCCGGGTGTGGCTGCGCACTCCGACGGTAACGAGATGACCAAGCCCAGCACCCCGGACGTGTGGGCCGAACATTCCGTCTGGCCACAGGACCCGCAGTTCCCGCTCAACCTGGCCGGCGGCGTGACGACGCTGCAGGTGCTGCCGGGGTCGGCCAATCTCTTCGGCGGCCGCAGCGTGGTGCTGAAGGTGGTGCCCGCCCGCACGGTGCAGGAGATGAAGTTTCCGGGGGCGAAGTACGGGCTCAAGATGGCCTGTGGCGAAAACCCGAAGCGCGTCTACGAGTCGCGCGGCCCGTCGACGCGGATGGGCAATGTGGCCGGGTATCGCGCCGGCTGGATTCAGGCCGAGGCGTACCGCCGCAAGTGGGACAAGTGGAACGCCGAGCAGAAGGGCGAGGCGCCGACGCGCGACCTCGCGCTCGAGACGCTGGCCGAGGTGCTGCGCGGCAACATCCTGGTGCACAACCACTGCTACCGCGCCGACGAGATGGCGCAGATCCTCGACGTGGCCAATGAGTTCGGCTACGCCGTGCGGTCGTTCCACCACGTCGTCGAAGGCTACAAGGTGGCCGATCTGCTGGCGGCCCGCGGCGTGGCGGCCTCGGTGTGGGCCGACTGGGGCGGCTTCAAGCTCGAGGCGCTCGACGGCATCACGGCCAACCCGGCGATCCTTCATGCCGCCGGCGCACGCACGATCATCCACTCCGACAGCCCCTCCGATTCGCAGCGCCTGCCGCAGGAAGCGGCCAAGGCAGTCGCCGCCGGACGGAAGATCGGCATCACCATCACGCCGGAGGACGCCATCAAGTGGGTGACCATCAACCCGGCGTGGGCGCTCGGCCTCGACGACCGCATCGGGTCGCTCGAGCCAGGCAAACATGCCGACATCGTGTTGTGGTCCGGTGACCCCTTCAGCGTTTACACCCGCACGGAGAAGGTGTGGATCGACGGCGCGCTCCGTTACGACCGCCTCGATCCGGCCAGCCGGTGGCGGACCGATTTCGAACTCGGCTTCGTGCCGCACACGGAGACTCGCTGACATGCGCGTGACGGCTTACGCATTCGCCGCGCTGGCCCTGGCAGGGCCCGCGTTCGCACAGCCGGTGGCCATCGTCGGCGCCCAGGTGCACACCGTGTCGGGCGAGGTGCTCGAGAACGCGACGGTGGTGATGAGCGATGGGCGGATCACGGCCGTTGGCGCAGGCATTGCGACACCTGCTGGTGCCCGCGTGATCGACGGCAGGGGCAAGTGGGTGACGCCCGGCCTCGTCAACAGCTTCACGGCACTGGGCCTCTCGGAGGTGGGCTCGCTGCCCGAGACCAACGACGCGTCGGCGCGTGGCGACCGCGGCGTGGCAGCGACGTTCATGCCGTGGGAAGCGCTCAACCCGGATTCCGTCCTGTGGCAGCCCGCCCGCAACGAGGGCGTCACTTCGGTCGTCGAGGTGCCCTCGGGAGGCGTGGTGTCGGGCCAGGCCGCGCTCGTGGACACGGCAGGCAGCACGGCGGCCGACTTTCTGCGCAAGGCGCCGGTGGCCTGGGTGCTGAACTTCGGTGCCGGCAGCGGCGGCCAGGGGCCCGCGTCCAGGGGCGAGGCGCTCGGCGTCATCCGGACGCTGCTCGCC
>JAEZDP010000363.1 GCA_023418055.1 Acidobacteriota bacterium
GCGAAGAGCCGTCGTCTGTCGTCGTCGGTGTGGACGAGGAGGCGGTGAAGCCTCGACAGAATCGCGACGAGATCGCGTGACGGACGTGCCGTGCGTACGGAATGGAGGGTCATCAGCACCCGCCGGCCTTCCTGCACGAGGTCGGCGAGCGGACGTGCCGCTTCCGCGTGCCACACGTTGAGATGCGTTTGCACGTGCACCACGTGCAGGTCGGCACGACGCACCTGTGTTGCGACGCGGGTGATGTCCACGGGCCAGTCGTCACGCCAGCAGCGCAGCACGCGCGTCCCGTCGGGCCCTGGCGAGGTGACTGACGAGGGCGGAACGTGAGGTTCTCGACTCGAGTCGTCGGACGCGCGATCGCGGACGGGCGCCAGGATGGTCCACGCGATGGCGGGGTCTGCCGCCGCGTCGATGAGTTGCCGACTGTACTCGGCGATGCCGCAGCGTTCCTGCCACGTCGTCAACATGCCCACGCGCAGCGGAGCCGTCTTCGCCGCGTCGATCGTGCGCATGACGGCGACGGCGCGGGCAGCGGCACGCTGCCACGTGAACGTCCGGACATGGGCAGCCGCGCGGTCCACCCGTGTCGCGACATCGGTGTCTCGGCGCTCGTACAGCTCCCGCATGGCCCGCCTGAGACCGGTCTCATCCGGCTCGCCCCACTCGGCTTCGGCCACCACGAACGGGCTGCGTGAGGGCGCGGCGACGCAGGGCACGAGCCTCGCGGTCTCGGCGATACAGAAGTCGCGATGACCGCTCCAGTCGGTGACGATGACCGGCAGGCGCGCCGCCATGGCCTCGGCCACCGGGAGACCGAATCCCTCGGCGCGTGCCGGATGCACGAGGCACGAGGCCGTTCGGTAGAGGCCCTGAATGGCCGCGGCGTCGAGGTCGCCGTCGATGTGTACGATCTCCGGCGCGCGCAGCTTCGACCATCGCGCACGTCTGACGAGCCTGGCGGTCGGATGGTCGTACTGCGGCAGGGTCTTGATGATGAGCGCCACGTCGTCGCGCGACGAGAACTCACCTACGAAGGCACGCAGCAGGACGTCACAGCCCTTGCGGGGAAAACCCGTGCTCACGTGCAGGAACCGGAAGCTCTTTCGGGTCAGAGGCGATGACGACGGAACGAGACGCGAAGGCGCCTTCGGTCCTTCCACGCCGTAGGGCGCGACGGCGACGGGGATGGCGACGCCCGAGCGCTCGACCACGTCGCGCACGTGGACCGACGGCACGAGCAGGCCCTCGAAGTTCCGGTTGAACGCGCTCGCCCAGGACGCTGGAATCCTCGAGTCCTCCCAGGCGAAATAGAAGTAGGTGCTTACGCCTGAAGGCCCGGCCTCGAGGCGTGGCGGATACATGTTGCGGATGGCGTGCGTCGTCAGCGGACCCGGCAGGCCGACGTCCACGCGGACTCCGGGAAGCGCCGAGAGGGCCTTCGTGAACGCGCGGTTCACGATGGCCAGGCTCAGCGACGTGTCGATCGGGCCTTCGACGGCGATCGCCATCTCACGGTCTGCCGACTCGGACGGCGCGCACACGTGCGTTATCATACGGCCGGCTCACGGCTCGACATCCGCATGCGTGAGCTCCAGCGATGCGTCAGCGTGGGAGATACCGACGTCAAGCAACACCATGCCGCCCGGCCGCGTGTCCTGGTCGTGACGGAGGCACTGCCCAGGCCCGATGAGTCGGCCGGCAGCAGCCGGCTGTTGGCCGTCGTCACCCATCTGGCGCTGATGGGCCGCCACGTGGACCTCTGGGTGGAGCACGACGAGTGCGAGGGCCAGACGCCGCTGTCCCCGGCGCGGGTCGAGCGCGACCGGCGTCGTCTCGAAGCGCTCGGCGTCCGCGTGCTGCCAGCAACCTGGCGGGCGTTCCGCCAGGCTGTCACCAGGCAGCGGTATTCAGCAGTCGTCTTCGAGTTCTATCATGTCGCCGCCCGCTACATGCCAGCGATGCGGCGCCTGCAGCCTCACGCCACGCTGGTCGTCGACTCGGTGGACGTGCACTTCGCCAGGTTGTCGGCAGGAGCCGCCATCGGGGCTGTGCACCCTCAGTGGGCCCGGGACGTCCACGACGCCGAGACGCGCACGTATCGTGCCGCCGACGTCGTGATCGCGGCCTCCGCCGCTGATGTGCGGGTCCTCGAGCGGGAGCCGGGCATGCCGCCGCTCGTGTGCGTGCCGGTCAGTGTCGTGCCGCGTGCGCGCGAGCGTCGACAGCGTGACACTCAGGCAGTCTTCGTTGGCCATTTCCGCCACGACCCCAACCTCGACGGCCTCACGTGGTTCGTACGCGACGTCTGGCCCGGCGTGCGCGTCCGGCACCCCAACGCCACCCTCACCGTCATCGGCAGCTATCCCACGCCGGCTGTCTACGCGCTCGGCCGGCAGCCGGGTGTGCACGTCGTCGGGCACGTCGCTGACCTGAGTCCGTACATGGATGCCGCCGCCGCCGCCATCGCGCCGCTTCGCTTCGGTGCGGGGATGAAGGGCAAGGTCACCGATGCGCTGGCGGCCGGCCTGCCGCTGGTCACGACGTCCGTCGGCGCGCAGGGCCTCGAACTCGTCGACGGCCAGCACGCGTGGATTGCGGACGAGGCGTCGGAGTTTGCAGCGGCCCTGTCCTCGACGTTCGAGGATCAGGTTGCGGCGGCCGCCATGGGCGCCAGGGGCCAGGCGCATGTCAGCCGCCTCTGCGGCCCGGATGTCGTGGCCGCGGGCGTGCGAGCCGCACTCGATGTCGCGCACAGGCACCGTCGTGCCACAGCCGCAGGCCTGCTGCGTGGCCACCTCCAACTCGCAGGCCTCGGCCTGGCCCACTGGCGGCTCTCACGCCGCCGGCGTCTCGCACGGGGCCTCTCGACGCAGCGCAACGACACCATGGCGGGGGAGACGCCCGTCCTCCCATGAGTGTCGCGCCCGTCGTCACGGTCATCCTGTGCACGAGAAACCCGGGCGAGCGCATCCGCGCGACCGTGGACGCGGTCCTCGCGAGCACCGAGACGCGCTACACGCTGTATGTCGTCGACCAGAGCGACGACGACCAGGTGGTGCGTGCGCTGGGATCGAGGCTCGAGACGGACCGCGTGCGGTACCTCCCGTGTTCACGACGTGGGCTCTCGGCAGGGCGCAACATGGGTGCCTCCTGCGCCGCCACCGAGTGGCTGGCCTTCACCGACGACGACTGTGTCGTGACGCCCACCTGGTTGTCCGAAATCGTTGCACCCTTCGCCGCTCACCCTCGCGTGGGGGTGGTCTTCGGCACGGTGAAGCCCGCGCCCTACGATCCCGCGCTCGGGTTCCTGCCGAACTACACGCGGACCGCGCCGCTTCTGGCCACCTCCATCTTCGACAAGCACAAGGTCGAGGGCATCGGGGCGTCCATGGCCATCCGCCGATCCGTGTGGCATGCCCTTGGCGGATTCGATGAGATGCTCGGTGCGGGCGCGCCGCTCTACTCGGCGGAAGAAACCGACCTGGTGATGCGGGCCTTGCTGGCGGGCCACCAGGCCTTCGAGACGCCGGCAGCCGCCGTCATCCACTCGGGATTCAGGACCTGGGCGCAGGCGCCGCGTGTGCTGGGCCAGTACCTCCACGGCATCGGTGCCACGCTGGCCAAACTCGCGAGGCTCGGCCACTGGCAGGTCGGCGTCGTGGCGCTGCGTCTCGCCGTGCGATGGACCGTCGCGCGGCCCGTCGTGGACATGGGCGACCAGGCCCATCGTCGCGCCAGGCTCTTCGGGTTCCTGCGGGGAGTCCGCGCAGGGTTGACCTTGCCGCTCGACCGGCAGGCCGGCCACTTCAGGAAGGTGCCCGAAGTCGCCAATGTGGCCGACACACGGGGCGCAGCTGACCCCGCCAGCGTCTCGAGACTCGAGCCCGTCATCGCGCAGCGTGC
>JAEZDP010000365.1 GCA_023418055.1 Acidobacteriota bacterium
GTCCAGGGCGCGCCGCCACCGCGCCGCGCGCGCCGCGTCAGCCTCGAGCCACGGCGCCAGCACCCGGTGCGGCCACGCCCCCGCCTGCGACACCCCCATCACGACGCCCCCGCCGAGCACCACCGCCTGCCAGTCGCGCAGCGGCTCGTCGTCGCCGGGCAGCGAGGCGTCGAACAGCGGAAGCAGCGCGGCCTCGTCGTTGGCGCGTCCCGCCGCGACGGCCACACGCCAGATCCAGGGAATACGCCGATATTCCTCGTCTTCATCGTCGGGAAGGCCCGCAACGAGCGCCTGCACGACCGCCGCCGCACGTGCCCCAGCGTCGCGGGCGAGGTCCTCACGGGCCTTCTGGGGACGACGCTCGTCGAGCAGAGCCGCCGCGATGTCGACCGGCGACGCCACGCGGGCATCCGGCAGGTCGGAGGGCTGCGCGAGCGACGGCACGGGGAGCAGGCAGGCACTGACGAGCAGCGCGCCGGCGAAGTGACGGAACGGAAGAGGCATGGCGGCGATTATCGGCGGCGGTCGCACGTCAGGCAACCACCGCCGGCCACACCTCGGCGGCAAGCGCGAACGACCGCAGGCGGGCCGCGTGATCGTGAATCTGCCCCGTCAGGATCAGTTCGTCGGCGCCGGTCCGTTCGGCGATCGCGCGCAGCCCGTCGCGCACCGTGTCCGGCCCGCCCACGACCGAGATGGCCAGCATGCGGTCGAGCGTCGCGCGCTCGTGCGCCGCGAGCGTCTCGAGCACGCCGTCGCGAGGCGGCGGCAACGGGCCGGGCCGTCCGCGGACCAGATTGGCAAACGCCTGCACGAGCGACGAGAAGAGGTACGTCGCGGCGGCGTCCGAGTCGGCCGCGAACACGTTGACGCCGACCATGGCATACGGTCGGGCCAGGGCTGGCGAGGGCGTGAAGTGGGTCCGATACACGCGCAGCGCGTCGAGCAGATGGTCGGGCGCGAAATGCGACGCGAAGGCAAATGGCAGCCCCAGCGTCGCCGCCAGCCGCGCGCCGAACAGGCTCGACCCGAGAATCCAGATGGGCACGTCGAGCCCGGCGCCCGGCACGGCACGCACGGCCTGGCCCTCGTGCGCGGGCCGGAAATACGACTGCAGTTCCTGCACGTCGTGCGGGAAGCGGTCGGCCGCCGCCGCCAGGTCTCGCCGCAGCGCCAACGCCGTGCGCTGATCCGTGCCCGGCGCGCGCCCCAGCCCCAGGTCGATGCGTCCGGGATAGAGGGCGGCGAGGGTGCCGAACTGCTCCGCAATGACGAGCGGCGAGTGATTGGGCAACATCACGCCACCCGCCCCGACGCGGATGCTCCGGGTACCCTCGGCGACAAACCCGATGACCACCGAGGTGGCGGCGCTGGCAATGCCCGTCATGTTGTGGTGCTCGGCCAGCCAGAAGCGCCGATAGCCCAGGCGTTCGGCATGCTGCGCGAGATCGCGCGAGTGGCGCAACGCCGTCCCCACGTCGCTGCCTTCGGCCACGGGCGACAGGTCGAGCACCGAGAGCGGCACCGGCGCCACGCTCACGCGGCCCCCGTCGATGGCTGCCGCGGCCGCATCGCCGCCTCGGGTGACGCCTGTCGGCGACACTCGTCTCTGGCGCCGCTCTTGCAACGGCTTTCCCTGATGTCGCGCCTGTCTCCCCGAGGTGTCACTGTGAACATCGCACGTCTCCTGCGCCTGCCCAGCACGGGCCTGATGGCGCTGCTCGTCGCCGGACTCCTCAGCTGGCCGGCGGAGGTCGAGGCCCAGGTGCGCCGGTGGCGCGGCCGGCCGGTCGTCGTGACCGGCGGCTTCTACCATCCATTCTATGGCCCGTTCTTCCACCATCCGCTGTTCTGGGGGGCGCCGGGCTTCTGGGGGTATCCGGGCTTCTGGCGGCACCCGGGCTTCTGGGGCCACCCGAGGTGGCATCCGTTCTGGGGGCCGCCCATGGGGTTGGGTCCGGAGGCCGGGACCGCACGCCTGCAGGTGGAGCCCAGCGACACCGAGGTCTATCTCGACGGACACCTCGTGGGGGTGGCCGACGATTTCGACGGCTTCAATCAGCGCCTGCGTGTGCCGCCGGGCGAGTACGTGCTGACGCTGTACCGGGAGGGCACGGAGCCCTGGGAGCGTCCCGTGCTGCTCACGCCAGGCACGACCCTTCGCATCGTGCATCGAATGGCGCCGCTGCCCCCAGGCGAGACGGCGCCGCCGCGGCCGGTTGCGCCTGCCGCCACCTCTTCCCCGCCATCGGGTGCGGCCACCCCGCCCGCTCGCGAGGCGGCGTTGTCGTTGGGCGTGACGCCCGAGGCCGCCGAGGTGCTCATCGACGGCGAATCGTGGCACGCGAGTGCTCCGGGAACCCGCCTGCTCGTGCCCGTTTCTCCCGGACGTCACCGCGTGGTCATCCGCAAGCCAGGGTATGCGACGTGGGAACAGGACGTGGAGGTCGCCGCCGGCACCACCCGGGCCATCAACATCGTCCTGCGGCCGGCCGGGAACGGTGGCACCCCGCCCTCCCCGCCCGACTGACGCGCCGTGCGCCGGGGCACGCCGATTCACAGTACGATGAAGTTCTGATGCGTCTGAACAACATCCTCGAAGCGATCGGCCGTACCCCGCTCATCCGCCTGAACCGCCTGGGCGCGCAGCTCGACTGCACGCTGTGGGCGAAATGTGAGTTCCTCAACCCCGGCGGGTCGATCAAGGACCGCATCGGCTACGCCATGGTCGATGCCGCGGAGCGCGAGGGGCGCATCAAGCCGGGCGACACGCTCATCGAGCCGACGAGCGGCAACACCGGCATCGGCATCGCCCTGGCCGGCGCAGTGCGCGGCTACCGGGTGATCATCACGATGCCCGAGAAGATGAGCCGCGAGAAGCAGGTGGTGCTCGAGGCGTTGGGGGCCGAGATCATCCGGACACCCACCGAAGCGGCGTTCGACTCACCTGAAAGCCACATCAGCGTGGCCCGCCGCCTCCAGTCGCAGCTGCCCAACGCGTACATCCTCGACCAGTACGGCAACCCGAACAACCCGCGCATCCACTACGAAGCCACCGGGCAGGAAATTCTCGACGACCTCGACGGCCAGGTGGACATGGTGGTCATGGGCGCCGGCACGGGCGGCACCATCACCGGCGTGGCGCGGCGCATCAAGGAGGTGCGTCCCTCGTGCCGCATCATCGGGGCCGACCCGGTGGGCTCCATCCTCGGCGGCGGCACCGACGTGGCGTCGTACCGGGTGGAAGGCATCGGGTACGACTTCGTCCCCGACGTGCTCGACCGGTCACTGGTGGACGAGTGGGTCAAGACGAGCGACCAGCCGTCGTTCCTGCTCGCGCGGCGGCTCATCCGCGAAGAGGGCCTGCTCGTCGGCGGGTCGTCGGGCTCGGCCATGTACGCCGCCCTGCAGAAGGCCGCCTCGCTGCGTGCGGGCCAGAACTGCGTGGTCATCCTGCCCGATGGCGTGCGCAACTACATGACCAAGTTCGTGGACGACAAGTGGATGCGTGACGCGGGGTTCTTCCAGACCGCGACCATCGACGGACGCGTCAGCGAAATCGTCTCGCTCGACTCCTCGTGCCCCGCGCTGGTGGTCGCCGAAGACACGCAGCGCATCGACCAGGTCATCGGCGTCATGCGCGAGCACGGCATCTCGCAGTTGCCGGTCACCTCCGGCGGGGTACTCGTCGGCATCGTCTCCGAGGGCGACGTCATGGCGTTCATGGCCTCCGGCGAAGGCAGCGGCAGCGCGCTCGTCTCCAAGTGCATGAACCGGCACGTACCGGTCGTCGGCCTCTCCACGCCGCTCTCCACACTCGAGGAGTCGCTTCGCAAGAGCACGGCCGTGGTCGTCGTCAACGACGAGCGGCACCCGGTGTCGATTCTCACGCGCATCGACCTGCTGCACTTCCTGCTGCAGCGGCAGCAGGCCGAGGTTACGCCAACCCTCTGACGCGCCTCACGGCGTCGTGTCGATGTCCGGGTACAGCCATGTGTGCGTCAGGCCCGGATGTCTGTCGCCGTATCGCTCGGGGACGTTCTGCGTCCAGTTGCTCGGTATCGTCAGACAGAGCAGGAGGAGCGCCGCCAGCAGCACCCGCTGCCACCAATGCGGGCGTGCTTCGGCGACCGGCCCGGTCACCGACACTCGTGACACGTCATGCAGCCGGCGCCACCTCGAACGTGCCAGCAGTGCCAGTCCGAGGAGCGCCATCGCGATGTTCAGCGTCTGCCCCGTGCCGAGCGCCAGGCGATGGGTGGGATAGTCGCGAAAGAGGTCGATGACGATTCGCAGGGCGGCATACCAGAACACGAACCTCGCGGCGGCGGCGCCAGGTACGGCTACCACCCGGCGCACGCGCGCCAGGTACGGAACGAGCAGCAGGTTCTTGAGCCCGTCGTAGAGCACCACCGGGTGCCTGAAGCCCTCGGCGTTGGGGAACTTCACGGCCCACGGCACCTGCGTCTGGCTGCCCACGATGAGGCCGTCGATGAAGTTGCCCAGGCGGCCGAGCCCCATCAATAACGCGCCGGGCACCACCAGGGTATCGGCGAGGCGACGGAACGGGGTGTGCGTCCACCACGAGAAGAGCGCAGCGGCCGACGCCGCACCAATGAGCAGGCCGTGCGTCGCCATGCCGCCCAGCCACACCCGGGGAATGAACGACGGGTGCGCGCTGTAGAAGCGCCACTCGTCGAAGAGCACCTCGATGCCCCGCCCGCCTGCCAGCACCCCCATCACCAGCCACAGGCTGAGCGTGCAGGCCTGGCGTTCGGTCAGGCCCACCTCGTGGCGATGGCGGGCGATGTACCGGTGCATCTGCCAGAACCCGGTCGCGAACCCCGCGCCGTACCACCACAGGTGGACACCCGCAACCGTACCGATGATGGGGTCGATGTCGTGCGTGAACACGGCGGCGCGTCGACGCTCCGGGTCATTGCGTGCGGAGGTAGGCCACCAGGTCGGCGACGTCCTGCGCCGACAGGCCGAGTTGCGCGGCGCTCATCATCAGCGAGCCGCGCATCCGCTCGCGCTCGCTGACGCGCGCCTCGGGCACGATCTGCGTCACGCCGCCCATGCTGCGGATCATCAGCGGATCGCCTTCCTTGATGAGCAGGCCCTGAATGGTGAGGCCGTCGGTCGTCCGCAACGTCGTGCCGGTGTACCCATGCGCGATGTCGGCGTCCGGCAGGACGATGGCCGTGGCGATCACCTCGGCCGACTTGCCGCGGGCCCATCCCTCGAGGGACGGCCCGACCTCGGCGCCAGCGCCGCCCGTCACGTGGCACATGGTGCAGCGCACACTGGCGTCCTTGCCCCTGGCGGGATCGCCGGTGCGTCGCACGACGTCGGCAATGTCGATGACCGGCAGCGAGGCGTTGGGTTCGGGCATCGTGATCGCCTGCAGGGTCAGGGCCTCGGGGTCGTAGATGCGCGTCGACTTGAGCGTGGGCAGCAGATCGTGATCCGCCCAGTCGTTCGAGACGCGGTTGAGCACCCACCAGGTGGCCAGTTCCCGCAGCGGCCCGTCGGCCGACGCCATCGCCACCATGGCCGTCGAGGCCTCGCGCGTGTCGATGAACGCGAGTGCATCGAGGGCTCGCCGTCGCGCGTCGACCGGCAGGCGCGTGCTGCGCGCGCGGGTGGCCAGCGGCTCGACGGCCGCCGGCACGTGCAGCCGCCACGCCATCCATGCGAGCGCGTCCGACCAGTCCTCAGGTGCCGCTGCTCCGGCCTCCTCGAGGAGCTGCGCATACAGCGCTGCCTCCTTGCCGATCGCGCCCGTGCCGACGGCTTCGAGATAGCTCCGGTCGGTCCCGTCGAATCGGCGCGCGACGTCCATGAGGATGGGCAGTGCCGCAGCCGCTGGCACGTCCCGCATGGAAAGCGCCACCTCCCTGCGGACGCCGGCGTCGGCGTCCCGCGCCAGCGTGGCCGCAACGCCAGACACGTCCATGTCCGCGCGTCGCAGGGCCCGGTACACCGCGATGCGCATCGCCGGGTCGTCGAGCGACGACGGGTCGCCCAGGCGTCGTCGCCCGTCCTCCCCCAACTGGGCCAGCAGGAAGACGGCGCGTCCGCGGATGTAGGCGTTGGGATCATGGAGCAGCGCGGCCACGGGCTCCACCGCCGCGGCCCCACGCGCACGCAGCCCTTCGAAGCCAATGGCCCTCACGTTGACCGCTGGCGACCTGAGCGCGGTGATCTGCCCCTCGAGGGTCGAGGCGTCGAAGGACGGCGCCCGCGACACGAACCCCTTGGGCGCGATCCTGTAGATTGCCCCGGACGTCGCATCGTCCAGGTCCTGATGGCCTCCGACGCGCGGGTCGATCCAGTCGCTCACATACAGCGCGCCGTCAGGGCCGACCGCGATGTCGGAGGGCCTGAAGAGGGTCGAGATCTCCGCGGTGACACTGCCCGTCCCGCCGAGGAAATCCGACCCGGCCCACTTCCCTTCCGGATTGGAGGTGAGAAAGTCCTTTCGGTCGAGCCGGAAGCCCGCCCCCTCGCGGGCCGGCTGGTACGAGAAAATCACGTTGCGGCCGGGTTCCGCCGCAAAGAAGGTGCCCTCCCAGCCTTCACCCAGCGCGCCGTTCTCGTAGAAGACGTTGCCGGTGGGCGAACCGCCACCATAGACGTCACCCGCGGGCGCGATACCGGGGTCGTCCTGTCGCCACTCGGCCACAGGCACGGTCTGACCGGGCCGTCGGTCGGCCTGCCAGCTGCGTTGCCCGTCGTTCGACGCGAAGCCGAAGTTGGCATACTCCATCACCCAACTCACGCGGCAGGCGGGTGGGTCGTCGTTGTCGTTCTGGAAGATGTCGCCGAGCGACGAGATCGACTGCTCGTAACTGTTGCGGTAGTTGTGGCCGATGATCTCGACGTTCGTGCCGTCGGGGTTCATCCGGGCGGTGAAGCCGCCGACGTACACATGGCCGTCGTCGCTTCTGGCGCCGGCGTGTTCCGCGGGGTCGTGGGGGAAGGTGAAGGGGCCGACCGGCTTCGGACGATAGGGGCCGAAGATGCGGAACGTGCGTCCGGACCGGTCGGTGAACATCGCGCCCGTGTTGCCCGCGTTGAAGAGCCACTTGCCGTCTGGGCCCACCGTGACCGCGTGCAGCGAGTGGTCGTGATTGATGCCCTGGAACCCCGTAAGCAGCACCTCACGCGTGTCCACTGCGGGGTCGAACCGCAGGTTGCGGTCCACGTCGGTGTAGACGATGAGGTCGGGCGGCTGCGAGACGACCACGCGGTTGTCGATGACCGCGACGCCGAGCGGCGCAATCAGCGCCGGCTCCTGCACGAACGTGTGCACCTGGTCCGCCGTGCCGTCGCCCGTCGTGTCCTGCAGGACGATGATGCGGTCGCCTTCGGGACGCCGCGCGTGGTGGCTGCGATAGCGCACGCCCTCGGCCACCCAGATGCGGCCGTCCTTGTCGATGTCGATGTTGGTGGGGTTGTGCAGCATCGGCGAGGCCGCCCACAGCGTCACCTCGAAGCCGTCGGGTACCTTGAAGAGGTCCAGCGGGATCTGGACCGAGTCGGACAGACGGGGCGGCGCGGGCTGCGGTGGCCTGGCGGGCTGTTGCCCGGCCGGGCGTTGGGCCGCCACGATCACCGTCGCGGCCACCATCAGGAGCCAGGACAGGCTCGCAACACGTCGGGGCATGTGCGTATGACCTCTGCGCTGAAGGAACGTGCGACAGAGTCTATCGCGCGACGGCGTCACCGGGTACGAAGAAACGCGATGAGGTCGGCCACCTCCTGCGGCGACAGCCCGAGCGTGGTGGCCGGGGGCATCAGCGACCGTTTCATCCTGCTGCGGCTGCCGACTCGTGCCGCTGGCACCATCTGCGTGAGTCCGCCCAGGCTCCGGATCATCAGCGGGTCGCCCTCCTGCAGGACCAGCCCCTCGATGATCACGCCCTCGCGCGTCTCGATTCTGGTGGCGCCATAGCCGTGTGCGATGCCGGCATCTGGCTCGACGATGGCCATGGCGATGACGTCGAGCGACTTGCCATGCGCCCAGCCGTCGAGCGACGGGCCGACGTCCGCGCCCACGCCACCGAGGGCGTGACACATCGTGCAGCGTGTCCACGACTCGGCCCCTCGTGCCGCGTCGCCCTCGAGAGCCGTCACGTCGCCGATGGCCATGCGGGGGCCCGTACCTGCCGGCGCGAGAGCGGTCTGCAGGGTGACGGCGGACGGGTCGTAGATGCCCCGCTGTCGCAGGGCTTCCGACAGGCCGTGCCCGGTCCACTCGTTGGAGGCGCGATTGAAGAGCCACCACGTCGCTCCCTCCCGCAGGGGCCCAGGATGCTCGGCCAATTCGAGCATGGCGGCCGATGCCGCCGGCGTCGCGACGAATGCCAGCGCGTCCATTGCACGCCGACGTGCCTCGAGCGGAAGCGCCGAGGCCTGGGCGCGCTGCAAGAGCGCCGGCACCGCCGCCGGCGGATGCAACCGCCACGCGATCCATGCAAAGGCGTCGGACCATCGGAGGGGGTCGGCAGCCTCCGGGTCCGCCCGCAACAACTCGTAGAGCGCGGCTTCCTTGTGGGACGCGCCGGTGCCAAGCGCCTCGAGGTAGGTGCGGTCGCGGCCGTCGAAGCCGCGCGTCACCGCCGCCAGCACCGGCAGCGCCTCGTCGGCAGGCCTGTCGCGCATCGCGAGCGCCACCTCGCGCCGCACACCGGCGTCGGGGTCGTGCGCCATCCGGCGCGCAGCGGGCAGGATGTCGAGCCCGGCGCGGCGCATGGCGCGGAAGGCGGCGATACGCATGTCGGCGTCGGCATGCGCGTCGGGCGGTCCCGCCCGACGCTGCCCCTCGGTCCCGAGTTGCTGCAGCAGGAAGAGCGCACGCCCCCGCATGAACGGGCTGTCATCGTCGAGGAGTGCCGCCACGGCGTCCACCGCCTCGGCACCACGCGCCTTCAGGCCTGCAAAGCCGATCGCCCGGACGTTGACGGCCGGAGACCGGAGTGCCGTCACGAGGCCGTCGAGGGTGGTCTCGTCGAAACGCGGCGGCCGCGACACGAACCCCTTCGGCGCAATCCGATAGATGGCACCCGACACCGCGTCGTCCAGGTCCTGGTGGAAGCCGACGATGGGGTCGATCC
>JAEZDP010000406.1 GCA_023418055.1 Acidobacteriota bacterium
CGGCCAGCCGGGCGGACGCCGCTGGTCGCGAGGCCTATCGCCTGGTGGCCGCCCCTGGGGTGGATCTCGCCGCGCACGTCGGGCACCGCGTCGAGATCACGGGCCGCGTCGCCGCGCCATCCGGGGCCGCCTCACCGGGTGACGCCTCGCCCGGCGCCGCCAGACGCGACAGCCAGGACGTGCAGGGTGGCCAGATGCAGGACGTCGGGCAGACGGCGCAGGCGAACCAGCCGCGCCAACCGTCCCAGACCGGCCCGGCGGGACAGCCACACCACGAGGGCCAGCGCGCCGGAGCAGCCACCGCGGCCGCGACCGAAGCCCTTCAGCAGATGTTCACGGTGCAATCGGTCCGCATGCTGGCCGATTCCTGCGCTGCGCGCTGACGTCGTCACTCGATCTTCCCCAGCCTCCATCCCTGAGGGTGGAGGCTGTTTGCTCGTCATACATCGGAGCCATTCATGACCAAGGCAAATTCTCCGCAGGATCCGGCACCCACCGACCCGCGTCCTCAGGGGCCCTCCCCCGCCTTTCCACAGCCGCTCATCGATCCCCCCGGGCTCGAACGGGAGATGCGTCCCCCGGCCGACCATGGCGAGTCGTCCTACGAAGGGCGGGGCCGCCTCGAAGGTCGTAAGGCGCTGATTACGGGTGGCGACAGCGGTATCGGGCGTGCCGTGGCCATCGCGTTCGCACGCGAGGGGGCCGATGTCCTCATCAGCCATCTCGAGGAGGAAGCCGAGGACGCGCGCGAGACGTGCCGCTGGATCGAACAGGCGGGGCGCAAGGCCATCGCGGTGGCCGGCGACATCCAGCAGGAGGCGCACTGCAAGGCGCTGGTCGAGCGCGCCACCGAGGACCTTGGCGGGCTGGACATCCTCGTCAACAACGCCGCCTACCAGTTCACCGAGGATGCCATCCAGGACGTGGCCACCGACAAGTTCGACCGTGCGTTCCGGACGAACGTGTATGCGATGTTCTGGCTGTGCCGGGCGGCACTGCCGCAGATGCCTGCCGGGGCGTGCATCCTCAACACCGCCTCCATCCAGGCCTTCGACCCGAGCCCGAACCTGCTCGCCTACGCGGCCACCAAGGCGGCCATCGTCAACTTCACCAAGGCGCTGTCGCAGTCGGCCATGAAGCAGGGCGTCCGGGTGAACGCCGTGGCGCCCGGGCCGGTCTGGACGCCGCTGATTCCCTCCACGATGCCTGAAGAGAAGGTTCGCGAGTTCGGCAAGCAGACGTCGTTCGGCCGCCCGGCGCAGCCGGTGGAGATCGCTCCGGTGTTCGTGTTCCTGGCGTCGAACGAGGCCCGGTTCGTCACGGGGGAAGTGTATGGCGTGACGGGTGGACAAACGCCGTATTGAGCGGTGCCTGCTTCGGGCCTCGGCCGCCGCGCGTGGACCGCGCCACGACGAGGAGCGTAAGATTCGCGGCCAGATGGCGTCGCGGCTCTCCACGCTCCTCCGGTGGTGCGTCCTCGCGCTGCCGCTCGTCACCGCTCAAGGCAGCGGCCGTGTGTCCGCGCAGAACGTGGATGAGGCACGCCTGACGGCCGCCCTCATCTCGAAGTTCCCAGAGTTCGTGAGCTGGCCCCCCGAGGTGCGCGAGGCCCCCAGTCTTGTCTTCTGCGTCACGCGGAGGGACCCTCTCGAGCAACATCTCCGGGCCCTGGTGGAGGGCGTGCGGATCGACGACCGTCCGCTGCAGGTGCACGTCCTCGAAGCGGCGGCAGACACGTCGCGGTGCCACGTGCTGTTCGTCCCCGCCGATTCCCTCGTGGAGCCGTCGATCCTGCTGGCAGGCGTGGCAGGGCGGCCGGTGCTGACCGTCGGGGAACACTCGCAGTTCCTTCGCGACGGCGGGATCATCACCCTGCATCACGTGGACGGACGGTTGCGCTTCGACGCCAACCCGGACGCCGCGCGCCACGCGGGCCTGCGCCTGAGCTCGCACCTGCTCCGCCTCGCCGTACGCGCTCGCGGAGGACGCCCGTGAGACGCTGGTTCGAACACCTGTCCATTCACCGCAAGCTGGTGGCCATGGCCCTGGCGATTGCGACGGTGGCGATGACGGTGGCCGTCGGAGGCCTGGTCGTCATCGACCTGCTGCGCTTCCGCGCCGACGCCGAGGCCGAGACCGAAGCGCTCACGTCCGTCCTCATCGAGAACGCCAGCGCCGCGGTAATCTTCGACGACCCGCAGGTCGGCTACGACACCCTGGCGAGCCTCTCGTCCCACCGGACGATGCGACTGGCGTGCCTGTACCTGGCCGACGGCACCCTGTTCTCGGGCTTTGCCCGCGAGGGGCTCTCCTGCCCCGACCGCTATACGACGCCGGTCGACGGATGGCGCACCCTGAACGTGGTCGAGCCCGTCCGCAGCCGAGGCGAGGTGATCGCGCGGTTGGTGTTGCAGCGCGACATGTCGGGATCGATGCCCCGGGTGTTCACGACGGTGGGGCTCGGCCTCATGATGTTGGTGCTGGCGACAGCCGTAGCCCTGCTGCTGGCCAACCGTCTGCAGCGAACCGTGTCGCGGCCCATCGCGGCCTTGGCGCGAGCCGCGCGGGACGTCGGCCGCAATGGCGAGTACGCGCTGCCGGCGATCGCGGCGCCACCCGACGAGGTCGGCGAACTGGTCACGTCGTTCACCGCGATGGTCACGCGGGTACGCGAGGCCAACACGACCCTCACCGAAGCCAACGAGGCGCTGCGGCGTGAGGTGGAAGAGCGCATGCGGGTGCAGGCCGAGCGCGAGGACCTGCTGGTGCGCGAGCGCCGCGCGAGCCAACTCAAGGACGAATTCCTCGCGACGGTCTCCCACGAACTGCGGACGCCGCTCAACGCCATCCTCGGCTGGTCGCACGTGCTGACCAACGCCTCGCCCACACCTGCCACGCTCACGCGGGCCCTCGACAGCATCGCGCGCAACGCCAAAGCGCAGGCACGTCTCATCGAAGACCTCATCGACATCTCACGCATCGTCGCCGGCAAGGTGCACCTGAAGATGACCGACGTGGACCTGCGGACGCTCATCGACGCCAGCGCCGACATCATGCGTCCGATTGCCGCTGCCAAGCAGGTGACGCTCACGCTGGACCTCGCCGACGGCCCCTGCGTCATCCAGGGCGACGATGAGCGCGTGCAGCAGGTGTTGTGGAACGTGTTGACCAACGCCATCAAGTTCACGCCCGAAGGAGGGGAGGTCACGCTGACCTTGCTGCGCGGCGCGGGCAGCTTCATCGTGTCGGTGCGCGACACGGGTGTCGGCATCAACCCCGACCTGCTGCCGTTCATCTTCGAGCGCTTCCGCCAGGCCGACGGCTCGATGACGCGCGAATACGGAGGCCTCGGGCTGGGACTGGCCATCTCGAAGGAGTTGACCGAGTTGCACGGGGGCACGATTGCGGCGGCGAGTGATGGTCATGGGCGAGGCGCCGAGTTCACCATCACGTTGCCCGCCCGCACCCGGTCCCAGTCAGCGCCGGACGCAGGCGAGGCGCGCGAGGCCGAGCCGCCCCTGCCCTCCCTGGCGGGCCTGCGCGTGATGGCCGTGGACGACAGCGTCGACTCGCTCGACGTGCTGTCGGCGACGCTGACGGCTGCGCAGGCCGACGTGGTGCTGGCCGCCTCCGGCGAAGAGGCCGTGGAGCGCTGGGCCGAGTCGCGGTGCGACGTCCTGCTCTGCGACCTCGCGATGCCGCACATGAACGGCTACCAGGTGCTGCAGCGCATCAGGGCACTCGACGCCGACGCCGGCCGTGCGACGGTGGCGATTGCCGTCTCCGCACATGCCTCCGAAGAGGCCCGCCTGCAGAGTCGCGATGCCGGGTTCGTGCAACACGTCAGCAAACCCTTCAAGCCCGGGGCGCTCATCCGCGCCGTCGCGCTGGTGATGAACCGATGATGACTCGACCCGCCGTGCTGGCCGCGTGGCTCGTCGTGACCTGCGGCGTCGCCGATCTGGCGGCTCAACGCCCGTCCGATGCGACGTTGCAGAAGATGAGCCTCGACGAGTTGCTGCAACTCGAACTGACCACAGCGACCCGCCGGCCGGAGATCCCGGCGGAATCCCCGGTGTCGGTGACCGTGCTCACCCAGGACGACATCCGCCGCTCCGGCGCGAGGAGCCTCCCCGACCTGCTGCGGCGCGTGCCCGGGGTCCACGTCGCACAGATCGACGGCCACACCTGGGCGGTGGGCATCCGCGGCTTCGCCGACCGGTTGTCACGCGGCATGCTGGTGATGATCGATGGGCGCACGGTCTACACCCCGCTGTTTGCGGGCGTGTACTGGGAGATGCAGGACACCTTGCTGCACGACATCGACCGCATCGAGGTGGTGCGCGGTGCCGGCGGCACGTTGTGGGGCGCCAACGCCGTCACCGGCATCGTGAACATCATCACCCGCGGGGCCTCGTCCACGCAGGGGCTGGTGGTGCAGGCCGGCGGGGGCAACGTCGAACGCGGCCTGCTCAATGCCCGCTACGGCGGACGCCTGGGCGACACGGGCGCCTTCCGCGTGTACGGCAAGTGGTTCGACAGGGGGCCCTCGGCACGTCCGGGGGTTGCGAACATCGACGACTGGCACATGACCCAGGGCGGTTTCAGGGCCGACTGGCGCGTCCGGGACGACCGCACCTTCACCCTGCAGGGCGACATCTACGGCGGCCAGGCTGGCCAGCGCGTGAACGACACGTCGTACGCCCCTCCGTTCGTGCGCCTGATCGACGCCGACCTCGACATGACGGGCGGCAACGTCCTCGCCCGCTGGACGAGCGGCACCCGGGCCGGCCGCAACGTCACCCTCCAAACCTACGTCGACTACACAAATCGGAACGAGGCGCTGTTCGACGAGCGCCGCCGGACGTTCGACATCGACCTGCAGCATGCGCTCGCCCCGCGCGGGCGGCAACGCCTGCTCTGGGGACTCGGGTACCGCGTGTCGGCGGAAGACACCGAGGCCGCGCCGTTACGTGGAATGGACCCGGAAGACCGCACCACGCAGCTGTTCAGCGGCTTCGTGCAGGAC
>JAEZDP010000453.1 GCA_023418055.1 Acidobacteriota bacterium
CGCCGTGTGACGCCTGGATTGTCGGCGCTGCTCGAGAATCGCAACCTGCTCGGCCGCGCCGTGGTCGGCGGCCTGTCGGCACGCTATGAGCGCGCGCGTCAGTCGGGCCGCGCGTTCCTGACGTCGCCCTCGTTGTTCGGCAGCGACATCCGACTGCAGGCCTCGTCCGGCCTGACACGGTCGCGTCTGGTGCCCGACGTGGCCGACAGCCCGCTCGACGTCCGAACGGATGCCACCCTCGGCGCCACGCAGCGGCTGCCCGGACTGGACGGCCTCCGCCTGACCTACGGCTACCGGTTCGAGCGGAGTCGCACCTACGACCCCGAGAACCTCGACCTGTTCGACATCACGATCACGGCGCCACGCCTGACGAGCACGGTGTTCGTGGACCGTCGCGACGACCCCACCGATTCCACGCGCGGGTGGTTCCATGCGTCGACGCTCGAGGTGTCGCGAGGCTGGGTGGGCTCCGACTTCGAGTTCCTGAAGTACTACGGGCAGCAGACCGCGTTCTGGCAGGTCGGGCGGGTCGTGCTGGCCGGTCGTGCGCAGCTCGGGCTCGGCCGTGGCTTCGGGGGGCAGGACCTGCTCGGGTCGGAACGCTTCTTTGCCGGCGGTGCGGTGAGTGTCCGTGGCTACGGCGAGAGTGTGATCGGCGAACTGGACCCCATCCTCGGCGTGGCCCGTGGGGACGGCCTCGTGGTGCTCAACGGCGAGGTCCGCGTGCCGCTGTGGCGCTGGATTTCAGGCGTGGGCTTCGTCGACGGCGGCGGCGTGTTCGAGAGGGTGTCGGATGTGACCCTCGGGGGACTGCAGTGGGGGACGGGTGCCGGCGTGCGGGTGAGCACGCCGGCGGGACTCGTGCGGGTCGACGTGGGCATGCCACTCCAACGCCGCCCGCTCGATAAGGCCTGGCGCGTGTACGTGGGGCTCGGCCAGGTGTTCTGAGCGCGACAGTCAGCGGCCCCGAACGGTACGCATCACGGCGTCCACCTGGGGACGTTCGGGAGCGCTGGGGGCCAGCTTCAGGAAGTACTCGAAGTGCTGGGCCATGCGGTCCACGCGCTTGGCGCGGTAGAAGGCCTGCCCGGCGAAGTAGTGGGCGTAGGCGTTGCCAGGCGACAGCTGGGCGGCCTGCGCGAACGCGTCAGCCGCCGCTGACCAGTTACTGGCCGCATACAGGCTCTGGCCGAGCTGGTAGTGCGCCTCGGCCAGCCCGCCGTTCAGCTCGACGGCGCGGCGTGCGGCGGCCTCACTGGCGGCAAAGTCGCCGTCCACCTGCGCGGCGCCAGCCCGCCCGATGAAGGTCCAAGCGTTGTTCTCGTCGCCGCCGCCAAGCTGCTCCAGCCGCGCCTTGGCTTCCGCTGGTTGATTGAGCCGCAGGTGCGCCTGCGCGGCCAGGTACCGGGCATCGTCCCCAGCGTCCTGGGGCGTGGCGTCCACGACGGCCTGGTAGTGTCCGGCGTCGAAGTGCTGCTGGGGGCTCATCTCCTCCTGCGCGTGCGAGGTGGCCGTGCCGGTGGCCACCAGGACGAACCCGGCAACGGCGGCGTGCATCAGTCTCTTGGTGATCATGGTGGTCTATCTCCGCGGCCAACGGCGGCGGTGCCGGGCCGAATATTTCTGCAGTTCGAAGGATGCACGCTTCATGCCACGCGGTTGCTCCGTGTGCGGTGTGATGTGTCGCGGCAGGATGACGGATGCTGAGCTGAAAGAGGACAGTCTACAGAGTTTCGTGGCGCCTCTTGACACACTCGGGGTGCCACGGCCAGGATGACCCCGCTCGACGAGACAGGCGTGGCTGACCACGAGGGGACGGAGCGGTCGGGGCGAGACGTCACCGCGCTGCTCCAGCGCTGGGAGCAGGGCGACGCGCATGCGGCCGACGAGTTGCTCCCACTTGTGTACGCCGAACTGCGGCGGCAGGCGCGAGCGTTCCTGCGGCGGGAACGCGTTGGCCACACGCTGCAGCCGACGGCGCTCGTGCACGAGGCGTATCTGCGTCTGGTGAGGCAGCGCGACGTGGGCTGGGCAGGTCGGGCGCACTTTCACGCCATCGCCGCGCAAGCCATGCGGCGCATCCTCATCGATCACGGGCGGCAGCGTCATGCCGCCAAGCGAGGCGGCGTGGCTCTCGAGCGCGTGACCCTGGAGGGACTGGCCGCGCCATCCACCGCTGCCGACGTCGATGTCGACGCGCTGCACGACGCGCTCGCCCGGCTCGAACTGCTCGACGCCCGCCAGGCCCGCATCGTCGAACTGCGGTTCCTGGCCGGGCGCTCGGTCGAAGAGACCGCGGCGCTGCTCGGCATTTCGGTCGCGACCGTGAAACGTGACTGGGCCACCGCGAGGTTGTGGCTGTTGCGCGAACTCCGCCAGGGCCCGGTCCGGCCCTGACATACACTGCTCGACATGGAAAAGCAGCACCATCACTGGTACTCGCCACGTCTCGGGTTCGACATGGGCCTGGTCGTGTACGGCCACTTCGGCCTCCCGTTGCTGTGCTTTCCGACGAGTGGCGGCGACGAGTGGGAGATGGAACAGCAGAAGATGGTGCGCACGCTGTCGCCCTACATCGACGCCGGCCGCATCAAGCTGTTTGCCGTGCGGGCGGCCACCCAGGCCTCCTTCTACAACCGCGGCGCGCATCCGTTCCATCGCAGCTGGATGCAGGCGCAATACGATGCGTACATCCGGTGGGAGGTGGTGCCGTTCATCCACGCCCACTGCCGTCACGCCGGCGTGCCCATCACGGCGATGGGGGCATCCCTCGGCGCCTACCACGCCGCCAATTCGCTCTTCAAACATCCCGACGTGGTCAAGCGATGCCTCGCCCTGTCGGGCGTCTACGACATGCGCCGCTTCATGGACGGCATGTACGACGACAACTTCTACTTCAACAACCCCGTCGACTACCTGGCCAACTTGTCCGACCCCTGGTACTACGCGCAGTACGCGACGTGTGACATCCGGCTCGCGACAGGCTGCGGGCCCTGGGAGAACGCCGGCCCGACCCATCAACTGGCCGCCGTGCTGCGCAGCAAGGCCATCGCCCACCACGTGGACGACTGGGGGCTGCAAGGTGGACACGACTGGCCGTACTGGCACCACATGATGTGGGAGTACGTCGGCAGGCTGATGTAGAGGAACGAAGGAACGAAGGAACGAAGGAACGAAGGAGCGAAGGAGCGGAGGAACGGAGGAACGAAGGGCGGGTCTCCGTTCAGGCCCGGATCGGGGCCACGCGGAACACCGGCACCTGGCCGCCGCCCGAGGTGACGTTGGCCAGGCCCGTGGCGCTGAGGCGGGTGAGGAAGCCGCTCACCTTGCCGCGGAAGAGGTACGGTGCGCAGTCGACGAGCATGTCGCGCCAGACCACCCGATGCGGGTCGTGTTCGATGACGGGGAAGACGTCGCGGCTGACGGGGATGCGGTGCTGCACGATCCAGGAGCCTGGCGCCGCCGCAAGGGCCGTGTCGAGGACCTGTTCCCAGGCCTGCGGCGTGACATCCCACCCCAGCGTGACGCCGTGGCCGCCGTAGTCGTCGGTGGGCTTCAAGACGAGGTGCTCACGAGCGCTGCGGATGTAGTGGGGCAGGTCGATGTCGGTGCCGTCGGGGCGCCGGGTGTGTCGCGCTTCCACCACACGGGTCCACGGCACGTGTGCCGCGATGGCGTCGCGTTCGCTCGCGCTGAACCTGTCGGCATGGCGTTCGTCGGTCAGCACCGCGAAAAACGACTTACGGTGCGGAATCTTGCACCGGAAGGTGTTGGCCACGCAGGCCAGGCCGCGGGTGTAGGCCTCGACCAGCACCCGCAAGTCGTCGGGCCGTTCGATCACGTCGTTGACGAGCACGCGCCTGTAGACGAGGTCGACGGCGGCGCCCTGTGCCACCAGGCGATGGTCCACGATCTCGAGGTCGCGAGGGTCGCAGACGACGGTGGGCACGCCGTGTTCGGTGAAGTGCGCGGCGAGAATCTCGAACTCGCTCCAGGTAGGCACCTCGCGGAAGTCGGTGATGACCATGCGCGGCGGGTTTGCGGTGCCCCCCCAGTCGCGATAGCTGGAGAGCAGCGCCGCGAGCATCGCGTCCATCAGCGGGTAGGTCCACACGTCGAAGTGCGTGCGGAACCGGTCCATCACGGGCAGCGCATCGAAGATGCCCGCCAGCCGCTCGGTGTAGCCCAGCCCGGCGGGTGACTCACCGTTGTACTCGGCGAACATCAGCGAGTCCGGCAGGAGGAACGTGTCCACGCGACTCGCCGTGCTCGCCACGCCGTAGCCAGGATCGATGGCCACCAGGCGGCGCTCGGCGTCCGAGAGGCCGAAGGCGTCGAGCAGCGCGGGGTCGTTCGGCGCCTCCCGTGCCATCCGCTCACCAATCAGGGCCAGCGCCTCGCACGCCCGCCGCTGGCGGGCCTCGTCGTTCACGCTCATGAAGAGCGGCCGCAGGAACGGGCACGACAGGCGATCGCCGAACACCAGCCGAGCCTCGCGCATCCGCCGCGCCAGCTCGAGCCAGTACCCTTCCGTGAGTTCGACATCCTCACGCAGCAGCGACGACCAGACCTCGGCAGGGGACATCTGATGCCTAATGCTTGACGCCTTACGCCTTACGCCTTACGCCTCACGCCTTACGCCTTCGCCTTACGCCTCATGTCACGCGTCTGCGTGGCCGGGCGCGCCGATGAAGCCGCTGGCCGGGCCGAGGCCCAGCATCTCTTCCCATCGCGGCCACATCTGCCGCTGGTCGGGGTTGAGGGCGCGGTCGATGCACAGGCGCGCCATGCGGTCGACGACCATGTCGAAGTAGAACGGCGTGATGCGGTCGCGCTCGAAGTCGCAGGCGGGGTTCAGGAAGTCGATCGCGTACGGCACGCCCTTCTCGATGGCGAACTCGATCGTATTCATCTCGTACCCGAGCGCCTGGTTGATGGTCTGCGCGTCGCGGACCACCCGCGCGCCGAGTTCCGGCGTCAGATACTCGTGTTCGACGAGGTACCGCCGCTGGTGCGGGTCGTAGGCCACCGGGACGATGTCGGTCTTGCCGAAGGTGAAGCAGCGCACGTACTGATCGAAGTGGATGAACTGCTGCAGCGTCATGCAGTAGGGCGCGGTGCCGTCGTAGGCCGCCAGCAGCTCTTCGCGATCGTGCACCTTGTAGACGTGCTTCCAGCCGCCACCCGCATACGGCTTCAGGATGGCCGGGCGGCCCACCTGGTCGAGCAGCGCGTCCCAGTCGATGGGGTAGTCGAGGTTGCGCAGCGACGCGGGCAGGATGTCGACGTCGTGCGGATAGGCCTTCTGCGGCAAGAGGACGGTCTTCGGGATGGCGACGCCGAGCTTCGCCATGACGGCATAGTTGAAGAACTTGTCGTCGGCCGTCCACCAGAACGGGTTGTTGATGACGTAGGTGCCGTTGAGCACCGCCAGCTTGAGGAAGGCCCTGTAGTACTCGACTTCGTGCGAGATGCGATCGACGATCACCGCATAGCGCTTCGCCTCGTCCATCGGCGTGCCGCCGAGCGTCACGTATTCGCCGGTGATGCCGTGTTCCCGGCCCAGTTCGTTGACCTTGTCGAGGAATGCGGGGGGGAAGCTGTACTCGCGGCCGACGAGCAGACCAATTTTCATGCGGGATGACTCCGGGATGGCGGCGGCAGTCTACCACACGCCCCGAGGTCGTCTGGGCCAATGATCGCGCGATTACTGAAGGGTGAGACACGAAGAGAAGAGCGCCCCGGGACGACATCCCGGGACCAGAATCGCTCACAAGCAGTCGGGCCCTCCCCTCCCTCCTACCCGTTTGCCACCCTGGCCCCGAAATGCCGTCGACTGGACGACTCTTCGTTGAGGATAAACGTCCTCGCCACGGCGACCGAACACCCAGCCCTCGTCGCCCGTGTGGCTCACGCGGAGGGAGCACAATGGCTGAGCCCGTCGGGCCAGACGCTGTCGGCCTCCACGCGATACACCGCTGGCACGCCTTCGACGGCCTCCGGCAGCGTCACCGCCTCGAACCGCAGGCCCGCGCCGGCCACCAGGTCGTGGACGGCTCGCGACACCAGCACGCACCCCGCATCGGCTTCAGCAGCCAGTCGTGCGGCCCGTCCCGCGGCGTCGCCGACCACCTCACCTGGACGAAGCACGCACTGCCCGATGTCGAGGCCCGTGCGCACCCGCACGCCCAGACGGATGGAGGTCATCGCCAGGGCCACCGCGCATCGTGTGGCCCGGGCCGGCCCGTCGAACGCCGCGGTCAACGCGCCCGCCCGCTCATGGAACGCCGTGCCCCTGAAGTGTTCCGTCTCACGGCGTGCGAAGGCTCGCAGACGATCCACGGCGTCGCCCGCGTCGCCGCCGCCGGATGGCGTGTCGAAGCGTGCCACCAGCACCGTGGCCAACACCTGCTCGTGGTCGAGGCCGGGATGAAACCCCGTCAGGAACGCTTCGATCGGATGGATGATGTCGTCCTGATCGCCGACGAAGGGCAGGTGGTCGTCGCCCGGCAATTCCACGAGCCGTGCGCCGGGAATCCGCGACGCCACATACCGGCCCTCCTCGATGCGCAGGCAGCGATCGCCGGCCCGATGCAGGATCAGCGTGGGCACACGGATGCTCGGGAGCACCTCACGCACGTCGATCTGGGCATTCATCTGCGTGAGCGCGAGCGCCGCGCCCGGACTCGCGCCCATCCGCAGATAGGTGGCCCACCAGGCCCGAAACGCCGGGTCGTCCTTCCGTGAGGGCGCGCGGTCGTCGATGCCGAGCGGCTCGCCCCAGTGCTGCCGGATGTCTTCGTAGAACGACTCACGCTGTTCCACGGTCGGCGCCCACGGGTAGTCGGGCGCGTGGATGCGTTTGGCGTAGGTGCCGATCATCACGAGCGCGAGCGTCTTGTCGGGATAGGTCGCAGCAAACAGGCTGCACATCGGGCCACCCTCCGACACGCCCAGCAGGGCGGCACGCGTGGATCCCACCGCCTCCATCACCGCACGCACATCGTCCATTCGCTGCTCGAGCGACGGCAGTTCCAGCACACGGTCGGACATCCCGGTGCCGCGCTTGTCGAACAGGATCAGCCGTGAGAACGCGGCAAGACGCGTAAGGAAGCGTGCAAACGACGGCTCTTCCCAGAAGTAGTCGAGGTGCGACACCCACCCCATCACGAAGACGATGTCGATGGGGCCGTCGCCGAGTACCTGGTAGGCGATGCTCGTGTCGCCGCTCAGGGCGTAGCGGGTCTGCGGACGCGAGAAGCCGGCGGCTGTCAGCGGGTCGTCCCCGGAGTCTTGTACCGCCGGCGGATCACCGGCCCCCTCGTGCCGTGCTGGGACGGCGGGCGGCGGACCCTCGTCCGGCGCCGGAGCCCCGGGCAGATGGCGTACGGCCGCGACGAATCGATAGCCCCGACGCGGCACGGTGTCGATGAAGCGCTGGTCGGGGGCGCCTTCGCTCAGGGCGCGCCGCAACGCCGAGATCTGCTGCGCGAGGTTGTTCGGCTCGACGAAGGTGCCTGGCCACACCAGATCCAGCAGTTCCTGGGTGGTGACGAGGTGTCCCTGTCGATCGACGAGCACGCAGAGCGTGTCGAATGCCTTGGGCGTGAGCGTCACCGGCCGGCCGCCGTGCAGCAACTGGTGCTCGCCTGGCAGCAGAGTGAACGGCCCGAACTGGTAGCTGGGAAGGGTCACGTCGTCGGCCTGCTGTGCGGGTTCATCGCCGATTCAGGAGAACCTCACTGCGGTTCATCGTCCTCTAACGATCCGTCTGCGGTACGGACGTACTGTTGTCGCAGGGAGAGCGTCGCCAACGCCCGGAGTGCGGGAGGTCATCCGGGAAGACTGCTGGCCCCGTCTGCTGAGGGCCTCATGGTCGCACATCGGGCGCTGGCGCGCTCACCCCACCGTCAAACGCTGCACACCATGCCTCGATACGCCGTTCGCCGTGCTGCCTGCTCGTGGACCGTTGTCTGGCTCGGCTCGGCGTATGCTCTTGGCAGGTATGGAGACGACGCCGGAGTCTGCCAGGCTCGGCCAGGTACAGGCGTGGTTGCGCAGCCAGCCCGCGGGTCGTCACCTGTCGGACGACGAGTGGATGACCCTCGCCGGCGGGGAGCAGACACGCGAGACGGCGTCTGTCGCGTTGCGGCATCTGGCATGCTGTGACGAGTGTCGCACCATCCTGCGGGCCATCAGGCAACTCGCTGCCGAAGCACCCGAACACGCTGCCCCGCGCGCTGCCGCCCGCGCCCCGTGGAGTGTCGCCGCCGGCCTCGCCGCGGCCCTGGTCGCCGCATTCGGCGGCTGGTTGTGGCTGGCGCCGTCGCCCGAACCGGCACTGACCGTTGCAGGCCGCCCGCCCGACGCGGCACCCGCGGTCCCGATCCCACAGCCATCCACCGCTCCGCCGCCACGCGCGGACCCGGCACCCGAGGTCAGTCGACCGTCCAACTCGCCGGCAGCGCCGGCTCGCGCCGCGACGCCCGAGTGGCTGCGGGTGCAGCCGCCCGCCATCGCCCTCTATTCGGCGGGCCTGCTCACCATGCGGGGCGAGGACACGTCGGCGTTTGCCGACGAGTTCGGCGACGCCATCGCTCCGTGGCAGGCGGGCAGCCATGCCGAGGCGGCGCTGCGGCTCGACGCGCTGGTCCGCCGACACCCTGATGTCGCCGAAGGTCACTTCT
>JAEZDP010000457.1 GCA_023418055.1 Acidobacteriota bacterium
ACGTCGCGCTGCAGGCCGCCGACGCGCAGGTGCAGGCGCTGCAGCCGCGTAAGCTGCCCGCGGCCACGCTCGCGCCGGTGCGTGCGGCCATGGACGCTGCCAGGACGGCCATGCAAGAAGCGCGCACACATCTCGAGGCGCAACGGTTCGATGAGGCCGCCGCCACCGTGCGCGACCGAGCGGCCCGTCTGCAGGCCGCCTTGGCCGATCTCGCGGAGGCTGCTGCGGCCCCACCCTCCCCGCCCACCCGCCGCCGGTCGCGATGAGGCGTGGCGGGGTGCGCAGCTTCTGCGATCCGCCAGGGTCGCCAGCAGTGCAGATCCCGCAGCGCCGTGCCGCGGTCAGCCGAGCAGGTACAGGGTCGAGACGATCGCCACGAACCCGGCCAGGTCGAGAGCCAGGCCGTAGCGCATCATCGCCGTGATGGGCACGTGGCCCGAACTGTAGACGATGGCGTTGGGGGCGGTGGAGATGGGCATCATGAAGCCCATCGAGGCGCCGAGGGTCGCGCCGAGGGCCGGCATCATGGGGTCTTCTCCGGCGGCCAGGGCCACCGCGATCGCGATCGGAACCACCATGTTGGCCGATGCGGTGTTGGACGTCGCCTCGGACAACAGAATGGCCGCGGCCGTGAACGCCATGGTCAGGGCCAGCGGCCCGGTCGACGGCAGCCAGGCCGCCAGGCCGTCGCCCATCGCCGTCGCGAGGCCAGTCGAAAAGGCCAGGTCGCCCATCGCCAGCCCGCCGCCGTACAGCATCACGATGCCCCAGTCGATGCGCACCGCCTGCTCCCAGGTCAGCGTGAACTGACGCCGCGGCCACGACACCGGCAGCACGAACAGCAGCAGCACGCCGAGCATCGCCGCGACCCCCTCCGGCACCGACGCCGTGTAGGCACGCGCGAAAGCCGACTCGCCTGCGCCCACGATGGCAAACACGCCCGGTGCCACCCACAGGCAGACGGTGCTGCCAAACGCGATGAGCACGTTGCGCTGCGCGCGGTTCATCGGCCCCAGGGCCGCCAGTTCTCCGCGAATGACCTCGAGACTCGCCTCGCCCACCACGAGATTGCGTGCGCCCACGCGCACGAAGAGCACACTCAGAAAGGCGAACAGCACGATGACCACCGGCACGCCGATCGTCATCCACTGGAAGAAGCCGATGTGCGTCTGCTGGATGCGCTCGATGAGGCCGATGCCGATGAGATTCGGGGGGGTGCCCACCGGTGTGGCAAGCCCGCCCACCGACGCGCCAAATGAGGTCATCAGCATCAACGCGATGGCAAAGCGCCGGTAGGCCGCGTCACTGGCGACGATGCCGGAGCGCAACTGCGCGAGCATCGACACGCCAATCGGAAACATCATGGCCGTGGTAGCGGTGTTGCTGATCCACATCGACAGCCCCGTCGCCACCGCGCCGTACGCCAGCATGATGCGGACCCCACTGGCGCCCACCAGCGGCGAGGCGAGTGCCCCGTACGCGATGCGCCGATCGAGGCCGTGCACGAACATCGCCTCGGCCAGGATGAAGCTGCCGATGAAGACGAAGATGATGGGATCGGCGAAGGGCGCAAAGGCCGTACGCGCGGGCGCCACCTGGAGGACGATGGCGAGAGTCGGGCCGAGCAGGGCGGTGACCGCCATCGGCAGGGCCTCGCTCACCCACAACACGACGACGAGCGAGAGGATGGCGGCCAGCCGATGGGCCGCCGGGTCGAGGCCGAGCGGGAGCATCCACACGGCGGCGAACACGAGAGGCCCGAGCGCCATCCCCCAGGTGCGGCGGCGCCTGTTGAACTGCTCTTCGGCGGGCGAGTAGCTCTCGACGGCGCCGATGGCCTCGTGCAGCGTCCTCACGCGATCCAGTGCCCCTCGAGGACCACGTCGGCCCAGCCGGTGAGGAAGACGCCCTCGTCGGTCCACTCGACGCGCTGACGTCCCCCGGGGGCCTCGACGCTCACGTCGCGCCCGGCCCCGCCGAAGCTGGCGGCGGCCACGGCGGCGGCACACGAGCCCGTGCCCGACGACAGCGTCGGACCCACGCCGCGTTCGTAGATCAGGATCTCGACGTGCGACGGCGACACCACCCGCGCGAGTTCGAGGTTGGTGGCCTGCGGAAAGTGCGGGTGCCGCTGCAGCGCGGCGCCCACCCGCAGCATGTCGTCGGGGTCGAGCGCATCCACGAGCCAGACCGCCTGCGGATTGCCCATCCACAACGTCACCAGCGGGATGGTCTCGCTGCGCACGTCCACCTGCACCTGCGTGATGTGTTCGGGCTGCCCCATCGCGGCACGGAACACGGGCCGTCCCTCGTCGTCCATCTCGACCAGCGTGAGGGTCTTGAGGCCCGCCGCCGTCGCCACCTCGAACGTCGTCCCAGGGCTGTCCCTGTGATGCAGACGGGCCACGAGCGCGGCGAGCGCACGCACGCCGTTGCCGGACACCTCCGCGTCCGATCCGTCGGCATTGATGAGACGCATCTGCACGGGCGACCGCGTCGCGTCGAAGAGGATCAGCCCGTCGGCGCCGACGCCGGTGTGCCGGGCACACATCCGCTGGGCCAGGACGACCGGGTCGCGATCGCCGACGTCGGTCGTGCGAGCGTAGAGGAAGTCGTTGCCGTAGGCGTGGGCTTTCCAGAATTGCATGGCGTTCAGAAGAGTCGACGGCTGTCGAGGAGGATGGTCACCGGCCCGTCGTTGACCAGCGAGACGTTCATGTGAGCCTGGAAGATGCCGCGGGCCACGGACAGGCCGGCCGCTTCCCATCGGCTGATCGCGCGCGCGTACAGGTCGCGCGCCAGGTCGGGCGGCGCGGCCTCGATGAACGAGGGGCGGCGGCCGCCACGGCAGTCGCCGGCAAGCGTGAACTGCGAGACCACCAGCAGCGCCCCGCCAGCAGCGGCGAGGTCGAGGTTCATCCGCCCGGCATCGTCCGGGAACACCCGCAGGCCGGCGACCTTCTGCACGATGTAGGTGAGGTCGGCGTCGGTGTCGCCCTGCATGACGCCGAGCAGCACGAGAAGGCCCGTGCCGATGGCACCAGTTACCTCGCCGTCGACCTCCACGGAGGCGCGTGAGACGCGCTGGACCACCGCCCTCATGCGCGGCCCGGGGCCGTGAGCGGCGGACCGCCGGACAACGCGAGCGCGGCATCCACCTGCGGCTGCAGGCGTGTGTCGAGCAGGTGCCGCGGATGAATGTTGCCCAGGGCCTTCAGCATCGAGGCCTTCACGCCGGGATGCTCCATCTCGAGTTGCCCGATGAGGCGCTTGAGGCGCTGGCGTTGCAACCCGAGGTCGCCGCAGGCCGGACAGCAGCAGCCGACGACCGGCAGGCCAGCGGCCGCAGTGTAGTCGGTCGCGTCCTGCTCGCTCACGTACACGAGCGGACGGATCACCACATGCCGCCCATCGTCCGACGTGAGACGTGCGGGCATGGCCTTGAGTGCGCCGGCGAAGAACAGGTTGAGCAGCAGCGTTTCGATGAAGTCGTCGGCGTGGTGCCCGAGGGCAATCTTGGTGGCGCCGACGTCAGCGGCGATGCGGTAGAGCACGCCCCGGCGCAGCCGTGCGCACAGGGAACAGGGCGTCGCGTGGGCCTCGAGCAGGTCGTCCATCACCTCGCCGATGGTCGTGTGCTCGATGTGCACCTCCCACCCGTTGGCTTCACACGTCGAGCGGATGAGATCGTGTTTGTAGTCCTTGTAGCCGGAGTCCACGTTCACGGCGACCAGCGTGAAGCGGATGGGCGCCCGCCGACGAATCACCTCGAGCACGTGCAACAACGCCCAGCTGTCCTTGCCTCCAGACAACCCGACCATGATGCGGTCACCGTCCTCGATCAGGTTGAAATCGATGCTGGCTTTCGCCACCTTCTTCGCGACGCGGGCTTCGAGCGGTGAGGCGTAGGACATGAGGGGCTTCAGGCTACGGGCTTCAGGCGACAGGCACCGGGCTGCTGCTCAAGCGCGACGGGGGCCGACCCATTCATGAGACATGAGACATGAGGCATGACGTGGCTATTGCCCGACCTGGCGGTCGTCGCGGTACACCGGCACGATGCGCACGCGGGTGCCGAGGAAGCGGTTGTCGCGGCGGCCCTCGTCGAAGAGCGGAATGAACCCGTCGCTCGATGCGATCGAGAGGGCGTACACGCGGTTCATGGGTTGGCCCGGAATCGACTTGTAGGGAAAGCCCGTCGGCATGCGGACCCGGACGACCTGTGAGTTGTTGGCGCCTGGCTCGACGCGCACGCGCTCGGCCCCCGTGTCGATTGTGACGACCGAGGCGGCCGCGCCGTTGGCCAGTTCGATGTCGAGGGCCTCGAGCGCCAGGATGGTGAATCCGCCATCCTCGTGTGCACGTGCCGGCGCGCGGAGAATCAGCTCCGCCCGCGACTCACCCCGCACCCAGAACCACTCACCCTCGCGGTTGTAGGCGTTGTCGTCCAGGAAGTACGCCTTCACCGGCGGGTCGCCGGCGAGGTCCTGTCTCACCCGCGAGGGCGTGACGTTCACCGGGATGTCGTTCATCAGCGACAGTTCCACCGGCAGGTACGTGAACAACCCGTACTTGGGATGCGTGTGTGGGAAGTACGACGTGTAGAACGGGTTGAAGACGAGTTGCGCGGTGAACAAGCTGCCCACCGCTGCCGCCGCGACGGCCGCGCGCGCGGTGAGGGCGGCGGGCACCAGGAACAAGAAGAGCGGGTAGTAGCTGAGGAAGTAACGGTTGCCGACCGGCCCTCCCCCGCCCGAATACGTGAACGGCATGTAGACCAGCAGCCCCACGGCTGCCGTCACCAGGGTGACGACGAGCAGCCACTGAAAGGGCTGCCGCCCTCCTCGCCGTGCCGCCAGGAACAGGCCGAGGGCCACCATACCCGGAAAGAAGTACGGCACGAGCCCGGTGTGCCGCCCCACCAGGAAGTACAGCAGGTTCCAGGGCAACACGACCGTCAGGGCGTCGCGGTTGAAGATGACGTCGGTCAGCAGGCCGTCGGTCGCGCGCACCTCGCCCAGCTTCTCGAAGGTGGCATCGGGCGACTGGAACGGGAAGGCCCCATAGAAAGTCGACCGGTCGCGCCCGCCGCCCTGATAGTTGAAGTCCCCCGAGCTGAGCAGGTTGGCGAAGAAGAGTCCCCCGGTGACCGCCACGAACGCCACGCTGATGATCGCCGCGCGTCCCCACTGCCGCCGCAGCAACGCCAGGCCGAGGATGGGCGCGGCCGCCAGCACGTTGAGCGGCTTCGAGAAGGTGGCGATGCCGAGCAGCGCGCAGGCAACGACGTCGGTCGAGGGACTGCGCAGCCAACGCCCCCAGCGGTCGGCCCATGTGCCCGACGGCACGAGCGGCGGCGCCACTTCCTTGTAGGCCCAGAAGAACAGGCCGAGCAGCACCATGGCGAAGTTGAACAGCTCGGGCGTCAGCCAGACGAAGTACACGGGCGTCGCCGAGGCAAACAGGAACACGAAGGTGAAGGCCAACGCACCCGGCACGCTCGCACGCGCCCGGACGAAGGCATAGGCCGCCGCGAAGCAGGCCGTGAGCAACAGCGCATGCAGCACCAGGAAGCCGTTCGTCCCGAACAGCATGATGAACGGTGCCGCGGCCAGCGGGTAGATGAACGCCTTGCCGTAGTACAGCCGGTCGCTCCGGCTGTCGGGCGACGTCACCAGGCGCACGAACGGAAAGCCCCCCTGCGTCTCGAGGTGCACGTGGCGCCCACGCTTGAGGAAGATGCCCTCGGGGCCTGTCGGGAACTCCTTCCACACGCGCACCAGGTCCTGCCGCTGGAACTGCGCGTCGAAGTCGCGGGCGAAGCTGTGACCGAGGCTGTAATAGGTGGACTCGTCGCTCTGGAACCCGAACGCGACGACCGGGAACTTCACGGTGAGCGCCAGCCCGAGCAGCAGCGCCCCAACGCGGGCGGTGGCCAGGACACCCGGATGCTGCCAGGCACGCCCCGTCTCACCGGGTCGCGGGACGTTCATGGGAGACGCCCCTCGTCGAGAAACGTCAGGTCGGCCTGTAGCAC
>JAEZDP010000024.1 GCA_023418055.1 Acidobacteriota bacterium
GTGGCGCACGGCCGGCCGCCGACACTCGACCTCGACGAACCCGCGCGTGTCGGCAACGCGGTGGAGGTGCTGGGTCTCAAGTACGTCGTGATCACGTCGGTCGATCGCGACGACCTGCCCGATGGCGGCGCCTCGATCTTCGCCGCGACGATTCGCGAGACGCGCGCGCGCCGTGCCGACTGCCGCATCGAGGTGCTGATCCCCGACTTCCAGGGAGACGAGGCGGCCCTGCACACGGTGCTCGACGCCGGGCCCGACGTGTTGAACCACAACACGGAAACGGTACCGCGGCTCTACCGCAAGGCGCGCTCAGGCGGGCGCTATCCCCGCACGCTCGAACTGCTGCAGCGGGCGAAGGCCCACGCGCCCCACATTCCCACGAAGACGGGCATCATGGTCGGCCTCGGCGAGACGCACGACGAGATCGTCGCCGTGTTCGGCGATCTGCGCCGCGTGGGCGTGGACATCCTCACGATCGGGCAGTACCTGCGCCCGAGTGAGAGCCACCTGGAGATGGTGCGCTACTACCATCCGGACGAGTTCGCGGAACTGAAGCGCATCGCCCTCGCGCTCGGCTTCGGGCATGTCGAGTCGGGTCCCCTCGTGCGCAGCTCGTACCATGCGCACGAGCAGGCGGACAGCCTGGGGCGGAAGGCTTAATGCCTGATGCTTGATGGCTGACGCCTATCCCCGCCAGGCGCCCGTCCCCCGCAACCTGGCGCGCGTTCATCGCACCATCATCACCTGCGAGCGCTGTCCGCGCCTGCGCGCCTATTGCCAGGGCATTGCCGAGACCAGGCGGGCCGCCTATCGTGACGAGACATACTGGGCGCGTCCGGTGCCGGGATTCGGCGATGCCGCCGCGCGTCTCCTGATCGTGGGACTGGCGCCGGCCGCACACGGCGCGAATCGCACCGGCCGGGTGTTCACCGGCGACGGCGTGAACGCCGCCGGCGACTTCCTCATGCGGGCCATGCACGCCGCCGGCTTCGCCTCGCAGACCATCTCGCACCGCCCCGATGACGGGCTCGTGCTGCACGATGCCTACATCGCGGCAGCCGTCCGGTGCGCGCCGCCCGACAACAAGCCCACGCCACTCGAAGTGGCGACGTGCCTCGCCCACCTGGACGCGGAACGTCGAGCGCTGCCGAACCTCCGCCTCGTGGTGGTCCTCGGCCGCATCGCCTTCGACGCATGGCGTCAGTTGCTCGCGCGTGACGGCGTCCGCCTCGACGGTCGCCACTTCGCGCACGGCCACGTCGTACCTGCGCCGACGGCCAACCTGCCCCCCGTGCTGCAGTCGTACCACCCGTCGCGGCAGAACACCCATACGGGCAGGCTCACCGACCGCATGCTCGCCGACGTGTTCCACGCGGCGCGTGCCATCCTCGCGGCGCCACACCCGTAAGCGGATGCCTTCCCCTCCGGTCGACCTGCTCAGTCTGTGCGCAGCCGCGCTGCTCATCGGCTTGTCCAAGGGGGGCGTCGGGGGCGCGCTGCCGCCCGTGCTCGCGACGCTGGTGCTGAGCGAGCGCACGTCGGTGGCCGCCGCCGTCGCGTTGTCGACACCCCTGCTCACGGCCGGCGATGCGTTCGCGTTGTGGACGTACTGGAAGCGGTGGGATCGCTCGCACGTGCGGGCGCTGCTGCCCGCCGGAGCCGTCGGCGTGGCCATCGGCGTCTTCCTGCTGCGGGGACTCCCCGATGCGCTCCTGCGCCTCAGCCTCGGCATCGCCGGACTCGTCGTCGTGGGCTACAAGCTGTACACGCAGTGGCGCGGAGCGGACAGCCACGTGCCCCGACCGTGGCACGCGCCTCTGGCGGGCCTGCTGGGCGGTACGAGTTCCGCCATGCTCAACGCCGGGGGGCCACCGATTGCTGCCTACCTGCTGCTGCAGCACCTCTCGCCCATCGTCTTCACCGCCACCAACACCGCGTTCTTCTCGGTGGTCAACGCACTCAAGGTGCCCGGCTCGCTTGCCGCCGGCGTCATTCCGCCGAGCGCGCTGCTCTGGCCGATCGCGGCCTGCCCGCTCGTGGCCGTCGGCGTGGCCGTCGGTCGCCGGTTCATCCTCTGGGTGGATCCGCGGGTCTTCGATCGACTGATGACGGGCATCCTCGTCGTCGCGTGCGTGTGGCTGATCGTCAGCTCCTGAAACCAGGACCCCCCTGGCGGGTTTTCCCTTCCGTTGACGTTACCTCTGATGAGCGCAGGTACGCGCTCCATTGGAGGCCATCATGTCAGCAACTGCGACACCGACGCGTGAGCGTCAACCCCTCAACGGCGTCGACACGCCGAACCTGCTCGGCACGATCAACGTCGTGCGCGACACGCCGACACTCGGCGTGTTCCAGTTCCGCGCCACCAACACCTGGAAGAGCGGCACGCACAGCCGCACCACCATCGAGTCCTTCAGCGGCGCGGGCAGTGAGCACACCCACCAGCGCGCCTTCACCTTCGACGCCGATCATCCGGCGGTGCTCCTCGGCGGCGACAACGGGCC
>JAEZDP010000242.1 GCA_023418055.1 Acidobacteriota bacterium
CCTCCGCCCGGCACCGGCGGCAGGCTGCAGTTGAGGATGCTGCCCGCCGCGTGGTACCGCGATCCGCCGTAGGCCAGCGTGAGCGCTCCCTCGGACGGCGTGGTCCACGCCGCAGCCGCGGTCTGCAGCGCGGCGTCGGTCGCCGTCGGCGACAGCGGCGAAGGCGCCAGCGTGTTGCGATACCACAGGACGGTTTGTCCGGCGTCCGGTTGGTTCCAGCGCATCTGTCCCAGCAGCGTGTAGCGCTCGCCACTCGAGACGAGCGGTGCAGCCACCACGCCCTGGCCCGGGGGGACGTGCCGCACGGGCGCTCGCCCGGTGACCCGTGCCGCCATGGCCGTGAACTCGCGGAGGCTGCGCGTCCGCGGCACCTCGAGGCTGCCCGCCATGTGCGCGTCGGCCTGCTGGCGCCACAGAAGCGCATCGCCCCCCGTCGCACGAACGCCGAAGGCCGAATGTCCCATGGCCACGGGCCGGTAGGCCCCGCCGCGTCGTTCGAGCAGCACCACCAGGTCGTCGCCCACGAGGAACTGCGTGGCGCCAGGCACAGCGAGCCGCGTCCCGCCGAGGGTGCCGCCCAACTCGCGTACCTCGACTTCGGCCTCGGCGTGGCCCGTGTAGTCTTCGGTCACGGCCAGCCGGGCCACCGTCTCGAGGACGCCAGACCCGGGGCGTCGCTCCACGCGCACCGACAGGACACGGCCGCGCACGACGCGGTCGGACGCGGCAACCAGCTCCGCGTCGCTCATCGCCTTCAACGTGGCGGCAGACCCATGTCCGCCCATCGCGGCAATGACGATACCCAGAGCTGCAAGCACATGGCAGGCGACCGACCGACGTCCCATACGGGGGCAATCGGCAGCCGCGCGCCGATGGTGCAATCGGGCGCCCCGCGGTCGGCGCCCCGCACAAATATTCTGCGGTTGAGATGCGCAAGGCGGGCTTGCACGGATAATCGACCCTGGCCCACGCCAGCGTCACTGGAGACGCCGGGGGCCAACGGAGACGACCCATGCAACGACTCGTCATGGCCTTGTTGTGCGCCATGCCCCTCCTCGTCGGCCAGGCCGGAGTGGCTCGCGCGCAGGACGCATCCACCTGGTTTCTCGCCGAGGGCGCCAACAACGCCATCTTCACGGAAGAGATCCTGGTCGGCAATCCTTCGAGCAACACGCTCGACGTCACGGTGACGCTGCTGCCCCAACCCGACGCCATCGTCACCGAGACCGTGAAGGTGTTCACGCTGGCGCCGACCTCGCGCCTCACCGTGCGCCTCGGAACCGACTTCCAGTTGAACGGCAGCAGCTCAGCACGCGTCAGCGCCGTGATTCAGGGCACCGCCACCCCCGCCGACATCGTCGTCGAGCGTACGATGTACTTCCCGGACGGCATGCGTCCCGGCTCCCACGGCGCGGGCGGCGTCACGCAGCCGGCCGCGACATGGACGCTGGCCGAGGGCGCGACGACGATCTTCGACACGTTCGTGCTGGTGGCCAATCCCAACGCCTCGACCACGCGGGTGAAGGCCACCTATCTGACGGGCACGGGTCAGGAGTTCGTGACCGAACAGGACGCGCCGGCCAACAGCCGGGTCACCTTCTGGCCCCGGCAGGAGCATGCCGCGCTGCAGAGCGCCGAGTTCTCGACCTTCATCGAGTCGCTGACGGGCGGCAATCTGGTGGTGGCCGAACGCGCGATGTACTTCGACGACCTGCGCAGCGGCCACGATGCGCTGGGCGTGTCGGCCCCATCGACCGAGTGGTACTTCGCCGAAGGCTACACCGGGGGCAACGCCCAGATTGCCTTCGAGACCTTCCTGCTGCTGGCCAACACCGCGACGACGCCGGCCACGGCCACCGTGCAGTTCCTGCTCGACAGCGGCGAAGTGGTGTCGCGCGACTACACGCTGCCCGCCCGCAGCCGGTTCAACGTCTGGGTGGACTCGGAAGGGCGCACGTTCGACAACCGCCTGCTGAGCGCGGCCTTTGGCATCCGCGTGACGTCAGACGTGCCGATCGTCGCGGAACGCAGCATGTACTGGGGCACGCCGATGGCCAGTGATCCGTTCACGCCGGCCTTCCCCTGGCTCGAGGGACACGCCACGGCCGGTGCGACCGCGCCCGCCGCCAAGTGGGCGTTTGCCGATGGCCAGCAAGGCAGCTTCGGCGCCGCGGCCACGCGCTACGACTCGTTCTTCCTCGTGGCCAACACCAACCCCGTGCCGATTGCCGTCAAGGCGACCTTCGTCCGTGAAGACGGCCTGGGGCTCGTCCGCGAGGTGTGTGTGGGTGCCAACGCGCGCACCAACATCTGGACGGCCGAGTACGGCCAGCTCTCGGGCCAGCGCTTCTCGGCGTTTCTCGAGACGGTGCCGAGCGGCACGTGCGGCAGTGTCGGCAACGAGGCGTTCGTCGCGGAACGTGCCCTCTACCTCGGCCCGAACTTCACCGCCGGACACGTCAACATGGGCACCCCATGGATCGGCACCATCGTCACGCCGCCTGAAGCGCCAGACTTCGCGGTGGCCTCCGTGTCGCCTGCGGCCGGACGCCTCGGCGGCGGACAGACCATCACGCTGAGCGGCAGCGGCTTCCAGCCCGGTGCGCGCGTGTTCTTCGTCAACCCGCAGTGGACCGCCGACCGCAACGCCAACACCGTTCGGCCCGACGTGGACGAAGCCGACTCGGTGACGGTGGGCGCCAACGGCACCACCATCACCGCGCGCACACCGGCGCGCGGCTTCTACACGGGCTACCAGACGGCCGGCCCGGTGACGGTGCGGGTCGTGAACCCCGACAGCAGCACCGCCGATCTCGCCAATGGCTACACCTTCCAGCTCAACGTGCTCGCATTCGGTGACGACTTCGTCTATGGCGCGCTCGATGGCGGAGGGCGAGCGGCGACGCCGTTCCCGGCTCGACTGCGTGAGCTGCTCTCCGCGTACCAGAAGCCGCTGCTCGACCCGAACACCGGTGCGCCCACCGGCGCGACGACGACCCAGTTCGGCCAGTACGTGAACGTGGTGAACGGCGGTGTCGTGGGCGAGTGTGTCTCGGCCACCGGCGGGGCGTGCGGCCCCACGGCCGGCGTGCAACGTTATGCCACGTACGTGGACGCGGTGGCCGCGGCCAACGCCGCCGACGCCTTCGACGCGGTCGTGTTCCTGCAAGGCATCCTCGACGTGCGTGCCGGCGTGGCGGCCGTCAGCGTGCGCAACGCGTTCCGCACGATGCTGGTGCAGACACGTGACCGTGCCATTGTCCCGGTCATGACGCGTCTCGACGACGGGACGAACATGGTCTCGGCCCAGGACCTCGGCGCCCTGAACACGCAGTTGTGGCAGCTCACCGAAGAGAACCTCGGCCTCGAGATCTACAGGCAGGCGTTCTCGGGCGTGGCCTCTGGCGGTGCCTACCCCACGCAGGCGGGCTACGACCGCATGGCCGCGCTCGCGTTCGAGAAGGTGGCCCGAGAGTTCCCGCTGCAGCCGTGTGATGCGCGGAACGACAAGCCAAACCAGGGCTGCCCGCGGAACCCGTAGCAGCCGACGCGCCTGGCGTCTGGCGTCTCGCGTGAGGCGTGAGGCGTCAGGCCATCAGGCGCGAGGCATGAGGCATGAGGCATGAGGCAAGAAGATGCCTACGCCGCGGGCCGCAGCGCGTGTTTCTCGAGGACGGCGCGCAGGGCGTCCAGGCGGACGGGCTTGGTCAGGTAGTCGGTCATGCCGGCGGCGAGGCACCCTTCGCGGTCGCTCTCCATGGCCGCGGCGGTGAGCGCGACGATGGGCATGGGCGGACGCCCCGCCTGCCCTTCACGCCGGCGATATTCCCGCGTGGCGGCCAGGCCGTCCATCTCGGGCATGTGGCAATCCATCAGGACCAGGTCGTAGCGGATGCGGTGCAGCGCGTCGAGGGCTTCGAGTCCGTCGGCGGCGACATCGGCGCGGCCGCCGAGCTTCTCCACCATGCGGGCCGCCACCCGCTGGTTGACCGCGTTGTCGTCCACCACGAGCACACGGAAGGCGCGCGCGACGCCCGCCTGTTCATCGTCGGTGCTGCCGATGCCGGCGCCCGGTTGCTCGCCGAACACCGCGCCTGCGCTGGTGCCCGCCGCACCGGCGTCAACGGAAGCGGCGAGGACGTAGGGCCGCACCGCCCGCGTTGCGGTGCCGGCCGGCGCATCAGGCATCAGGCCCACGAGCAGTTCGATCAGTCGGCCCGCCCGCACGGGCTTCACCGCCACGAGCGTCACGCCGGCCTCGAGTGCCGCAGGCTCGCATTGCGATCGCTCGACCGAGGTGGCCAGCAGAATGGGGATGTCGGCCGTGGCGGTCAACTGGCGGATCGCACGCGTCAGCGTCAGCCCGTCCATGTCGGGCATCTGGTAGTCGATGACGGCGACATCCACCGGCGACCTGCCGTCGGCCGAGTCGCGTGACGCCGCATCGAGCCACCCCAGCGCCTCCCGGGCGTCCGCGCACACATGGACCGCCGCGCCGGCGCCTTCCAGTTGCAGACGCAGCGCTCGCCTGTTCGAGTCGTTGTCGTCCACCACCAGCACCCGGCGTCCGAGGAGCGCACGTGCCGGCGTCACACGGGCTGAGGCCGCGCGCAGCGGCACCCGCACGACGAACGTGCTGCCGATGCCAGGCGCGCTCTCGACGTCGATGTCGCCGTGCATCAACGTCACCAGCTTCCGCGAGATGCTCAGCCCGAGGCCGGTGCCGCCGAAGCGCCTGGTCGTCGACCCGTCCTCCTGCGTGAACGGCGTGAACAACCGCGGAATGGCATCGGGCGCAATGCCGATGCCCGTGTCCTGCACCACCATTCGCACCAGGTAGAGCCCGGGTTCTGCCGTCAGGTCCGCCGACACGCGCACCGACACCGAACCGCGGTCGGTGAACTTCACCGCGTTGCTCGTGAGGTTCAGCAGCACCTGCCGCAGCCGCCCAGGATCGCCGACGAGGAACGACGGCACCTCGGCGCCGATCTCTGACACAAGGTCGAGCTGCTTCACACGTGCACGTTCGCCCACGATGTCGAGCACGCCGTCGAGCAGTTCCTGCATCTCGAAGCTGGTCGCCTCGAGTTCGATGCGCCCGGCCTCGGCCTTCGAGAAGTCGAGCACGTCGTTGATCACGTCGAGCAGCGCGTCGCCCGAGGTCTTGACCACCTGCGCGTACTCGCGTTGTTCGCTGGACAGCCCCGTCTCGAGCAGCAGGCCCGTCATGCCGATGACGGCGTTCATCGGGGTGCGGATCTCGTGGCTCATGTTGGCGAGGAACTCGCTCTTCATCCGCGCAGCCGCCAGCGCGCGGTCGCGCTCGATGGCCAGTTCCGCCGTTCGTGCCGTCACCTGCGCCTCGACCGAGGCCCGAGCAGTTTCGAGGTCGTGCTCGCGGGTGGCAATCTGCCGCATCTCGCGCCGGCTCTGGGCGATCGTGATGAGAAGCCCGATGTCCTCGACGATCACCCAGGCTGCGTGTTCGGCCCAGCGCCACGGGGCCGTCGTCAGGACGCCGAAGACCGACTGCGGAAAGTACACGCCCCGCACCAGGTGGTCGATCGCCACGAGGGCGCTGGCCACGAGCAGCACGCGCCTGTCGCGGTAGGCGGCGAGGAACGCGAGCGACACGAACACATGAAAGTGCCATTCGATGCGCCCGCCCGACAGGTGGATGAAGATGGCCGACCAGCACACCTGCGCCACACCGACGGCCATCCGGGTGCTCACCCGCCCGGGCTCGCGGATGATGAGCCACACCGGCAGCGGGGTGACGAGCGCGCCGAACAGCAGCGTCACCCACACGTGCAGGTGCAGCGTGCCCTCGGTGCCCACCCAGGTGAGCGGCGTGAGCCACAGCGCCGTGGCGAGCGCCACCACCCACTGCAGCGGCAGCAGCACGAGGAAGAGCCGGTCGGTGCGGGCCGCCACGTCGTGGACGAGCACGCTGAAGCGCTCGTCGGGCGTCGCGATGGGCGTTGTCGGCGCGGTCATTCGGCTACCGGGTTCTGGAGGGGACATCCGTAGACCGCACCGG
>JAEZDP010000152.1 GCA_023418055.1 Acidobacteriota bacterium
TGGATGGCGGCATACGAGCGCGCGCTCATGCCCATGGTGCCGAGGGCAACGCCCGCGGTGCCGATGACGCCGTGTCTGATGAAGTCTCGTCGGTTTGGAGTGGTCATGCTCGTGGGCTCTGGGGAGAGGGGGCTGAACTACCCGCCGCGAGTATATGTCCACCGCCGCGCGGCGTGCAGCTTGCCCCGCTCACCGCCCACGGGCGCCGCCTGCCGGGAGTTGCTGCAACAGGCTCGAAGTCGCGCTACGATGCCGTCGTCTTCAACGCCAGTCGGAGTGTCGTGCCGCCGGGCGCAGCTGTCCGCGGCACCACCGGGCACCGCATGGTGCCGAGGAGGAGTCATGGCCAGTGTCGTTCTCATCACGGGGACCAGCACGGGGTTCGGCTTCGACGCGTCCACACGGTTTGCACGGCGCGGGCACCGCGTCTTTGCGACCATGCGCGAGAGCGACGGGCGCAACGCGGAACACCGACGCGCGCTCGAAGACGTCGCGTCGCGCGAAGGGCTGGCGCTCGACGTCCTCGACATGGACGTGACCGACGAGGCGTCGGTGGACGAGGCTGTGCGTCAGGCGCTCGAGCGCGCCGGTCGGCTGGACGTCGTCATCAACAACGCCGGCTTTGCGGCCCTTGGTGTCACTGAAGCCTTCACGCCGGAGCAGTTCGAGCAGCTGTTTGCCGTCAACGTGCTGGGCGCGGTGCGCGTGAACCGCGCCGTGGCGCCCGCGATGCGGCGGCAGCGCAGCGGACTGCTCATCCACGTCAGTTCGGGAGCGGGCCGGTGCGTCGTGCCGGCCATGGCCGCCTACTGCGCCAGCAAATTCGCGCTCGAGGCCATCGCCGACGCGTACCGCTTCGAGCTCCTGCCGTTCGGCGTGGACTCGGTGCTCGTCGAGCCAGGCATCTACCGCACGCCCATCTTCGACCGCGTCATGCGCCCGGGCGACGCCGCCCGCCTCGAGGACTACGGTGCCGATGGCGCATTTGCCGACCGCGTGCTGGGCGTCTTTCAGGCGGCCATCGGCGCCCCGGACGCGCCCGGGAGCGAGGAGGTGGCCGAGGCGTTCGTCCGCCTTGCCGAGATGCCCGCGGCCGACCGGCCCTTCCGCACGGTGGTGAGTGCGCCGATTGCGCAACTGCTCGAGACCTACAACGCGACGGCCGACGGTCTGCGCCCGATCGTCGCGGGGATCTTCAACGTGCCGGAACTGGCGGGTGTGGTCCCGCACGTACCTGCTGACGCGCCCGCGACATGAGCCTGCCGCGCCCTCTCGAGGTGCGCGGGTCCGAGCGGCCCATCTCCTGGCGCACGTGGGCCGGGAACCGTCTGACCGGACGCGATGGCGCTGGAGACGCCACCCCACGCGCGGCACGCGGTGTGACCCCAAACGCCGGTACGTGCCTCGTGGTGATCTGCGCGCTGGCCGCCACCGGCTGGACGACGTTGGCGGCCTATCACGCGTGGCACTACCACCTGCTCGCAGACGACTACGCGCTCATCGCGCAAGCGTCCGACGCGAGCTACCGGCAGATCTTCACGTCCGATCTCTTCAGCTTCTACCGTCCGTTCACGGCCGCGCTCGTCAAGACCGTGGCGTGGATCATGACACCGAGCCACGGGGGCTGGAGCGTGCTCATGTTGGCGCTGCATGTCGGCAATACCGTGCTGCTGACGAGCGTGAGTCGCCGCCTGTGGCACGACCGTCACGCGACGTGGTTCTGCGCGACCGTGTTCCTCGTGTCGCCATGGGCGGCGGAGGCCTATCTGTGGCTTGGCGCGATCTTCGATGTGGCGGTGACGGGCGCGACCCTGGCCGCGGTGCGGTTCGGGCTAGAGGCCGCCCGGCGAGCCCGTGGGGCAGGTACCTGGTGGCTCGCGACGGCCGTGACCTGCACGCTTGCCGCGGGCTTCAAGGAGCACGGCCTGCTCTCGCCATTCATCGTCGCGGGGGTGCTGCTTGCCGACAACCCGAGGGTCGGTCGATCGCCGCAGGCCTGGACGGCCGGTGCGCTGGCGACCGCGGGAGTGGTGCTCGTCTTCATGGTGCGCGGCGTCCTCGTCGATTCGACATCCACCTACACGGTGAGCGCGTTCGGCGCCCTGCTCGGCGGATCGCACCTCGTGGCGACGTTCGGGTCGGCGGCTCTTGCGCTCACGGCATGGCCCGTCCCGCACACCCTGGGCCCGCTGGCCTCGTGGCTGAACGTGCTGCTGGTCTGGCCGGTCGGGTTCGCGCTGCTGCCCACCTGCGTGGCCGGACTCCTGCTGTCGGCGCGACGAGCCGCCTTCCTTGCCGCCGTGGCGGCGGGCAGCTACGCGCCCACCGCGTTCCTCCTGCTCACGGTGTCCACCATCACGCCGCGTCGCTACATCTATCTCGCCGGCGCGTGGGGGGCCCTGCTCCTCGGATGGGCGCTGTCGCGGATGCGGATGACGGCCACCGCGGACCGGACGGTCGGGCTGGTCGCCAGCGCGGTGCTGGCGGCGGCTACCGCCTCGGTGGCCGCGCAGATCCTCCTGTGGGTTGACGCGACTCGCATCGCACGCTGCGCCGTCGAGGACTTCGGCCGTGTCGCCCTCGGCAGGGGCAGGCCCATCTACGTCGACAACGTGCCGGTCGTCGTCGATTCGGGCCCACTCGTCTTGCTCGAGTACGACTTTCACTACGCGTATCGCCCGCACTGGGAGGGCGTCGATGTCGTCTACCGGACCGTGAGCCTGCACCTCGATGAATCGGGGAGGTATTCGGTTGCGGGCCACGGCGAGGCGCCAGTGGGCATCGAAGACCGGGAGCGCCTCTCGCTGGACCTGTGCGGCGTCACCGCACCCGGAGTGGTGCCGTGAGCCGCGGCGGGACGCTGCTCCCGGCCGTCACTGTCGCGTCAGCGGCCCTGACCTTCGTGATGTGGAGCTGGCACTTCCTGGTGCTGGAGCGCACGGGGGACCTCGACACGGCGGGCGGCCACGAGATGAGGAGGGTGGCACTTCCCTCCAACGGTGAGGCGGTGTCGCAGGCCTTCGTCTCGCCGCGTGGAGGCGCGGGCAAGGCGTGCATCATGCTGAACTCGACACACGTGGACCCGGTACCCGTCGTCGTGCAGGCCCACTCGACCGAGAGCGAGCGGCCCGGGGCCGTTCTGGCCCGTCGAGCGGCCGCGGTGCAGGGGATGACCCAGCCTGTCTGCTTGAGCCTCGAAGGTGTCGCCCGCGATGCCGGCCGACTGTGGGTCAGTGGCCGCCTCACGTCGGGCGGCGGCCACGAGGTCTTCGCGCACGCCACCCTGGACGATGCGTACCCGGACGGCCAACTCTTCGTGGGCGAGCGCGAGGTGTGGGGCGACCTGGCGATACGGGTCACGGCACCCGCCAGCACCAGGTGGCTGCAGCCTGACACGTGGCCGCCCGGCGTGCCGCGCGTCACCACGTCTCTCGGGCTCGTCCTGCTGCTGACGACTTCGAGTGCCGTGGCGGCGGGCCTGGTGCTGGCCGTAGCGTCGACCGCGTCGACGAGGCGCGGCCGCGTCGCGACGATTGCTGGCGGAGTGATGATCGGCCTGAGTGTGCGCGTGCTGAGCGTGGCGCCGGAACCACCGCGGCCCCGGCGCCCGGCCGTGGAGGGTCGCACCCTCATCGATGACCTGTGGGCCGCCGACATGCGCACCTCGTGGCCGAGGCTTGGGCAGGCCCTCGCGGTGGAAGAGAGTCGAATCGGCGGCGCGGCGGTCCGCGTCCTGCTCGCCCTGCCGTCTACGGAGGTGCGGTGGTCGGTGGACGTGGATGTCCCTCTCAGCCTCGATACGGGCGTGACGCTGCGCGAGGAAGCCTGGACACTGCCCGGTGACGGCGTGGGCTTCACCATCGCAGCCGAAGCCGACGGCGCGACGCAGGTCCTCTGGTCGGCACATGTGGACCCGTTCTTCGACCCGACCGCGCGAGCCTGGCGCGACGTCACCGTCCGCCTGGATCGGTATGTGGGGCGCAGCATCGTGCTGGTGTTCCGGACGGACCCGGGACCGCAGGGCAACGCCGTACGAGACGCCGCCATGTGGCGCGAGCCCGTGGTACGGCCCAGTCGTCCCTCGGGGACGCGTTGACCGCGTGGCACGCACGTTTCAGGTCTGACCCCAGGTGGGTGCCGCCGCAGGTCTGACCCCGAAAGGTGTCGCCGCAGGTCTGACCCCAGGTTAGCGCCGGCGGAGCAGCGAATACTGAAACGACTGCGGCGCGCCCCACGGCGTGGTGTGCGTGTGTAACCGCGCTTCCACCAGGTCGAACCCGGGTCCGAGTGCCTCGAGGAGCGTGGCCGGCGAGTACCGCGCGATGGGCAGGCCGCTGCAGCGCTCCGGGCCGTCGAGCGCGAAGGTCGCCATCAACGCGTGACCGCCTGGCTGCACCATCCGCATGAGATACGTGCGATAACGCTGGCGGTCGGCCGCCTCGGTCAGGAAATGAAAGACCGCGCGGTCGTGCCAGAAGTCCACCGGGTCGAGCTCCCATGCTCCGGTGACGTCGGCCTCGATCCAGCGGACACCTGACGCCGACGCGCCGAGCCGGGCCCGCGCACGGTCGAGTGC
>JAEZDP010000196.1 GCA_023418055.1 Acidobacteriota bacterium
GGGGGTTCGAGTCCCCCCTTCCGCACCAATCACTCACGTCGTTCGTGATTGGCGCCTCCAGGGCGCCTGCAGCCCCATGCCTCCGCCGCAAGCGGCTCGGCATCGGGGTCGAGTCCCCGCTTCCGCACCAGACTTCGCTCGCCTTCGGCGAGCTTTGTCTCGGCAAGCCATGACATCGTCGGCCTTCGGCGAGCTTCGTCTCGCCGCCGCACCACGTCGGCGGCCAGCGGACGCAACTTCGCGCTCGTCGATCACCGCATCCTCCGCCAACTTCGCCAGATCGGCATAGACACCGGCAGCCTGCGCTCCGGCGACACGGTGGCCTGGGCGCTTGACGATGAGCATCTCGCCCTGCGGCTGGGGCTCACCTTCAGGACCCTGGCGCCGATGCGCAACCGGGCCCACATGCGCGCGGTGGCCGAGGGCATCGACGACATGTCGCGCGAAGAGGCCGCGTACTGGCTGGGCATGACCATGCACCGTCGTCATCCGCGGCGCGTCCTGATGGCGTTGCGCGCGCTTCTCGTGTCCCCGACGTGAGGCTGACGGATGTCAACGCCGCCGAGGGGGAGTTGTTTTAGAATGCCCGCCGTTGCCTAAAATAGCGGCGCCGGTGCATTAGGAACCTAAAATAGCGTGCAACGCTCTGATTTCACGGCAGATAGTCCGGGGAGGCTCGTTGCGGCCGCCGGCACGCTGGCCTTCGTCCCGCAGCCGATGCCGCGGACCGTGCCGCTCGACGGAGCCACGGTGCGGCTGCTGTCGGATGCCGACTACGCGCTCGGACGCCTGGCTGGGGCTGCAGGTCGCCTCGTCAGCCCGTTGCTCATCGGGCAGCCGCTGCTGCGTCGCGAGGCCATCCTCTCGAGCCGCATCGAGGGCACCTTCACCACGGCCGAACAGCTCGTGCTGCTGGAACTCGGCGTCGAACCTCGTGAGCCTGACAGCCGTGAGGCAGCCGACACGCGCGAGGTACTGAACTACGTCCACGCGCTCGAACTGGGCCTGCGGCGGCTGCGCGAGATTCCCATCTCGCTGCGTCTCGTGCGCGAACTGCACGAGGCGCTGCTCACGGGCGTGCGCGGCGAGCGCGATCGTCCGGGCCATTTCCGCGACGTCCAGAACTACATCGGCTCGGCTCAGGGCGGCATTGCGCAGGCGCGCTACGTACCGCCCCCAGTCGTCGAGATGCGCGAGGCGCTGCACCGCTGGGAGCAGGATCTGCACGACGGCGCTGAAGAGGTGCCGACGCTCGTGCACCTGGCGCTGTCGCACTACCAGTTCGAGGCTATCCATCCGTTCCGCGACGGCAACGGACGTGTCGGCCGGTTGCTGATTCCGCTCACGCTGTGCGCGCGGGGCCGGCTCGACCAGCCGCTGCTCTACATGAGCGCGTACTTCGAGGCCCACCGGCGCGAGTACGTGGACCTGCTGCTGCGCGTGAGCACACACGGCGACTGGGCGGGCTGGCTGCGCTTCTTCCTGCGCGGCGTGACCGTGTGCGCCACCGAGAGCCTGGCGCTTGCCGAGCAGCTGCTCGCCGTGCGCGACCGCTACCATGCCGCGGTCCGGCCCCTGAAATCTGCGGGCGCACTGGCCGTCCTGATTGACGAGTTGTTCCACGTGTCCAGCATCACCATCAGCCGCGCGGCGCACCTCCTGCAAGTAACTCCCGCCGCGGCGTCGGCCAACCTTCGACGTCTTCAGGAGCTCGGCGTCATCGTCGAGGTGACGGGACGCACCCGGAACCAGATCTTCGTGGCCCGCGAGATTCTCGCTTTCGTCGGCCGAGACTCGCGCGAGTCGCCAGCGACGGCCCCTGAGCACACATGACCCAGCGATTGCTCGAGACGTGGCTGCCATCGCGGCGCTTGGCGAAGAGAGTATCTGAGAGCGCGCTCCATGACCGCGCTGCCGCCTGTGTATTACCTGCACGTCTGGTGGGCGCGGCGGCCGCTGGTCGCCTCGCGCGCGGCGGTGCTGGCGTCGCTACTGCCGGCGGATGTGGACCGCGAGAAGTTTGTGCGGGTGATGGGGATCCATGGCGACCCTGTCGCCGCACGCCGAGCGATCGACGAAGCCGTCCGCACGGGACTGCGTGTAGATGACCCGTATGGCTACACGAGAGCGTTCAGTTACCTGCCCAGTCGACCAAAGTGGCTGTGCTGCCTGAGACTCCTCCTTCTCTTACGCCATGATGCCAGAATCGCCACTCAGGACCTTTTCGAAGCTCACGCTCACCCTTGCCGAAGCACGTCGGGCTTTCTATCTGGACTTCGAAGGCCCGCAAGACGCCCCACCCAGTTTCGCTGGCCTTCGATATGACGACGATGATGGCAGCGTGCACTTCGAGCAAACGATCCTCGAGGACGGCCTGCGAGCCACGCTCACGCTCGAGAAGCCAGTCTGCCATTGGTGGCCCAAAGGGTTCGCTGCTCGGGACGGTGGTGAGGCCCAAGGCGCCCAGGTCCGACCGCAACGTGTCGCTGCGTCACTCGGGCAGTTCATCAGGAGCCTCGTGGAACGTGCTGAGCATTCGGACAGGCTCATCGTGTCGTGGAGCTCACACGAGGCAACCGTCGTCTGCAGTGCAGCCGAGGTTCAGGACGACATCCAGAAACGGTTCATCGCTCGATGGAGAGATGGCAAGCGAACCTGCAAGAGATGGCGGCGAGTACAGGCGCAGGGGGCTTCACTGTCGCAAGGACACCAGCTGAAACAGTACCTCCGGATGGTCGGCTACGACGTTCCCGCGCACTTCGGCGACCGCCAGGCGTCCGCGCGCATCGCGGCCGTGCGAAAGCAGATCGCCGTGCGGCCCGATGCAAGCCGCCTCACCGCAGTCGCGAAGGCCAAGTGGACCAAGGTGCTCGACTACAACTGGCACGACTGCAATGGCCTGCGTGAGTTGACGATCATCGCGTCCGGGGCGACCCCCAGGAAGGCCACGGCGACGACGGCACAGGACGAGGCGTCCTCGAACCTCCCAGGCATTCGGTGACCACCGGTCGCGGCCGCCACTCAATCGTGACCGTCCAGACACCCGCACAGCCTGCACGGAACCTGGCCAGCGACGATCGGTCCTCCCACCCGGGTGGCGTCTCAGTGATCCCGCCGGTCGGCCTCCCGCTCGCATCTACGCCGTCCCACATCACCGTGCGCCCCTCGGCCCAGCGGCGTTCCACGTGAGGCGGATCGTACGAAGCGGGCCAGCCAAATACCTCCCCGGTCCACGCCTCGCCACGCGACGCGTGGTCGTACCCGACTTCGAAGAGCAGGTCGTCATCCGGGACGGGGATCAGTAAGTCCATGGGAGTCTCGGCCGCGCCGTCCGGAGGTGCCAGATAGACGGAAGACTTCAGCAGCGACAGGGGCGTCCACCCGAGACACAGAAAGAACTCGACGTCGCACTCCGGGATGAATGCAGGAGGTCCCGGCGGCGACGACCGGGCCGGCCGACAAGGCAGATGCACAGTCGCATAGTGGGTGCCGGGTATTGGCGAGGCGACCTGTGCCTCCGAAGGCACTCGGCACGCGCGAAGAAGGGCCAGCGGAACATCACCGCGCCACGCGTCCGGAAGTTCAGCCAGCCGTGCTTCGAGGTCGGAAGTGATCATCTGACAAGTTGGGGCTGGGCACTCGGTCATCGGAGGAAACGAGGATGCGGGTCCCCTCGGCACGCGACACGACCGCCGTCTCACGGTGAGCTTCCTCGGCAAGCCAACACCACCCACGCCTCACGGCGAATCTCGTCTCGGACTCGGGGAGTCGACCGACGCGCGACGTCTATCGTGCCGTACCCACGAAGCCAGCGGGCGTCGGTCCCCGAGCATCTCGCGACACGCATGGCGCCTGCCGGTGCGCCTCGCTCCGCAGGCCACCTCAGCGCGCCTCTCCCTCACACTCCGGGCACGCGTGATCCACGAACCGCAACCACTCGACGAGCGTCGTGGCCGACGGCAGCGCTTCCACCGTCTCCGCCGTCTCGGTGAACACGACCTCGCCCCACCGGTCGACGACGACCACACCGGGCGCAGCCAGGCCAGGCACATCGTTGCGCGTGACGACGAGGACC
>JAEZDP010000256.1 GCA_023418055.1 Acidobacteriota bacterium
CGCGCCCCCCCACGGCCCTGGCCGACCATTGGTTCTCCGTACACACGGGCGGCGACCTGGCGTTCCTGCTGGGCGTCCTGCGCGTGCTGCACGAGCAGGGCGGCATCGACCGCACCTTCGTGGACGCCCATACGACCGGGATGAACGAGGCGTGTGCCGCGGCCGCCGCGGTGGACTGGGACACCCTCGTCCGGCACAGCGGAGTGTCGCGCGACGACATGACGGCATTCGCGACGCTCTTGATGCGACGGCCAAAGGCGGTGCTGGTGTGGTCGATGGGCCTCACGCAGCATGCCCACGGCGTGGACACGGTGCAGGCGTTGCTCAACGTGGGTCTCGCGCGAGGCCTGACGAGTCGTGCCGGCGCCGGCCTCGTGCCGATTCGCGGCCACTCGGGCGTGCAGGGCGGGGCCGAGGTCGGCTGCTCGCCAGCCATCGACGCGCCTACGCGCCGCCACTGGGCGCACGCCTGGGGGTTCGACGTGCCAGACGCGGCGGGATGGACGGCCAACGAGATGGTGGCGCACGCGGCCGACGGCGACATCGACCTCTTCTGGATGGTGGGAGGCAACTTCCTCGAGACCCTCGGCGACGAAGCGCGGTCACGCCTCGCCCTGCGGCGGCCCCGCTTGCGCATTCATCACGACATCGTGCTTTCGTCGGCGATGCTGGCCGACAGCGACGGCGACGTGCTGCTGTTGCCGGCCGCGACACGGTACGAGTCGGAGGGCGGCGGCACGGAAACCTCGACCGAGCGACGCATCATCTACTCGCCCGAAATCCCTGGGCGTCGCATTGGGTCGGCCAGGCCCGAGTGGTGGCCCTTCCGCGAGGTCATGCGGCGCACGCGCCCCGACGCGGCCCGGTCCGTCGGGATGCAGGATGCGGCCGCCATCCGTCGGGAGATCGCGCAGGCCGTTCCGCTCTATGCAGGCATCGAGACCCTGGCCGCGCAGGGCGACCAGGTGCAGTGGGGCGGGCCGCGACTCTTTGCCGATGGGGTGTTTGCGACGAGCGACGGCAGGGCCCACGCCCGCGCGGTGACGCTTCCGCCCGGTGACGACCGCCCGGCACGGTTCACCGTGTCCACGCGTCGGGGCAAGCAGTTCAACTCGATGGTGCAGCGGGACGTGGACCCGCTCACGGGTGCGGGACGCCACGACATCCTCATCAGCGCCGACGACCTCGCGGCGCTCGGTCTGCCGGACCGCGCCACGGTGACGTTGCGCTCGTCGAGCGGCACGTTCACGGGCACGCTGCGGCAGGCGCCCATCCGCGCCGGCAACCTCGAGGTGCACTGGCCCGAAGGCAACACGCTGCTCGATGCCTCGCGCATCGATCCGGCGTCGATGGAGCCGGACTACAACGCGACGGTCGACATCGAACCCGGCACGCTCACTTGAAGACGTCGCGCACGCGGCGTCCGAGCTGGTCCAGCCAGCCCTCCACCGTGCGAGTCACCCGCTGGCGGACGCTGCCCTTGTGCAGTCGGCAGAGGCTGGACGGACGGCGGTCCCCGGGCTTGAGCACCTCGGTGTACACGGGGCAGCCATCCACCGGTTGCTGGTAGGAGACACGGCACAACGTCTCGTCCTCGAGTCCGTCGGGCCGGCTGAACGGCGCAGGCCGTCGCACGGTCGCCGTGCGTCGCATGAAGTCGGCCCAGATGGGCAGGGCGTAGCGCGCGCCGAACGCATTCGCGGCGATCGGACGCGGTTCGTCGAAGCCCACCCACACCCCCACCACCATCGACGACGAGAAGCCGACGAACCAGGCGTCGCGAAAGTCGTCGGTCGTGCCCGTCTTGCCGCCCACCGGAAAGCGGACGCCCAACTGGCGAACGCGCCGCGCGGTGCCGCGGTCGACGACGTCGGTCAGCATCGAGACCATCTGGTAGGCGACCGCCGGCTCCAGCACGCGCTCGCGCTCGACAGGCCGGTCGGCAGCAGCCGTGCCTGCCCCGTCGCGCACGGCGACGATGGCCCGCGGTGCCACGGCATCGCCCCCGTTGGGGAACATGGCGTAGGCCGCGGTCAACGCGAGCGGTGAGACAAGCCCCGTGCCCAGTGACAGCGAGGGGACGTCGGGCAGGTCGCGCAGCCCGGCGCGTTCGGCCAGGGCAATCACGCGCCGGCTGCCGACGCGCTGCTGCAGGCGCGTGGCGGCGCGGTTGTTCGACTCGATGAGCGCCTCGCGCAGGCTGAGCATGTCGGGCGAGTCGCCGACGGCGTTGGCCGGGGCCCACTCGTCGGGTCCCTGGGGTTCGAGCGTCGTGAGGCCCTCGAGCACATCGACCGGCGAAAACCCCTGGCCGAGCGCCGCGGCAAACAACAACGGCTTGAAGGCCGACCCGGGCTGACGGCGTGCGCGCGTGGCGCGGTTGAACGGATACTGCTGGAAGTCACGGCCGCCGACGAGCGCCAGCACGTCGCCCGTGGCGGGGTCGAGCGCCACGAGCGCCGCCTGGAGATCGGCCCCGCCGAGCCGTTGCAGGCCCACCCTCACGCTGCGCTCGGCAGCCGCCTGCAGCGCCGGGACGAACGTCGTGTCCACGCGCCAGTCGGGCGGGTGATCGCCGCCCATCAGGTTCCGGAACTGCTGCCGCAGATAGTCCCGCGCGTAGCCGTCACGTGCGGTGCCGGCATTGCGGTAGGGCCGCACGCGCAGCCGTGCTCGTCGGGCCGTCGCCTCCTCCTCTGCCGTGATGAAGCCGGCCGCACGCATCCTGGCCAGCACCACGTGGCTGCGTGCCACGGCGCCCTCACGGTTGGACCAGGGCGACAGTGCACCGGGCGCGCGTGCCAGCCCGGCGATGAACGCGCTCTCGGCGAGCGTCAGGTCGCGCGCGGCCTTGCCGAAGACGCGCTGTGACATCGCTTCGACGCCGTACACGCCGCCGCTCAGATAGATGCGGTTCAGATAGAGCTCGAGGATCTGCGCCTTCGACAGCTGCGCTTCCATCAGCAGCGACAGCACGGCCTCCCGGCTCTTGCGGATGTAGCTCTTGCGGTTGGAGAGGAACAGGGTGCGAGCCAGCTGCTGCGTGATCGTGCTCGCGCCTTCGCTGCTGCCCGTCCGCACGTTGCGGAACACGGCGCGGCCGAACGCGATGGGGTCGAGCCCGGGATGCCTGAAGAACCGATGGTCCTCGACGGCGACGAAGGCTTGCTGAAGATGGGGCGCGATGGCCTCGAGCGGCACGTCCTGCCGCTGCTCGTCGAGGCGAAACCACCGCTCGCCGTCGGCGGAGTGAAACCAGGTGTCGCCCACCCCTCGTTTCAACTTGCTGACCGCCCACGCCTGGCTGCCAAGCGCCACGACGAGCAACACGGTGGCCACGGCCGCGCCCACCAGTCCGATGCGCCAGACCCAGCCGCGTCCCGCCCAGAGTCGGGCCCGCAGCGAGGCCAGCCGGCCCGCTTCCTCGGTCACCGGCGCCGCAACGGCCCCGCGCCGACGGTCGACGATGGGTACCGCCAGCCGTGCGCAGCGCGACAGCCGCGCGAGGCCCCGTGGGGCACGGGTTCTGTGGCAAGGAGGGTCTTCGGGAGGGCGGAGCCGCTCATCTCACGACGATACCATCAGGCGGCCGGACTCCTCCTGCAACAGCACCCACAGGGCATACACCCCGAGAAGGGTGCCGAACGGGATGTTGAACAGGTGAATGGCCGCGACGACCAGCGCCACGGGCCTGGCCCACGGACGCCGCCGCTGCAGCCCGATGCCCGCCACCAGCGTGGGCAGCGACATCACGGCGATGAAGCCTCCGACGACGAGCCCCATCCCGGTGGTGACGGCGATGGCCTCGGGTTCCCCCGACAGCCAGCCGCCACCGGCCAACACCACCAGGACGATGGCCGCACAGGCCATGCCTATCAGTCCGAGCGCGATGAACAACACGGCCACCAGGGTCAGATGCGTGTGCATGTGTCGTGGGTCGTCCATGGATGCAGGTACGGCGCTGAGTCGTGGGAGTTCAGCGCGAATCATATTCAAGTTCTTGCATATGTTCTCCAATTCGCCGGAGACATAGCGACATCTACTGAGGTTATGACCGTCGATTGTGCTTATAACGGCCGCGCTCCACTCCGGCCCGCTTGGCATCCGCTTTGCCACTCCTCTGGCCCGTCTGACCACGGTCAGCCCTCCGGCCTCTCCTCTTTGCGTCATGCTGCCGGTCCGCCCCGTGCGTCGAGCTCAGAGGAGCGTTCGTATGCGTAAGCTCAGGTCTTGGTGTGTAGGGCTGTTGTGCGTGCTGGTGCCAGGCGTGATGCCGGCGGCAGCGCAGGTGGTGGGTGTCGGCACCATCGAGGTGCTGGTCACCGACAGCGAAGGACTGGCGGTGCCTGGGGTCACCGTCACGGCGAGAGCGGCGGACGTCACGACACAGCGTGTCGCCGTCAGCGACGACCAGGGGCGGGCGCTGCTGGTGAACCTGGAGCCGTCCGCGCAGTACATCGTCACCAGCGAGTTGCAGGGTTTCTCGTCGGCGCGTAACGAGAACGTGCTGGTGCGGTCGGGCCAGACCGTGTCGCTGCGCGTGGCGCTGACCGTCGGCGGCTTGAGCGAAACGGTGCAGGTGGTGAGCGAGTCGCCCCTCGTCGACATGAAGAGCGCGACGACCGGCGCCGACATCACCTTGCAGCTCACCGAGTCGCTGCCGACCGGCCGGTCGTACCAGAGCTATCTGCAGTACGTGCCGAGCGTTTCCCCGACCGACGACCCGATGGGCGGGGGCAACCCCGCAGCACGCGGCGGCATCAACTACAGCGACATCGGCGGCACCCTCGGATCGTCGAGCGACAACTTCTACTACTTCAACGGCATCAACGTGACCGACCCGGTGTCGGGCACCTTCGGGTCGAACCTGAACACCGAAATCATCCAGGAGCAGAAGGTCCTCACCGGTGGGATTCCGGCGGAGTTCACCGGCACAGCCGGGCTGTTGTCGAACGTCGTCACCAAGTCGGGCAGCAACCGGTACACGGGCACGGCCAACTACTACTTCCAGAACGCGAACCTCGTGGCCGAGAACGAGAACTCCGCCAGCGAAGAGTTCTCGACCTACGACACGGCCGTGACCTTCGGCGGGCCCCTCATGCGTGACCGGGCGTGGTTCTTTGCCAGCTACCGGCAGCTGTACCGCGAGAACGACGTCACGGCGCTCGACACCCAGAACTTCCTGCGCACCACCGAACGGACCGAGAAGCAGGGATACGCCAAGATCACCTGGGCCCCCACCGCGCACGACACGCTGAGCGCCGTCTTTCTGAACGACCCCACCGACATCACGGGGCAGAGCGATCGCAACATCCTCAACACCCGCGACTACGCCCGTGACCAGGGCGGCAACAACTACGCGGTCAACTACTCGCGGCTCTTCGGCAACCTGCTGCTCGACGCTGCCTACAACGAGCACCAGGGCGAGGTGTCGAACTTCTCGGCCATCAACGAGAGCCTGAACACGGTGGTGTTCCGCGGCTCGGACGTGCGCACGCTCGCCGACCAGCAGCTCGGCGGGTACGGCCAGAACCTGCTCAACGAGCGCAACACGAGGGGCGTGCGAGGGGCGGCGCAGTACGCCTTCGGCCGCCACCTCGTCAAGGGCGGCGTCGAGTGGTCGCTCAACGAGAACTTCCGCAACTCGCTCCTGGTCAACGGCGTCAGCTACACGGCCTCGCTGGCCAACCACCTGGCCGGCACGACCGCCGCACAACTGGCGGCGGGCGGGTTCTCGTCGCGCGCGTTCAACACGGGCACGGCCAACGACTTCAACGGCCTCATCGCCGCCATCAACGCGCAGCCGAACCGGAACGAGTTCTACGGCCGCTACGACGTCAACGGCGACGGCACGATCACGGCGGCCGAACTCGGGTCGACGCTGGCCTACACCAGCACCGCCGGCAACCCGAACGGGCGCATCAACTACTCGCGGACCGTGCAGTCGCAGGATGGCCCGCAGCTCACGCAGTCGAAGGGGCTCACCTTCTTCGCGCAGGACCAGATCTCACTCGGCCGCCTGTCGCTGAACCTCGGCCTGCGCGCCGAGCAGTGGAAGCACTACGCGACGACCGGCGAGGACATCTACACCTTCGACTGGGCCCTCGCCCCGCGCCTCAGCGCCACCTTCGACGTCCGCGGCGACGGCCGGCAGAAGGCGTACGTGTTCTACGGCCGCTACTACGACCCCATCCGCAACAACATGACCAACTTCGCGGGCACGCTGACCGGCGCCATCCGCGAGGAGCAGGTGTTCATCAACGACCAGTGGCTCACCTACCGCATCCGCGGCGGTCCGGTGCAGCAGGACGCCTTCTTCGCTCCGACCACCAAGACGCCCTACACCGACGATGTGATGGTGGGCTACGAGGTGGACCTCGGTCGGAACATGAGCTTCTCGACCAACTACGCCTACCGGCCGACCCGCAACATCCTCGAGGACTACGACCTGTCGCTCTACGCCTTTGCCACCGACGGCAGCCAGGCCTACGGCGACATCGACGCCCCCGGGTCGCTGTGGCTCGGCCTCGACTACTTCGGCTACGCCGAGAACCCGGGGTCGAACTTCGTCATCGCCACCCTCGAGGGCGGCAAGCGCGACTACCACGGCGTCGAGTTCGTGCTGCGCAAGCGCTACAGCGACCGGTGGCAGGGCATGGTGAACTACACCTACAGCAACGCGAAGGGCAACACGAACTCCGACTCGAACGCCGACTACCAGGGCGACGTGCTCTTCCTGGATCCGCGCGCCCCGCACCAGTGGGGCCGGCAGCCTGGCAGTATCCCGCACCTGTTCAAGGCGGTGGGGTCATACCTCTTCCCCTTCAACGTGGAGGTGGGTGCGGGCTACCGGTGGAACTCGGGCACCATCGCGAGCCGCACCTTCCTCTCGAGCGGCCGGAACCTGCCGGCGCAGGTGGCCACGCCCTATGTGTACGCGGGCGCCAACGAGCAGTGGCTGCTGCCTGATTCGGTCGGGTCGCTCGACAACCCGTCGTGGGGCCAGCTCGACCTGCGTGTCTCGTACCGCCGCCTCGAGACCCGCTTCAAGCCGGAGCTGTTCCTCGACATCTTCAACGTCACCAACGGGCAGGGCGCGATCCGCAACCAGGACCTGCTGGCCGGCAGCGGCGGCATCTCGTTCGGTGAGCCGCTGACCTGGGTCGGCCCCCGCCGCATGTACCTCGGCGTGCGCCTCGGCTTCTGACGAAGGCGCATCTGCACACGAGCAAAGGGGCGGGACCGTTGCGGTCCCGCCCTCTTCGGACCTGCGACCACGGCTCGGCGAGCCGTGGCCTGCCGTCTGCCCCGCGGCGTATGGCGTATGGCGTGCGGCTTATGGCGTACGGCGTATGGCGTACGGCGTCCCGCGTCCGTCACTGCTTCCCGTAGTACTGCTTGTACATCCCCCGCCTGAACAGCCAGCCGCCAAGCGGACCGAGCCAGTCGAGCACGTAGTACATGTGCCCGAGGTCCATCAGCTCGATCAGGTTGCCGTCGAAATCGCGCACGAAGAAGAACGTGTGGCCGCGCGGCGACCGTTCGGGACGGCTCACCACCTCCACGCCCTTGCGCACCATGTAGTCGTGCCACTTCTGCGTGTTACGCACGTTGAAGCTGAAATGTGTCTGCCCCACGCGGTTCCACGGAATGTCCACCGACGCGAGTTGCGGCTGGAACTCGAAGATCTCCAGCACGGCGCCCCCAGGCACGCGTATCCAGCCGATCTTGCAGCTCGGCGCCGGGTGGTCCACCCCGAAGAAGCTGCGCACCCGCTCGGGCGGCGTGTCGGCCACACCCACGAGCGGACACCCGAACACGTCCCAGTAGAAGCGGACGAACCGATTGAAGTCGGACACGGTGATGCCCACGTGGCTGAACGACTGCACCTTCATGACGTCTCCTGCACCGCGACCTGCTGACGCAGATGCGACGTGGCTATGTGGTCGGCAACGCGCAGCGCCTGCGCGATGATCGTGAGTGCCGGGTTGACCGCCGCAGACGAGGGAAAGAACGAGGCGTCCACGACAAACAGGTTCTCGACGTCGTGCGTGCGACAGAACGGGTCGAGCACCGATCGACGCGGGTCGGCGCCAAAGACCAGGGTCCCGCACTGATGGGTGGTGTTGCGCTGCCGATGTGAGTGCGCCATCACCACCCAGAACCCGAGCCGCTTGAGCAGCCGCCTGGTCTCGGTCACGAGCTGCTCGTGAGCGCTCGCGTTGTTCACGCGGTAGCTGAGCCGGATCCTGCCGTCGGACGTCAGCGTCACGCGGTTGTCCTCGTCGGGCAGATCTTCCGACATCACCAGCCAGTCGACCCCGCGCGCCACCCATGCCTCGTAGGCCCACAACGGGATGCCCGGGAGGATGGTGCGGCCGACGACCTGCGCCATGATGCCGTGCGTCCGCCCCTGCGACTGGATCTGCCCGAGCGGATACGGCCGTCCGGGGCCCGGGAGGTAGTAGTCGTTGATCGCCACCGTCTTCTGGAACACGGTGTCGTTGCGGCGGAACGGGTGGAACCCCTGCATCATCGTCGCCAGGTGGGCCATGTAGCGGCGACCGACCAGACCCGACGAGTTGGCGAGGCCGTGCGGATGACGGTCAGTGGCCGACCGCAGCAGCAGCGCGGCCGAGTTGACGGCGCCGCACGAGACGATGACGAGCGGGGCGTGCACGCGCGTCGTGACGCCGCCGCGGTCCACGTCCACGGCCACCACGCGACGTCCCGCCGGGTCGGTCACGAGCCTCGTGGCGGTGGCGTGACACCAGAGCGTGACGTCCGGCGAGGCGAGCGCGGGACGCACGCAGCAGACGTCGGCGTCACTCTTGGCGTCCACCTGACACGGAAACGAGTTGCAGGTGTTGCACAGCTCGCACCCGCCGGGCTCTCCGGGCGCGCGCAACCCGAGCGGCAGCGGCGAGGGATGCAGGCCCTCGCGACGCAGCACGCCGACGAGCGCTTCCATGCCCGCGGCATGGGCCACCGGCGGATGGGGGTAGGGCGCGCGTGGCGATGGTTCGGTGGGGTCGTCTCCCACGGCGCCGTGCACCTGATACAGACGCTCGGCCCTGTCGTACCACGGCGCGAGCGTGTCGTAGTCGATGGGCCACGCGGGCGACAGGCCATCGGCGTGCGCCAGGTCGCCGAAGTCCTCACGACGCAGCCGGAACAGCACGCTGCCCCAGTACTTCGTGTTGCCGCCGACGCCGTAATGGATATACGGGCGGAACGCCTCACCCTGGCCGTCCACCCACTCCTCGGTGGCGCGGTAGCGCAGGTCGCGCCACACCGCGGCCGGGCTCCGGTTCTCGGGTTCTGATGGCACAGGGCCGCCGCGCTCGAGCAGCAGGATGCGCGCCCCGGTCCCCGCCAGCGCATGCGCCATCGTGCCGCCGCCGGCGCCGGTGCCGATGATGACGACGTCGAAGCCTTCCACGTTCAGACGTCCTCGTCCGGGGTCTGGCGCTCCCGCAGGGACGCATAGATCGCGTCCATCAGCCGCTGGTCGTCGATGGCCCGCTCGAGGCTCATCTCCGGTGCCCGCCGCATGGCCACCGACTCGGCGAAGTCGCGATACATGGCCTGATAGCCGCGGATGTCGCGCACGCCCGGGAACACGAGTTGCGGCCACGACCGCCCGCGTGCCAGCACGAAGGCGCCATTGGACTCGAAGGTGATGATGCCGTCGCGGCCGTACAGCTTCGACAGGCGCAGCCCTCGCAGCAGCGACGGCACCTCGCGCGAGTAGAGCAGCGCGCCTGCCGCGCCGTTGTCGTATTCGAAGGCCACCATCATGCTCTTGGCGCGCCGGTCCGGCCCGCGCGCGGCCGGTGGCGGACGATACCCGTGGATGCGCGTGATGGTGGGGCCCAGGCTGCCGGCCAGGTGCAGCCAGTGGATACCTTCTTCGAAGAACGCGTCGCCGCCGGCCATCGCCTCGTCGTTGCGCCAGTCGTCGGCCGTCTTCAACCGGTGCGCCAGCGTCGTGAAGTGCGCAAAGACCATCTCGCCGATGGCGCCGTCGGCCAGCAGGCGGCGGAGGCTCACCGCCAGCGGCTTGTAGTGATCGTTCTCGCCGACGAGCACCACCCGCTCCGCACGATCGCGCGCCGCACGCACCACCTCGAAGTCTTCCATCTGCGGGAAGGCGGGCTTCTCGACCAGCACGTGTTTGCCCGCGGCCAGGGCGCGCAGGGTCAGGTCGCGGTGGTAGACAGGCGGCACGGCGACGACCACCGCGTCGATGTCGGGGGCGTCGATGGCCGCTTCGTAGGAGTCGAAGCTGCGGCTGCCGCCGAACCGGCGTCGATATGCCTCCGCCTTCGCGGCGTCACGACTCGCGTACGCGGGCACGATCGCGCCGCCCAGCCGGCGCAGGTGGCGGCTGTGCACCTGCGTGATGAAGCCACATCCGAGGAAGGCAAGGCGTAACGGGGCGGGCATCGAGCACAAGGGCGGCCGGATCAGCCGCGGGACGACCGTCCCAGTGTATACCGCGGCCCCGTCGGGACTCCCCTACCCGCCCTGGCCCAGGCGCACCACGATGTCGTACTCGGCCTTGGTCACGGGCTGCACCGACAGCCGACTGCCCTTCTGCGTGACGACCATCTTCTCGAGGCCGCGTGTCGTCTTGAGCGTCTCGAGTGACACGGTGGCGTCGAAGCGCGCCACGAAGCCGATGTCCACCATGTACCAGGTGGGGTTGGCCTTGTCGGAGCCCGGATCGTAGTAGGCGTGCCCTTTCGTCCAGGCGAAGTGGTCGGGATATCCCGCACGGACGACGCGGGCCAGGCCGGTGACGCCGGAGGGCTTGGCATTGGACGCATAGAAGAGGACGCCATCGTCCACCTGCATGTCGTCGCGCATGAAGTTACGCGCCTGGTAGTTGCGCACGCCTTCCCAACTGGCCGTGCCGTCACGCGCCAGGTCGTCGATGGTGTAGGCGTCGGGTTCGCACTTCATCAGCCAGAAGCGTCGGGGCATAGCGTCATCCTACCAGCGTCACCCTCGGTCTATGCTTGCTGACATGTCAGCTTCACCTTTCTACTTCACGGGACGCATCGTGCTCGAGGACCGCGTCCTCGAGCAGGGCTACGTCGAGTGCGTCCGCGGACGCATCGTCGCCGTCGGACCCGGACGTCCCCGGCGCATGCGGGGTGCGGCGATCGTGGACGCCGGTGACGGCTACATCGCCCCAGGGTTCGTGGACATCCACGTGCACGGCGGCGACGGCGCCGACTACATGGACGGCACGGCATCGGCGGTGCGCATCGCGAATCGGGCGCACCTGCGCCGCGGCACCACCACCATCTTCCCCACCACGACGACGGGGACGCCGGCGGAGGTGGGACGGATGCTGCGCGCCTGCGCCACGGTGAAGCGCGCATGGAGCGCGGCCGACGGCGCGCGGGTGGCCGGCATCCATCTCTATGGTCCGTACTTCGCGGATACGAAGGTGGGCTGTCATCCGCGCGAGGGCCGCCGCGACCCACTGCCGCGCGAGTACGACGCGTATTTCCGCACGGGCCTGGTGCGCGTGGCGACGTGCGCGGCCGAGCTGCCCGGCGCGCAGGCGTTCTACCGCGCGGCGCGTCGCCGGAAATGCCTCGTCACCTGCGGGCATTCGGATGCCGGCTGGCCGGAACTCGAAGAGGCCTACGCGGCGGGCATGCGGCACGTCGACCACTTCTGGTGTGCGATGAGTTCGATCCCCAGTGTCCGCAACCGCCTGGGCACGCCGATGCGCGGCAGCATGGAGCAGTTCGTGATCGCGCACGACGAGATGTCCACCGAGGTGATTGCCGATGGGCGGCACCTCGCACCCGAACTGCTGGAGTACGCGTGGCGCCTGAAGGGCGCGGCGCGGCTCTGCCTGGTGACCGACGCCAACCGTGCGCTGGGCCTGCCGCCCGGACGCTACCGGTTCGGTCCCGAAGACACGGGCTCGTGGTTCGAGAGCGACGGCACGGTGGGCTTCGTACCGGGGGATGGCCTCGCCAGCAGCGTGATGGGCCTCGACCACATGGTGCGCATCATGCGGCGCGACACGCCGGCGCCGCTGGCCGACATCATTCGCATGGCGAGCCTGACACCGGCGGAGCGGGCGGGCGTATCGCGGACGGTGGGCAGCCTCGAGGCGGGCAAGCACGCCGACATCGTCGTGCTCGACGCTGGCCTCGAGGTGCGGCGCGTGTTCGTTGGCGGTCAGGAGGCGACCCGTTGACGACGAGCCGGCCGCAGCAGGGCGACGCCGCGGCCGGTGTCGACGTCAGGGCCGGTCGGCAGGCAGCAGCGGCTGCGTCTGCTCGGGGGAGGTGACGCCGGGCGGCAGTTCCAGGATGCGGATGTTGCGGAACCGCGCCTCGGCGCCTTCCGACTCCAGGCACAGATAGCCCTTCTTCTGCGACGCGTTGGAGATGCCGTTGACGAACTTCCCGTTGACCGAGAGCTTGACGACGCCGTCGATCGCGACGACGTGGTAGATGTTCCAGTTGCCGCGGCCGAGCGCGCGGTTCTCGAGCGACTTGCTGCGCGGGCCGCGCGGGTTGTCGGGCGTGATGGTCAGCGAGCCGACGCCGAACAGCTCGCCATGCACGTAGGCCTCGGGTGGCGTCACGCCGTTGCGCGTGTTGAGTTTCGGCCAGTCGAGTTCGAGCATCTGCACTTCGAGGCCGTTCGGGTAGACGCTCTTCTGCTGCGGCACCGCGTCGCTCCACATGAAGACGCCGGAGTTGCCGCCGGCTTCCATGTGCATCCATTCGATGTAAAGCACGTAGTTCTCGTACTGCTGCGTCGTGCAGAGCACGCCCATCGGCTCGCCGGTCGTGATGATCATGCCGTCGCGGACCGACCAGGTGTCAGGCGCGGTGTTGATGTTGCGCCAGCCGGTCAGATCGGTGCCGTTGAAGAGCGGTCGGAATTCCAGGGGCGGCGTCTGCGCCCCGATGGAGGCGGTGACGAGGACGAGCGTGGCGGCGATGGCAGAGAGGGTGTGTCGCATGGGCCCTCATCATGCGTCATGCCTCATGCTTCATGCCAGTCGGGGCGCCACCCGTAGGCCGTGGACCGTGGACTGTGGCCCGTGGACCGTGCCTCTACCACGCCGTGTAGCCGCCGTCGATGACAAACGCTGCGCCGGTGACGTAGGCCGAGGCCGGGCTGGCCAGGTAGACGGCCAGCGGCCCGATTTCGTCCGGCTCGCCGGGGCGGCCCATGGGGACGTGCCTGACGAACTCGGCGATGACCTCGGGCTTGCGCGCATTCCAGTCGCGGTTGGTGTCGGTCATGAAGAGGCCGGGGCAGATCGCGTTCACGGTGATGCCGTGGGGCGCCCAGTCCACCGCGGCGCACCGGGTGAAGTGGAGCACGGCGGCCTTGGCCGTCTCGTAGCCGCGTCCGCCAATGCCGCGGTTGGCGATGAGCGCGCTGATCGACGCGATGTTGATGATGCGGCCGCCTTTCCCCTGCGCGAGCATCGAGGCCCCCACCAGTCGGGTGGCGACCGCGCAGCTGGTGAGGTTCAGGTCGATCACCCGCCGCCACGTGTCGAGGGTGTCCTCGACGATCGGCTGCGCGCCTTCGCGGTTGCCGACGTTGTTCACGAGGATGTCGAGCGGACCCTGCTCGGCGAGAATGCGCGTGCACACGGCATCGCACTCCTCCGGCACGGCCATGTCGGCCGTCACGGTCCAGGCCTGTCGGCCACGCTGGCGCACCTCGGCGGCGGTCTGCTCGAGGGTGGCGGCCGTCCTGCCCGTCAGCACCACGTCAGCGCCTGCGTCAGCCAGGGCCAGCGCCATCGAGCGCCCCAGGCCACGGCTGCTGCCGGTGACCAGGGCTCGTCGGCCGTCGAGCCGGAACAGGTCGAGCACACTCATGCGGAAGGTCTCCTCGGAAGGCCGATCATCGCGGGTCGGCGGGCAGCATCTCGGCAAGCGCCACGGGGCGCCGTTCGGCCAGCGAGCGCAACGTGGCTTCGATCATGGCCGTCACGACCAGGCCGTCACGCCCGTGCGATTCGGGCATGCGGTCCAGCGCGACGCAGTCGGCAAAGTAGCGGATCGACTCGTACTGGAAGCCCCACGCCTTGCCGTAGCGCGTGACGGGGGCCGACGTGAAGGGCGTGTGATAGCGGTCGGTGAAGGCCCAGAGGGCCGGCTCGTTCCGCAGCTCCAGGCCGCCTGTCGTGCCGTTGAGCGACAGGCGGTTGTCCACGACGTTGGTGTACGAGTTGGGGACGATCCACGAGGTCTCGAAAGTGCTGAAGGCGCCGCCCTCGAACGACACCGAAGCCTGAATCGCGTCCCAGCAGTCGATACCTCTTGCGGCCAGCACGCCGCGGTGGCCGCGCGCGAACACCTCGAGAGGTTCCCGCTCGAACAACCAGCGGACCATGTCCATCACGTGGGGGAAGAGGAACCACTCCGGCCCGGACTGTCCGCCCCACGCCAACATCTCGGTGGGCACGTAGATGGTGTCGCTCAGCCGCGCGTACGCCATCACGGGGTCCCCGAGTTCACCGCGCTCGACGTACCCCCGCGCGCCCATGAACAGCGGATGCCAGCGGGCGTGGAAGTCGACCATCAGCTTCAAGCCGCGCGCCTCGGCACGCCGCACCATGGCCAGCCCGTCGGCCACGGTCGTAGCCAGCGGCTTCTCGACCAGCACGTGTTTGCCCGCGTCGAGCATCGCGAGTGTCGGCGCGGCATGCAGGTGGTCGGGTGTGGCGATGGTCGCGGCGACGGTGTCGCTCGCGGCGGCTTCGTCGAGGCTGGTGGTCCAGCGACAGCCGCAGACGTCAGCCAGCGTCCGGGCACGGGTCCCGTCACGGTCGCAGACGAGCGCTACGTGCACGTGCGGATGATCGAGCAGGGCGCGCGCGTGGTTGGCGCCCCACAGGCCGGCGCCGACGATGACAAACGGGAGGCGGTCGGTGGTGGGCATGGGCGGAGTGCGGGGGCCAGAGCGTGAAGAATGCGTGAATGCTAGACCTGACCCCCAGCGCGGAGGGTGGTCAGTTGCTCGGGGGTGAGCCAGTCTTCCGGGATCTCACCGGCCGCCATCGCGCGGCGGAGCAGCGCCTGACGCTCAGGCGTCCGCAGCAGCGCGTTCACCGCATGACGCCGGTTCGCCTCGGCGTAGCCGCGCATGTGCGTCACCAGCGCCTGGCCCGCCCGCTCGTCGGGCATGTCCGACAGGCCGCCGATGGCCCCGAGCTGCAGTTCCGCCTCCACCGACGGCGCGAGATAGCGCACGAGTTGCGCGCCGACGCGGTCCCAGGGCATCACCGCCAACATCCGCAGCGCGTCGTAGCGCGTGCCGGCGCGCACGGCCTCGGCATCGGCCATCGTCACGGCGAGGTCCAGGGC
>JAEZDP010000241.1 GCA_023418055.1 Acidobacteriota bacterium
CCCGGCACTCGCGTGCACGATGCGGAGGCGCCCACGATGGTCGTGCCCGTGATGCCGGCGCCTGCGGCACCGGTGGGACGCGTGCACGCGCCAACCGAGCCCGTCACGGTAGCCGCTGACACGGGGCCACTGGGCCACGCGCCTGTCAGTCGACCCTTACCGACGCCACCGGTCGCTCCGCCCTCGCTGCCGCCGGCGGAGCCCGCGCCGTCCGCCGAGGTTGGCGTGACGCCGCCACCCGTGGCGCGCCGCAGCATGCTGCCGGCCCTCATCGTGCTGGGCGTCGTGCTGGTGATGCTCGTGGTGGTCGTCCTTGGTGCCTGGTGGTGGTTGCGGACGGCACTCGCGTCACGAATCCAGCCCTTCGAGGCCGCAGCATCGGTCGAAGGCACGACGGGAGAGATTGCCGAGGGCACCCCGGACGTCATCGTCACGCCTCCCGCGGCACCTGTCGCAGCGCCTGTCACGCAGCCAGCCGCGGGCGTGGCCGATGCGAGTGCGACCCCTCCAGCAGGTGCCGACGGGGGCGAGCCTGTCGACCCGCCTTCCGCAGACCTGACCCCACCACCCGTGGCCGCACCCGTCCGGCCCGCGCGCCAGGCGCCTTCACGGCAGGCCGAGGTTCGCGCGGTGCCGCCACCGGCGCCAGCTGTCGCGACACGGGAGACCGACGTCGCCTCGCAGGCCCAGGCGCCGGTCGATCCTGCGCCGGCGCCTCCCGCAGACGTCGTCGCGCCCGACGAGGCGTTGGCGATCGTCCGGGCGTACGTGGCGGCGCGCAACACGGCGCACGCCGCCGGCATGCGTCGGGTGTGGCCCACGGTCACCGACACGGAACTCCGCCGGATCACGAGTGAGTTCTCCGCGCCGTTGACCCTGACCGGCTGTGAGGTTGAGGGAGCTGGTGCGACGATGCGCGCCGCGTGTGGGTTCACGCAGCCAGGCACGACGGGCTTCTCGCAAGGCACGCCGCTCACCGTGCGTCGGCACCTGGTGTTCGACCTGGCGCGGCAGGGCCGTGGCTGGGTCATCACCGCGGTCACCGGATAGGCGCGTGTCCGCGTGGGCGAGCGGGCATGGCGGAGCGCGATGGCTTGACCCGCGCGGGCGAACGACTACAATCGGCCCATCTCACGGATGAGCTGTTCGTTTCGCGCGGGGCGGCGCGTTGTACTGACCGAGGACACGAAGCAAGGAGACACGATGCAGCGAGGCCATGTGCGTCGGGGGGCGTCGCCTGCCGCACGCGACGGCCAGGTGGCCGTCGAGTGGCTGATGGTGGCTGGCATCCTGACGGCCGTGGCGATCGTGGTGGTCGGCATCATTCGCCCCGTGCTGGTGGACATGGTGTTTCTCATCGCGGGCAGCATGCGGACGATTGGCCTGTGATGGCGGGGACACGGCGGGGACGCCTGGGACAGGTGGCGGTGGAGTGGCTGATGATCGCGGGCATCATGACCGCCCTGCTGATCCTCCTCGGCCGGATCATCGTGCCGACGGTGCGCTACATCACCGTGGTGGTGTGCGAGCACGTGGTGGTCTACATCTCGAGCCCCGCCCGCCCGTGACAGCAGCAGCGAAGGACCGGCGTCGGCATGGGGCGGCGGCGGTGCAGGACGGTACCCCAACGGAGCGCACAGCAATGACAGAACTGGTCTCGATTCGAGCGATGCGGCGGCGTCTGGCCCGCCTGGACGTGGTGGAAGCAGGCCGCAAGGCGGTCGCGCGCCGTGGCGGCAGCGAGTTGGGGCAGACCCCGACGGAGTACCTGATGATCGTCGGCATCATGGCCGCGGTCATCCTCATCGCCTTCGTGGCGTACTTCTGGCCCGAGATCCAGGGGGCGGCCAAGAGCTGGACCAAGCAGGCGTCCGGCGCGGTCAAGTCGAGCGAAGGGCTGGAAACGTCGCCGAAGAAGTAGGCATGGCGACGACAGGCGAAGTCGTGGTCGAGGCCACGCCGCGTCGCCTGTCGGCGCGACTCACGGATCGACGGGGGCAGGCCGCGCTGGAGTCGATGTTGATGATGGTCTTCACGCTCCTGCTCATCTTCGGGTTCATGCACCTGACGATGTTCGTGGTGACGCGCTACGTGGCCAACTACGCGGCCTACGCGGCCGCGAGGGCGGCCATGGTGGGCAATAGTCCCGAGGCGGCCGCGCGTGCGGTGATGAGCAATCTGAACTGGTACGCCTGGCAGGGTGGCGACCCCGACGTGCGGGTCACGCAGACGGGCGGCCGGTTCGTCGTGGAGACTTACGTGCCGTTCGGCTTACCCATCTACCGCACCATCGAGGGACGAGGGGTGCGCATTCGCGCGGTGGCGCCGGTCATGGGCGATGCCAACGCGCCCACGGGTGGGGACGACAATGGCGGCTACTGACGGACGGGGGGAGCGGACACGGTGCCGCCTGCGCGCCCTCGCCGCCGCGCGTGCCGGCCAGACCACGCCGTTCTTCCTGTGCTTCCTGGCCGTGATGCTGCTCTTCCTGGCCCTGGTCATCAACCTGGGACAGGCCGTGAACCGCCGCATGGCCCTGCAGATCATCGCCGACTCTGGCGCCTGGGCTGGTGCCACCGACGTGGCGATCGGGTTGAACAAGCTGTCGGAACTGAATGGCTATCGCCGCGACATCTGGCCGATCGCCTCGGTGGGGATGCCCATCTTCGGGCCCATCCAGCGTCTCGACAAGACCGTCCACGAGGTGTGGAACGCCATCACGACGGTCATCAACGTGCTCGACATGGCGGTGAACGTCGGCTTCACCAAGCGCGCCTACGACTCGGCACGCCATGCGAGCATCTACAACCTCAACGACCTCTTCCCGGGCGAGTTGTACACGGCGTTCCGCATGGACGAAGGCATGTCGGACACCTTCGGCGGGATCAGCGATGCCGAGATGCCGCTGCTCAAGTCGCGACAGACGGTGTGTTACGCGCATCTCGACGACACGGTCGATCCACCGGGACTGCCCGCCTACCCGTGCCTCATCCCAGAAGAGGCGGTCGAGGAGACGCTCGTGTACGTCGGCTGCGAGTTCATCGGCCCGTTCTACGTCTGCTATCCGGTGTTCTGGACGTTGACCAAGTGGTACAAGCGCGACGACAACGACACGGCGACGTTCGTGTGGGTGGTGCAGGCGCCGCCGGTGGACCCGTTCTTCAACCCCTTCAACCTGTTCAACGGCGCCATCCCGTCGATGACGGCGGCTGCGGCGGCCCGGCCCGTCGGCGGCAACTTCGAGGAAGGCGACGACGACTACCGCGTGCGGATGGTGCCGCTGCGTGCCGCCCGCTGGGGGTTCGGTGCGTTCCTGAAGGACGCCATCACCGACACCCGAACAGGCACCAGAAGGCCGGTGCTGTTCTGATGGCGCGCCAGTCCTCCCCCGGCAGACGCGGTGAACGCGGCCAGGCCGTGATCGAGACGATGATCCTCGCGTCGATGGGCGTGGTGTTCATCGCGGCGGCCTTCCAGATCTACCTGGCCAACCGCACGGTGCAGACCACGCTGGCCGACGTGCACGCCCGCCTGATGGCCGGCCACTACGCGGCCAACAACCAGGACACGAAGTGGTCGAGCGAAGCCTCCAACATCATCTGGAGCTCGTCGCAGGGCATCAACGTGCGCCCGCCGCGTCTCGGCCTCTTCCGCGAGCAGTTGCCGGCCGACTGGCGCATCTACAGCAACAGCGGCCTGTACCAGCCGGGGCAGGAGGACGACTTCTGTGAGCCCTCCTACCCGCCCTGCAAGCGCACCAAGGGCCACGGCGGCCTGGGGATGGGGCTCTTCGAGGCCATCGGCCTGTCGCTCGAGGAACTGGGCGACGGCTATTTCGACTGGCTCGGGCAGAACTTCGATTCGGCCGCACTCGATGCGCTCGACGCCAACTCCGTTGCCGCCATGCAGGACGACATCGCCGAGGCCGCGGCGTGCGCGCAGGACGCCGAAGCGTGCATGCGCGACTACCTGCGAGAGAAATACCCGATGCTGGCGATGCTCGGAATCATCTGAGACGCCTTCCCCGAGATCACACCCGTATGTCCGGACGTGCCAAGCTCCTGTTGTCGTTGCTGCTCGGCGTCATCGCCGTCTTCCTGGTCTTCGTCTACCTGCGCGGCATCGAACGACGCCTCTATCAGGAAGTCGACATGCAGAACGTGGTGGTGACGCGTGCGGACGTCACTGCGGGCAGCGCGCTCGACGAGAGCATGGTGCAGCAGGTGGCCGTGCCCCTGAAGTACAGGCAGCCGCAGACGTTCCCGACCGTACAGGAGGTGGTGGGCCGCGTGGCCGTCGTGCCGATTGCCGCCGGCAGCCAGGTGGCCGGCAGCATGCTCGCCGACGCCGGGGCCGAAGCGCTCTCCTTCGAGGTGCCGCGCGGCCGGCGCGCGGTGGCCATCACCGTCAGCGATGCCACGGGCGTCGGCGGCCTCGTGCGCCCGGGCAACTTCGTGGACATCTTCGGCACCTTCGAGTTCGGCCGTCCCACGGGGTTCCAGAGCGGCCAGCTGGTGTACGCCGACGAGAAGACGGAGGTGCGGCTGCTGATGCAGAACATCTTCGTCGTCGCGGTGAATCGCGAACTCCGACGCGAACGCATTGCCGAGGAGACGTCGGGCCAGCCGCCGCCGGAGCGGCAGGCGGCGCTTCAGACCGTCACGCTCATGGTGGAGCCGTCGCGTGCGCAGGAGTTGATTCTCGCCGAGCAGGTGGGCGACCTGACGCTGGCCCTGCGATCGAGCCTCGACAGCACGACGGTGGAGCTGCCGAACCTCGATCCGCTCGGCCTGCTGAAGGTGCAGATTCCGCTGAAGCCGCGCCCCGTACGGCGCCAGTCGTTCCGTGACGTCGGTCGTGGCCTGTTCTAGTGCGCCGGCGTGGGTGAGGGAGGGAGCCGCATCATGAGGTCCGTCAGGCAGTTCGCTCGTACAGGGCGCCGTGCCCTCGTCGTCGTGCTCGCCGCCGCGACGCTGGTCGCAGCGCGCGCCCACGCGCAGGACGTCGTGCGTGAGGAGATGACCATCTACGTCAACGAGATCACCACCTGGAGCCCGGGGTATCCCATGGGCGACGTGGTGCTGGGGTCGTCGGCCGTGGCTGGCTACGAGCCCACCAACGGTCGCCGCGAGCTGATGCTGCGCGGAAAGCAGGCCGGCCGGACGACCCTCAACGTCTGGGACCAGCGTCGGAACCTGCGCCACGAGATCACCCTCATCGTCAGCTCGCGCGCCGACGAGAAGGCCCGGGCCGACCTGATGGCGATGCTCGCGCCGTATCCGGGCGTGGAGATGAAGTCGCTCGGCGGGCAGTCGGTGCTTGCCGGCACGGTGGACTCCGACCGTGACCTGAAGACCGTCAACGATCTGGCACGGCTGGCCGGCGTGCAGTCGGTGGTGACGGTCACGCCAGCCGCGGGTGCTGTGATAGGCGGAGCGGTGTCCAGCACCGGCGGAGGGCCAGTCGGACCCGGCGGCGCGGCGGCCGCGACGGCGAAGCCGCGTGTGCGCTACCAGCTCGAGCTCTTCGAAGCGAGCACACAGTTTCGGACGGGCGAATACGGCAGCGGCGTCGAGCCCTCCGGACGCAGCCTGTACAAGAGCACGGTCACCGCGACGGTGGGCGAAGACGAGACGCACTTCATCGGGGGCGCCGCGCTCGACCCGAAGACGGCGAAGCAGTCGGCCGCCCAGCAGGTGCAGACGGGCATCCGGCTGACGCTCAGTCCTCGCGTGGACGAAGGCGGCTCGACGGTGACGACCGACGTGCTGGTCGAGACCAACGTGCCGCTCGAGTACGACCTGTACGACCCGGAGGTGTGGCGTCGCTCGCGTTACTCCTTCGGCACCACCCGCAACATCCCGTTCGGCTTGTCTGGCGACGACCTGTTGGCGGCGCCATCGGTGGACGCACGCGGCAACCGCGTGGCGGCGGCGGGCCGCACCACCGGACGTACGGCTGGGCAGGTGTCGTCGCTACCGGGGCCCCAGCGGTCGGCGCTCAGCTACGTGCCGGTGTTCGGCAGCCTGTTCGGGTCGAGCTCGTACAAGGAGAAGCGCACGCAATTGCTCGTGGTGCTCACCCCGGTGGCCATCGGCGCCGAGCCGGAGGGGTAGCGCACTCATGCCACGGCTCAAGACTCTGGCGGTCTGCTCTGCGAGCGGTGGCGCCGGTAAGACCTTCGTCGCGACCAACCTCGCCTACGGCATCCTCCAGCAGGTGCGCGGTGGCGTGCTGCTGGTGGACGGGTCGCATCCGTGCCCGGGTGATGCGGCTGCGCGGATGGGGCTGCCGCGTGCGCGCGGCATCACCGACATGCTGCCCATCATCGACCGCGTGACGCCGGAGTTCCTCGGCAGCTACCTGTCGTCGGCGCCCTGCGGCGTGCCGGTGCTCAACCTGGCGACCGACATCGTGCAGGCCGGCGCGGTCACCCGTCCCGTGCTCGACCGGATCTTCCGCATCCTCGACCACACGTTCGACTACCTCGTCATCGACCTCGGCACCGTGTCCGGCGAGGTCGGCAACTACCTCATCGACCGCAGCGATCAGGTGTGCGTGCTCGTGGACCCCACGCCGACCGGCATCGTGCGCACCGGCCACCTGCTCGCGCTGCTGCGCGCCGCGCAGTTGCCCGCCTCGGCGACGGCGCTGTGCCTGAACCGCGTCACCGATCGCATGCCGGCCAACATCGCCGACGGGCTCGGTGTGCCGGTGCTCGCGCACCTGCCCGACCAGCCCGAGTACGTGGACGCCGCGACCCAGCGTCAGCGGGTGTTGCTCGAGATGCGTCCTGACGTCGACCTGTCGGCGGTGCTCGGCGATCTGGCGCGTGCGTTCGTGCAGCGCTCGTTCAGGCAGCGGGCGAGCGCGTCGGGCGAGCCGGCAAGCGCCGCCGACGACACACGTCGCCTCGTCAAGCTGAAGATCCTCAAGCGGCTCGTCGAGGAGATCGACCTGCGGAAGGGCGATCTCGGCTACCTGCACGACCCGGTCAAGCGCCAGGAGATGCAGGTGCGCGTCGAAGGAAAGCTGATCGCCCTCGTGCAGGAAGAGGCTGCCGCCTCACTCGGCCGCCAGGAGCGCCGCGACCTGGTGAAGGAGCTGGTGGACGAGGCGCTCGGGCTCGGCCCGCTCGAGCCGCTGCTGGCCGACAACAGCGTGACCGAGATCATGGTCAACAGCATCGATCAGGTCTACGTCGAGCGCGGCGGGCATCTCGAGCTGAGCGGCGTGCAGTTTCTGAGCGTCGATCAGCTGCGCGGCATCATCGAGCGCATCGTCGCGCCACTCGGCCGGCGCGTGGACGAGAAAGTGCCGATGGTGGATGCACGACTGCGCGACGGCAGCCGCGTCAACGCCATCATCCCGCCCCTGGCGCTCCGCGGACCGGCCATCACCATCCGCAAGTTCTCGAAGAAGATGCTCGGCATCCCCGACCTCATCGGCTTCGGCTCCATCACCGAGCAGATGGCGACGTTCCTCGGCGCCGCGGTGCAGGGCCGGCAGAACATCGTGATCTCGGGCGGCACGGGCTCTGGCAAGACCACGCTGCTCAACGTGATGGCGTCCTTCATCCCAGACGACGAGCGCATCGTGACGATCGAGGACGCTGCCGAACTGCAGCTGCCGCAGGAACACCTGGTCGCGCTCGAGTCGAGGCCCGCCAACATCGAGGGCGAAGGCGCCATCACCATCCGCGATCTCGTGAGGAACTCGTTGCGCATGCGCCCCGACCGCATCGTGGTGGGCGAATGCCGTGCCGGCGAGGCGCTCGACATGCTGCAGGCGATGAACACGGGCCACGACGGCTCGCTCACGACGCTGCACGCCAACACGCCGGTGGACGCCCTCAGCCGGCTCGAGACGCTGGCGCTGATGTCTGGGCTCGACCTGCCCTCGCGGGCGATTCGCGACCAGATCGCGTCGGCCGTGAACCTCGTCGTGCAGCAATCGCGGTTGCAGGACGGCAGCCGCAAGGTGACCTACATCACCGAGGTCGCCGGGCAAGAAGGCTCGCAGTTCGTGACGCGCGACATCTTCAGGTTCGAGCAGACCGGGCTCACCCCCGACGGCAAGGTCATCGGACAGTTCCGCCCCACGGGCCACGTGCCCGTGTTCGTCCGCCTGCTCTCGAACCGCGGCATCCAGGTGCCCGACGAGATCTTCCTGCACCAGACGTTATGATGGACCTCCTCTTTCTCAAGCTGGTGACGTTCGTGGTGCTGTTCCTGGGCGCCGTGCTGTTCACGCTCGGCGCGTGGACCGCACTCGGTCAGTGGTGGGTGGCACGGACCGACCCTTACGCCCAGTGGGTCGTGGACGAGTTCGACGCGATGTTCGAAGCCGTCACGGTGGAACGGGCCCGCTGGTTCATCGCGGTGACGACGGGCGTGGGCGCGCTGCTCGGGTTCCTCGTCGCCGAGTCGCTGGTGGGCCGCCTGCTCTGTGCCGCGGCGTTTGCCGCGATCGGCTTCACCGGTCCGCGCATCTTCGTCGTCATTCGCCGCCGCCAGCGGCTCGACCGCATCGACGATCAGCTGGTGGACGCGCTGCGCCTGATGGCCAACGGGCTGAAGGCCGGCCTCAGCCTGCAGCAGGCGCTCGAACTCGCCGTGCGCGAGAGCAAGCCGCCCATCGCCGACGAGCTCGCGCGTGTCGTGAAGGAAATCCACCTCGGGCGCCTCACCGACGATGCGCTGCGGCGCTTTGCCGAACGCGTGCCGCTCGAGGACGTGCGGATCGTCGTGGACTCGATCCTCACGCTGCGCGAGACGGGTGGCAACCTGAGCGAGACGTTCGACGTGATGGCCAACACCATCGTCGAGCGCAAGAAGGTGTCGGGGAAGATCAAGTCGATGACCGCGCAAGGCATGACGCAGGGCTTCATCATGTGCCTGATGCCGCCTGCGATGCTGCTGCTGTTCTCGATGATCGACCCCACGTACACGGCGCCGCTCTTCAACACGGTGCTCGGCTGGCTGGCGCTGACCGTCGTGGCAGGGCTGACGCTGATGGGGCTGTGGGCGATGCTGAAGATCGTCGCCATCGACATATGAGCTGCACAGGGAGAGACAGGCTGCGTGCGTGCGGCGGGCAGACGCCCACCGAGTATCTGATGGTCGCCGGCATCATGACCGCCATCGCGATCCTGATCCTGATCTACATGTACGCCCCCTGGCGTGACACCATGCGCGACGTCACCGATTGCGTGCGTGAGGACGACTGCGCCGCCCTGGATGCCAAGTAGCCGAAGGACCGCCATCCCATGACCCTCCTCGTCCTGGCCGCCCTGCTCGCGTGTGTCTTCCTGAGCGCCTATCTGCTGGTGGACGCGGCGACGACGCGTCGCGCCGTGGTGCCCGACAAGGCGGAAGCCCCTGTGGCCGACGTGCCACCCGGCGCTCCGGCTTTCGTCAAGGTGTTCTACCCGCTCATCACGCTGCTGTCCGGGGCCATGGCCCTCATCGGCTGGCCCAACTACCGTGAACGTGCCGCCGTCGACATCAAGCGCTCGGGCTGGGGCGGCGACTTCACCGTGGACCACCTGCTGGCGCTGAAGTTCCTCATCGCCACCTTCGGCGCGCTGTTCCTTGCGCTCTTGTTCGCGGTGCTGCGCAATCCGGCGATGTTCCTGGTGGTGGCCGCTGTCCTCTTCTTCGTGCCCGATCGCCTCCTGCGAGGCAGTCGTCAGGCCCGCGAGCGGGAGATCATCAGGGCGCTGCCCGGTGCGGTGGACGTGCTGTCGCTCTCGGTCGAGGCCGGGCTCGAGTTCCTCATCGCCCTCGAACGCCTGGTGAAGCGCGGGTTGTCGGGCCCGTTGCGCGACGAACTGACCGTGGTGCTCAACGAGATCCGCATGGGCACGACGCGGTCGGACGCGTTGCGCAACATGGCGACACGGCTCGAGATTCCACAGGTGTCGTCGTTTGTCTCGACACTCGTCCAGGCCGACCTGCTCGGGGCCTCCATCGGTGACGTGCTCAAGATGCAGGCCGAGTTCCTGCGCACGGAACGCTTCCAGCGGGCCGAGAAAGCGGGCGGCCAGGCCACGCAGAAGATCATCTTCCCGATGTTGCTGTTCATCTTCCCGGCGGTGCTCATCATCGTCATCGCGCCCGTGGTGTTGAAGTTCATCTACCAGGACTACTGAGGAACGTGATGCAGACGTGGCGTCTGGTGGTCGAGACGGCAACAGGATCGCGGGAGCTGCTGTTCATCGGCCAGATGACGGCAGGACGGGCCGCCGAATGTGACATCAGCCTGGACGACGGCAAGGTGTCACGACGCCATGCGTCGTTCGACGCGACCGGTCCCACGCCACGGGTCACCGATCTCAACAGCCGTAACGGCATCCTCGTCAACAACCGTCGTGTGTCCACCGCCGATCTCGTCGACGGCGACGTTGTCGTCATCGGTGACGCGAAGGTGAGACTGGAGTTGATTGCCGAAGCGTCGCAGCCGGATACGGCGTCTGCCACGGGGCGGCCGGGTGCCGTTCAGGCGGATGACGGTGCCGCGGGGGCCGGCGTCGAGGACGACCGCACCGCGGTCCTGCCGAGTCCGGTAGCGGCCGGCCGGTCGGTGCCGGCAGCCCCCACATCGTCGGCTGTGTCAGACGATGCGACCGCAGTGCTGAAGCCGCCGCCGTCGGGGGCCCGCCAGGTACCCCTTGCGCCCGTGGCGGCTCGAGTGGATGCACAACCGCCAGGCGCTGGTGCGGCGCCAGCGGATGCGCCGTCTGTCGTCCCTGTCGCTGCGGCAGTGGACGTGCCCGTGCCGGACGTCGCGCCACCGACGCCGCCCCCCGCGTCGCCGCTTGCCGCGCAGTATGTTGCCGAGGCGCCAGCGCCGGCCGCGGCGGCGGCCCAGCCGGTCGAGACCGGGGGACCGCGGCTGTCGTGGTCCGCGGTCGTGACGCTGGCGTCGCTGG
>JAEZDP010000262.1 GCA_023418055.1 Acidobacteriota bacterium
AGCGTGCCGACGTCGAACGAGATCATCCCGCCGAAGCCGTGCATCTGCCGCTTGGCCAGCGCATGCTGCGGGTGAGTGTGCAGCCCGGGGTAATACACCTTCTCGATGGCCGGCTGCGCAGCCAGGAACTCCGCAACGGCCAGCCCGTTGCGGTTGTGCGCCTCCATGCGTACCGCCAGCGTCTTGGTGCCGCGCAGCACGAGCCACGAGTCGAACGGCGAGAGGATGGCCCCGGCGGCGTTCTGGTAGAACTTCAGGAACTCGACGTGGTCGTCGTGCTTCACGACCACCGCGCCACCCACGCTGTCGCTGTGGCCGTTGAGGTACTTCGTGGTGCTGTGGAGCACGATGTCGGCCCCGAGGCGCAGCGGCTGCTGCAGCGCCGGGCTCGCGAACGTGTTGTCGACCACCACCCAGGCCCCGCGCGCCGCCGCCACGTCGGCCACCGCCTGCAGGTCGGTGAGCGACAGGATGGGATTGGTGGGCGTCTCGAGGAACACCATCCGCGTGGCGGGCGTGAAGGCCGCCTGCACGGCTGCGACGTCGGATGTGTCCACGTACGAGAAGTGCAACCCGGTCTTGCGCAGCACGCGCTCGAACAACCGGTAGGTGCCCCCGTACGTGTTGTCGGTGACGATGACGTGGTCGCCTGGTGAGAGCAGCGCCATCACGGCAGTGATCGCGGCCATGCCCGACGCAAAGGCGAAGCCGGCCGTGCCGGCCTCGAGCGCCGCGAGGTTGGCCTCGAGCGCCGCGCGGGTCGGGTTGCTGGTGCGGGCGTACTCGTGGCCCTTGTGGCGGCCGAGGCCTTCCTGCACGTACGTGGAGGTCTGGAAAATGGGCGTGATGATTGCGCCAGTGGCCGGATCGGGCTCCTGCCCGGCATGGATGCAAATCGTCGAAAAACGGGCAGTAGGGTCGATGTGCACGGCGTTCGGGCTCCGACTCGCGATGGTATCATCTCGAAGCGATTCACCCCCGGTATCCACGGTTCCATGGTCGGTCCACGCGGCGACGCCTTGAAGCATCTCGACGATCGCCGTCACGTTCTCGACGGCCCGGCCAGGCACGGCCTCCAGCCTCTCCCGTCGTTGCGCGCGCTGCTGCTGCAGCACTGGGCCGGCCGGCTGCTGGTCGGCGGCCTCATCGTGCGCCTCGCCATCTTCCTGCTGCAGCAGGTCGTCTCGACGGGTGCCGCGGTGGACAGCCTCCGCAAGATGGCCAGCGTCGCGCTGGCCGTCGGCGGCGCGGTGATCGTGTGGCGTCTGTCGGCCGTCGTGCGCCAACGCCTGCTGTGGCGCGTGCGCCGCAAGCTGATCCTCTCCTACGTCTTCATCGGCCTCGTCCCCGCGCTGCTGATCGTCGTCTTCTTCCTGATCCTGGGGGCGCTGACGATGTTGAGCTTCAGCTCGTTCCTGGTGAAGGAGAAGCTGTCGGACCTGCAGGCTCAGGCGCGCGTCTACGCCGAGACGACCGCCGCCGAACTGCAGCAGACGGAGGGCGAGGCGGCCGTCGCCGATCTGCTGGCGCGCAAGTGGGGCGCGGGCGTGCGCACCTACGCCGGCATGTCGATTGCCCTCGTACCCATCGGCCCGCGGGCTGGCTTCGACGGCACGGCGGTGGGGCCGTGGGCGCACGGCGCGGTGCCCGCGGTGCTGCCCGCCTGGCTGCCCGCGGCCGACTCGAGCGCGGTGGTCATCCCCGTCCCCGACCCGACGGGCACCCAGCAGCACGTGCGCCTCGTGGTGCGAGCGGTCGCCTGGACCGGCGCCACCGATCGCACGCGCGGCGCGGTGGTCGTCGACCTGCCGCTCGACGACCCGGCCGCCGAGTGGATCCGCAGCGAAACCGGCATCCGCATCGGGGACGCGACGCCCGTGGCCGGCATGGACGCCGTGCCGTGCCTGACCGACCCCGACCAGCGAGCCGGCTCGCTCACGGTCACCACCGAGGCCCGCACGGTGGGCGGGCCGCTGTCGCTCGCCTGGGTGAACGTCATCGACGTGCTCGAGTGGGAACTCGGCACGCCGTGCAAGCTCGGGCTGCAGATCGAGCCGAGCCTGCCAGAGGTGTACCGTCACATCACCGGCGCGCAAGCCGTGGGCGGCAACGTGTCGTTCGGCGACCTGCTGCTGTTCATCCTGCTCATCATCGGCGCGCTGTTCCTCATCATCCAGGGCGTGACGTTCGTGATGGGCGTGAGCCTGGCACGGTCGATCACCGGGGCCATCCACGAGCTGTTCGAGGGCACGCAGTGCGTGCAGCGCGAGGAGTTCTCGCACCGCGTGAGCGTGCCAAGCCGCGACCAGTTCGGCGCGCTCGCCACCTCGTTCAACCAGATGACCGAGCGCATCGAGGAACTGCTCGAACAGAAACGCGAGAAGGACCGGCTCGAGCAGGAACTGCAGATTGCGCGCGACATCCAGACGTCGCTGCTGCCCTCGGAGTCGCTGCGCATCGACGGCATCACCGTGTCGGCCGCCTGCCGCCCCGCCCGCGAGATCGGCGGCGACTACTGCGACTTCTTCCCGATCGACCATCGGCGCATCGGCATGCTCGTGGCCGACGTGTCTGGCAAGGGCGCGTCGGCGGCCCTCTACATGGCCGAACTGAAGGGGCTGGTGCTGGCGCTGTCGAAGACGCACGACTCGCCGCGCCGCCTGCTCGGCGAAGTCAACCGCATCCTCTCGAAGCACCTCGGGCGCACGAGCTTCATCACGATGACCTACGCGGTACTCGACCTCGACGCGCGCACCTTGACGCACGCCCGCGCGGGGCACACGCCGCTCATCCACCTGCGCGCCGCGGACGTGTTTCCACGCACGCGCCTGCTCGCCCCAGAGGGGCTGGTGCTCGGCGTGCGCATGGAGTCGGTACTCTCGCGCTTCGACCAGATGCTGAAAGAGCAGACCATCGCCCTCGACCCCGGCGACGTCGTCGTGATGTTCACCGACGGGATCAGCGAGGCGATGAACGACATCCGCGATCTCTACGGGGAAGATCGCCTGTGCCTGTGTGTGGAGGAACACGCCGCGCTCGACCCCGACGCGCTCTGCGACGAGATCTTCGAGAGCGTCCGCGAGTTTGCCGACGGCGCGGAGCAGCACGACGACATGACGATGATCGTGCTGAAGGTGGATGCCCGCGGCCAGCACGGCGTGGGACGGATGGACGTGGGCGACGGCACCGAGGTGCGGGCATGACGCGCGCGGTCGTGTTCCGGACGCACTCCGATGCGGAGGCGTCGATCGTCCGCGGTCTGCTCGAGGCGCACGGGCTCGACGTCCGGCAGGAACAGGCCGGGCTGCGCCACGTCTTTCCGTTGCCCGCTGCGCCCTTCGGCGAGATCCGGCTGACGGTGGACGACGAGGATGCCAGCGAGGCACGTCGTGTGCTGGCGTCGTTTGCCGAGACGCCGCGGCGCGAGGGCCCGCGCGTGGTGCCCATCAACGACGGGCTCGCTTCGTTCGAGCAGCGCGTGGGCCATCGCTTCGCCGATCGCCAGCGGCTCGAGCAGGCCCTGACGCATCGGTCGTACGCGCACGAAGTGGGCGGCGGGACGCTCGCCGACAACGAGTCGCTCGAGTTCCT
>JAEZDP010000346.1 GCA_023418055.1 Acidobacteriota bacterium
CGGGCCGACATGGCCACGGTGTACGAGGAGGCGTTGGCGCATCCCGAGTGGTGCGCCGTCCAGCCCGCCGACTGCTGGATCGCGATGCCGGACGTGCCCTGGACGCCCCTGCAGCGCCGCCTGCTCGATGCACTTCCCGGCGAACGCCTCGTACCGCGCACCTGGACGCTGTCGCGCGCCGAAGTCCCGCGCCGCCTGAACGACCCGGTGGAGCGTCTCGAGCCAGCCGCCGGGCGGGCGCGGCTTGCGTGCCTCCTTGATCCTCTCGCTGCTCCTGCTGGTCCCGCCATCTCCCTCTTCCATGCGGGCGGCCGCGAAGCCGAGATCGAGGAGGTGGTCCGCCGCATCCTCTCCGCAGGCGTCCCGCTCGACCAGGTGGAGGTGAGCTGCGCTTCTGACGCCCACGGCGCGCTCCTCTGGGAGAAGGCGCTGCGCCACGACTGGCCCGTAACGCTCGGCCCGGGCATCGCCGCCGCGCAGACCCGTCCCGGACGCGCGCTGCTCGTCCTCTGCGACTGGGCCGAGACCGACTTCGCCGCCAGTCACCTGCGCACACTGCTGCAGTCGGGTGACGTCTGGCTCGTCGCCGACGCCGTGGGCTTCACGGCGGCGCAGGCCGCCTCCACGCTCGTCCGCGCCGGCACGGGCTGGGGCCGCGCCAGCTACGACCTCACGCTCACGCACCTGCGCCACGCGCTCGACGTGCGCGCCGCCGACCCCGACCTCTCGGATGACGAGCGTGCGAGCGCCGGGGAGCGTGCCGCGCGCACAGAGGCCATCCGCGCGTGGGTGCAGCAACTGCTCGAGGGCTTCGCGGCAGACGCCGAGGACGAGACCGTCGCACTGCAGCCGATCGTGGAAGGCGCGGTCCGCTTCGTCGCTGACACGGCGTCGCGCCGCAGCGCGCTCGACCACCGTGCCGCGGCCACGCTCACCGACTACCTCGGAGAGCTCCGCGCGCTGGGCGAAGTCCGCTGTACGCTGGGCGAGGCGCTGCGCTTCGTGCGCGAGCGCGTGCTCACGCTGCAGGTGGCGCCCGAGCGTCCGCGGCCCGGCCACCTGTTCGTCAGCCGCCTCACGCAATGCGGGCTTCCGGGGCGCCCGCACCTCTATCTGGTCGGACTCGAGGAGGGACGCGTCTTCCCCACCGCCACCGAGGATCCCGTGCTGCTCGACGCCGAGCGCGCCGCCCTCTCGCCGGACCTGCCGCGCTCGCAGGATCGGGTGGACGAGGCGGTGTACGCCGTGCTGTCGCACCTCGCGACGAGCGACGCGACGCACCTGACCGCCAGCTATTCGTGCCGCGATACCCGCGAGTTCCGCGAGACGTACGCGTCGTGGCTGGTGCTGCAGCTCTTCCGCCTGCAGACAGGTAAGCCGTCCGCCACCTATCAGGAGATGAAGGACGCGCTCGGCACGCCGGTGTCGATCGTGCCGGAGCCGCGCGAGGCCGCGCCCGCCGCGTCCGCCTGGTGGCTCCGCTCGCTTGTTGGCACCGGCGCCGAAGGCGTCACGCGCGCCACGGACGCGTTCCCGGCGCTCGGACACGGCCGCCACGCGATGGCGCAGCGTGCCACCGAGTCGTTCACCGAGTACGACGGCCACGTGCCCGACGCGGGCCCGCTGCTCGACCCGTGCGCCGATGGCGTCGCCTACTCGGTGACCACGCTTCAGGAGGCCGCGGCATGTCCGTTCCGGTTCTTCCTGCGCCGCGGGCTCGGCCTGCAGCCGGTGGACGAACGCGAGCGCGACCGCGACGTCTGGCTCGACCCGCTCACCCGTGGCTCCGAGCTGCACGACCTTTACGCGCGGCTGCTCCGCAGGGCACGGGATGAAGAGCGGCGCCTCGTCGAGGACGATCGCGCGTGGTTCCTCGCGGAGGCCAGGGCCCGCCTCGAGGCGCTTCGACGGGCCATGCCGCCGGCGACGCCCGAGATCTTCGAGCGCGAGTCGAAGGCATTCCTCTCGGATATCGAGCTCTTCCTCGACCACGAGACGACCCAGACGAAGGCGACCGCCGTCGCATTCGAGGTGTCGTTCGGACGTCGCCTGGCCGAGGACGAGGGTGAGCCGCTGGCACAGGCCGAGCCGGTGGAGGTCGATCTCGGGCAGGGGCTCGTCTTCCGGATTGCGGGCCGTATCGATCGCATCGACCAGGTCGGTGCCGCCGAATTCGAGGTCGTGGACTACAAGACGGGCGGGTACTACGAGCCGGAGTGGCAGGGCACTTTCGCCGGCGGCCGTCGCCTGCAGCACGCGCTCTACGGCCTGGCCGCAGCGGCGCTCCTGCGGAAGGTGCGCCCGCGCCCGAAGGTCGTTGCCGGGGTGTACGACTTCTCGACGCGGAAGGGCCGGCGCGAGCGCGTGCGCATCCCGGCGCCGTCGCTCGGGGCGGTCGCGCAGGTACTCGCGGATCTCCGCGCGCTGATCGTGGACGGGCACTTCACGCACACGCTCACCAAGCGCGACTGCACCTTCTGCGACTTCGGCACCGCGTGTGACAGCAGCCTCGAGCAGCGCATGGAGCAGAAGGCCGCCGATCCTGTGCTCGACGCCTACAGGAGGCTGTCTGGTCATGCGTAAGCCGACGGAGACGGGTGTGCCGCTCGCCGACCAGGACTCGCGCCGAGTCATCCGCGAAGACCTCGAGACGAACCTGCTGGTCGAGGCTGGGGCCGGCTCGGGCAAGACGCAGATGCTCGCCGAGCGAATGGCCGGAGGCGTTGCGCGCGGCACGTATCGCATCGAGCACATGGCGGCGGTCACCTTCACGCGCAAGGCCGCGTCAGAACTGCGTGGACGGTTCCATCTGGCGCTGGAGGCACTGCTCGTGAAGCTGCGGGCGGAGGCGGACGCAGCCGACGCCATCGCGCGCGTCGAGGCGGCCGTCGGCAACCTCGAGCGCTTCTTCGCCGGTACGATTCACGCCTTCTGCGCGCGTCTGCTGCGCGAGCGTCCCGTCGAAGCGGGTGTCGCGCCGGGTTTCACTGAACTCGACGAGGGGCAGGACCTCGAGGTGCAGAAGGCTGCGTGGCGCGACTTCGTCACCGCCGCGCGCGCCGCGGGCCACCCCGACATCGTCGCGCTGCTCGACGCCGACGTGCGGCCGCAGGACCTCGACGGCGCGTTCGCCACCGTGTGCCTGCACGAAGATGTGGAGTTCCCGCCAGGCGACGGCACCTGTCCCGACCCGGAGCCGGCATGGCGTGCGCTCGAGGCGTTCTGGGCGGCCCTCGAGCGCGAGCTGCCCACGCCACTCGACCCCGACACCACGTGTGCGGTACAGAAGGCAGCGCGCCTCTTCACGCGACAGCGTCGGGTCGATCGCCATCACGTCGGCCGCGCCTCCGTTGTCGCCTCGCTGCTGAAGACGTGGGACTTCGAGACGAAGATCACGCAGAAGTTATGGGCCGATACATCCGCCGGCAAGG
>JAEZDP010000375.1 GCA_023418055.1 Acidobacteriota bacterium
CCTTGCCGCTCGACCGGCAGGCCGGCCACTTCAGGAAGGTGCCCGAAGTCGCCAATGTGGCCGACACACGGGGCGCAGCTGACCCCGCCAGCGTCTCGAGACTCGAGCCCGTCATCGCGCAGCGTGCACCAGCACGCCTTGCGGTCTCCCCGGAGTCGTCGACGGACGAGAGGGTGTCAATCGTCGTGCCGAACTGGAACGCACAGCCCTTCCTCGCGCGTGCGTTGCATTCGCTCGTGACTCGAACGACGTGGCCGTACGAGCTCATCATCGTGGACAACGGCTCCACGGATGGTTCGAAGGACTTCATCCGTCACTTTCTGCGGACGCATCCCGATCTCGACGCCCGGTTCATCGACAACCCCGACAACCTGTACTTCAGCACCGCATGCAACCAGGGCTTCGCGGCGGCCTCGCCCCGTTCGAAGTACCTGGCGTTGTACTGCAACGACGTGGAGGCGCGCAGCCATTCGTGGCTGCAGGATCTGGTGCAGGCCATCCAGCCCGACGACGTGATTGCGTCCGGCCAGGCGAGCAGCAAGCCGATCACCGACCGCTACCGGGGCGTCTACTTCAGCTACGACCCGGTCTATGACGACCCGATGCTGAAGGCGCGCATGACCGAGCTGTTGCGGCGCGGCGGCGGGGCGGTCCATCTCGAAGGCCATTGCTTCCTGCTGAAGCGTGCCCTGCTCGAACGTACCGGCCTGTACCTGCATACGGGACCGTTTGCGCAGTACCACTCCGACTGGGAGTGGTACCTCCGCTTTGCCGCGATGGGGTACCGCATCGCGCCCGTCGACCTGCAGGTGCATCACTGGCACAGCATCTCGGAACTGCTCGCCTTCCATCCGGACCTGTACCGCGATCTGCTCGCCAAACTCGACGACAGCGAGACGCTCGAGCGCTATCTGCAGCAGGGTCGCCCGATGTACCCTCACGAGTCGGGGTTCCGCAGCCGCTATCCCTCCGCCGTCTCGAGAGCGGTCGAACGCGTGCGGCGCCGGTTGAGGCGGGCGTGACAGGCGCCTCGTTGACGGTCGTCGTCCCTGCGCGGGATGCTGTGGCCACGCTGCCCCGCTGCCTCGACGCCGTGCAGGCCGCGCTGGCCCGACGCGGCACCTGCATCGTCGTGGACGACGGGTCGAGCGACGACACGGCGGCGACGGCAGGTCGCCATGGCGCGACGGTGGTGCGCCGTGCGAAGCCGGGTGGGCCGGCCGTGGCGCGCAATGCGGGGATCGCGCACGCCAAGGGCGCCATCATCATGTTCGTGGACGCCGATGTCGTCGTCGCCAGGGATGCCGTGGATCGCGTCCTGGCGGCGTTCGAGGCCGACCCCGGACTCGCGGCGGTCTTCGGCAGCTATGACGACACGTCGTCGGCGGGCACGCTCGTGTCGGACTACCGCAATCTGCTGCATCACTTCGTGCACCAGCGCGGGAATGCCGACAGCCGGACGTTCTGGGCGGGCCTGGGCGCCGTACGGCGGACGGTGCTGGACGCGTGCGGAGGCTTCGACGAGCGCTATGAGCGCGCGTCGATCGAGGACATCGCGCTGGGCGTGCGGCTGGCGTCGGCAGGCTACCGAATCCGTCTGGACAGAGACCTGCGGGGAACCCACCTCAAGCGCTGGACCTTCAGGCAGATGGTGTACACCGACGTCACGGCGCGGGCGCTGCCGTGGTCGCGGCTCCTGTTGCGCGAGAAGTCGATGCCGCCCGACCTCAACCTTCAGTGGCAGCATCGCGCCAGCGGTCTTCTCGTGTGGTCAGTCGCCGCGTGTGCCGTGGTGGCGGCCGCGGTCCCGACCGCGCGCGCGGTCTCGGCCGTCGCCAGCGTCTCGGCGCTGGCAGGCCTCGTCCTGCTGAACGTGGACTTCTATCGCTTCCTCACGAGGCGTCGTGGGGTGGGCTTTGCGGCCGGGGCGTTCCCGCTGCACGTGCTGTACTACGCCTACGCCAGCGGTACGTTCGCCTGGTGCTGCGTCGAGCACCTGTGCTCGCGGGCGGGGCGCAGCACCCCGACCGACTGACGAGGCCGCGCCCCCTTCAGCGCAGGCGCGACGTCAGGTCACGCGCCAGCATGTGCACCAGCGTGGCTCTGCACAGCAACCAGGACACGGCGGCGCGGGGGGCGTGCGGCGGCAGCGTCCCAGCGTGGCGGTTGTGCACCTGCCAGGCGTGACGGAAGAGCGTCCAGGCCTGCCGAGACTGATTGCCGCGATGCACGCGGTACCGCAGCGCCAGCCGGTGCGCGTAGGCGAAAGATCCTTGATCGGCCAGGCGCAGGTAGAGATCCCAATCGTCGGCGCCGGCCACCGCAGCATCGAATCCTCCCGCCGCTCGCACCGCGTCGGTACGAATGAGCGTCTGACCCGGCGAACGAATCCAGTTCTTGCGCCTGAAGGCCCTGCGCACGTCCCCTGCCGGGCCGATCGTGTCGGGCCATCGGTGGCTCTGTTCGAGACCGAAGCTCTCCATGTACCCGTAGACGAGCACCGCGTCAGGATGCGACGACAGCTGGTCGACCTGCCACTCGAGCTTGTCGGCCGGCCACACGTCGTCGTGATCGAGCAGGGCGAGGAAGTCGCCGGTGGCGTGACGCACGCCGGTATTGCGCGCCGCGGCCGTGCCTGCGCCTGCCTGCGCCAGGACGCGAAGCCGCCCGGCCGCCTCGAACGGGGCGAGCAGGCGTCCCGTGTCGTCGGTCGACCCGTCGTCCACCACGAGCACTTCGTCGGCCGGGTGCGACTGCGCGAAGACGGAGGTCAACGTCTCGAGCAGCAGGGCCCCGCCGTTCCTCGTGGGGATGACGACGCTGACCGATGGGGTCGGTACGCTCATGTCGGAGAGGCGCGGGGCGAGCTACACGACTCAGGCATCAGGCATCACAGGTGCGTGACCGACGTGTGCGCCACCGTCCACTGCGCCTGCGTGTGGATGTAGCCGTGTTCGCGGCCGGGCGTCTCACCCGTCTGGCCAGAATCGGTGGAGATCACGTGCAGCGTGGCTGCGCGGTCGATGCAATCGATACGCTCACGTCCGCCGCCGACTTCCACGCCGATGTGATACTGCCCCGACACGAGTGGCGGGAGCGGCACCTCGCACCGGATGCGATGGGTGCCTGGCGGAAGGTCGAATCGCGGCAGGTGCCACTGGCTGTGCAGACTCCAGATCCGCACGCCGAAGTCGTCCTCCACGTTGATGCCGACGAAGCACTGGCGTCGGCGTTCCGGAAGGTCTACCACCAGCTCGAAACGCAGGGGAGTGCCCGTGTGCAGCGTGTGGGAGGCCACGAGGGGGCGCGAGTTGAGGTATCCCTCCACGAGGCCCCGATACTCACGCGACGCGCGCGGCGGGTTGCGCAGGTCGGCCGAGGGAGTGCCGCCGTCTCGCCCGTCGAGTTCCTCCAGGAAGCGCGTGATGACCTGGCCTGGGGGGCCCTGCCCCAGCAGCCGTCCACGCTCGAGCAGCAGCACGTCGTCCGACAGTGCCTGCACCGAGGCCATGTTGTGGCTCACGAGCAGCACGGTGCGCCCGCTGTGCGCCACTTCGGCCATCTTGCCCATGCACTTGCGCTGGAACAGCAGATCGCCGACGGCGAGGATCTCGTCCACGGCGAGAATTTCGGCCTCGAGGTGCGCGGCCACGGCAAAGGCCAGCCGCAGGTACATGCCTGTGGAGTAGAACTTCACCGGCGTGTCGATGAAGCGCTCGAGATCGGCGAAGTCCACGATGGCGTCGAAGTTCGCGGCGATCTCGCGCCGCGTCATCCCGAGGATGGCGCCGTTCAGGAACACGTTGTGGCGCCCGCTCAACTCGGGATGGAAGCCGGTGCCCACTTCGAGCAGGCTGGCGATGCGGCCGTACAGCACCGCGCGTCCTGATGTGGGACGCGTGATGCGCGACAGGATCTTGAGCAGCGTGCTCTTGCCCGCGCCATTGCGCCCGATGATCCCGGTGACGGTGCCGGCGCGTACGGCGAACGTGACGTCCTCGAGCGCCCACATGGGCTCGCTGTGGGTGCGGCGCCGCCACCAGGTTCGCGGGCTGCCTACGGCGAGCGCCAGCTGATCGCGGAAGGTGCCGTACGAGGCCCGTGGGGCCAGGTCGTACTGCTTGCTGAGCGCCTCGGCACGGATGATCTCGGACATCGCTCGATCAGACGTGATCCGCAAACGACGCCTCGAGGCGGCGGAATGCTGCCACCGCGACGGTCAGCAGCACGAGCGTGACCACGACGGCGAGCATGGCCGACTTCGGGTTCAGCGGCCGGCCCAGGAGCGACGCGCGAAAGCCGTCCACGAGCCCGACCAGCGGGTTCAGGGCATAGGCCCACGCCCAGCGCTCCGGCACGAGCCGCGACGAGTACAGGATGGGCGACGCGAACATCAGCAACTGCAGGGCGACGGGGACCACGTGTGTCGCGTCACGGTAGCGCACGTTCACGGCGGCCGCGAAGAACCCGATCGCCACCGCGAGCGCCGTCGTCGTGCCCACCGCCCACAGCACGCCGAGCAGGGAAGGCCAGGCGGCGCTGCCCGTCGCCACGAGCAGCACGACGAGGAAGGCCATCATGACGGCAAGGTCCACCAGCCGTGCGACGACGATGGCCAGCGGCAGCAGTACCCGTGGAAAGTACACCTTCCTGATGAGGTCGGCGTTGGCCACCAGGCTGTCCTTGCTGTCGCTGATGGCGCCCGAGAAGAAGAACCACAGCATCAGGCCTGCGAAGAAGAACACGGGCCGTGGCATGCCATCGGTCGGCAGGTCTGCGGCCACACCGAAGATGGCCCACAGCAGCGCCATGGTGACCAGCGGCTTGAGCGCCACCCAGGCCACCCCCACCCACGTCTGCGCGTAACGGAGGCGCAGTTCGCGCGCCACCAGTTCCAGCAGCAGTTCTCGAAAGCTCCACACCTCGGCCACGGCCGTGCGGAGCGGCGGCATGCCGGCGTCGATGACGACAGGTCTTGCGAGTGTGTGGTCCGAGTTCACAGGAGCCAGAGGGGTTGCGGGGTGCAGCGAAATGGCGCCATGAATTCTACTCTTCGTCCACGAGCTTTCAATTGGCCGACACCAAACCTTTCAATTGGCCGACGCGAAAACTTTCAAATGGCCGACGGCACGGGTTACGATCAGCCGGTGACGGATGGCGCCATCTACCCCAGGTTGGCCGAGCAGGGACTGCTGGACGCCTTGGCGGATTCGCCGGTCGTCCTCATTCACGGCCCGCGGCAGTGCGGAAAGACGACGCTGGCGCGCCTGGTGGGTGACCGACTAGGGTATGGCTACGTCACGTTCGACGACGAAGTGGCGCAACTGGCGGCACAGTCGGATCCAGCCTGGTTCCTCGACAGCCTTCCGCGCAGGGCGATTCTCGACGAGGTGCAGCGGGTGCCCCTCCTGTTCGCGGCCCTCAAGGCGATGGTCGATCGCGTGCGCACGCCCGGGCGCTTTCTGCTGACCGGTTCGTCCAATGTCCTGCTCGTGCCGCGGCTTGCCGACTCGCTCGCGGGGCGTATGGAAATTCTCCGGCTCTATCCTCTGGCACAGACGGAACTGGCGCGACGCTCGTCGTCCTTCCTGGCGACGGCCTTCAACGCTGCGTTCTCGACTCGACGAGCACCACGACTCAGGCACACGTTGGCCGAGCGGATCGTGGCCGGTGGATATCCGGCGGCTCTGGCGCGTCCAGTGGGTCGCCGCCGTGCTGCGTGGTACCGCGACTACGTCGAGGCGATCGTGCAGCGCGACGTGCGTGACCTGGCTCGCATCAGCGCCCTCGATGCCCTGCCCCGCCTGCTCTCGCTCGTGGCGGCGCAGACCGCACGACTGCTCAACGTGACGGACCTGGCAGCACCGTTCAGCGTCAGCCGGCCCACCATTCGCGACTACCTGACCGTGCTGCAGCGCGTCTTCCTACTCGAAGAGCTGCCGCCCTGGCACACCAATCGAATGAGCCGCCTCGTCAAGACGCCGAAGCTGCACATCGGCGACACCGGCCTTGCCTGTTCACTACTTGGCATCGACGCCGGCACGCTGCACGCCGATCGCGAGCTGCTCGGGCAGCTCCTCGAGACCTTCGTGCTCCAGGAGTTGAGGCGGCAGGCGTCGTGGTACGGCGAGCCGACCTCGTTCTTTCACTTCCGCGACAAGGACGCCTACGAGGTCGACATCGTCATCGAGCAGGGCGCGCGGGCCGTCGTGGGTGTTGAAGTGAAGGCCTCGGCCACCCTGAGCGGGTCCGATTTCCGTGGCCTGCGACGCCTGAAAGTTGCGGCAGGCCGACGTTTCGTGAGTGGAGTGGTGCTGTACGATGGCGAACTCACGGCAAGTCTGGGCGACGACCTCTTCGCCGTGCCCATCCGGACCTTGTGGGATAGCGGTATCACCTCCGCGGGAGCTGACGCATGAACGGGACCGACGACGGACGTAACCCCGGCGGACGCCGGCACTTCTTGAAGACCGCCGGCATGACGGGGCTCAGCCTCGGCACGCTGGCCATGGCCCGACCCGAGGCGCAGGTCGACCACCTGGCGCAGAACGTCAACAGGCGGTCGAGCCCGTCGAAGCTCGAGATCACCGATCTGCGGATTGCCGAAGTGGGCGGCATCCCGTTTCGGTGTCCGATCATCCGCATCGACACCAATCAGGGCATCTCAGGGTACGGCGAAGTGCGCGACAACGGCCCGAAGGAGTACGCGCTCTTCCTGAAGAGCCGCATCCTCGGCGAGAACCCCTGCAACGTCGAGAAGCTCTTTCGCATCATCAAGCAGTTCGGTCATCACGGCCGTCAGGGTGGCGGCGTGGCCGGTGTCGAAACGGCGCTCTGGGACCTTGCGGGCAAGGCCTACGGCGTGCCGGTGTACCAGATGCTCGGCGGCAGGTATCGCGACCGCGTGCGGCTCTACGCCGACACCACCTCGTCGCCCGACCCGGTGGCCTTCGCGCGCAGGATGAAGGAGACGCGTGTCGATGCCGGGTACACCGCGCTGAAGATGGACCTCGGCATCGAGCTCATCTCACGCGCCGGCGGCGAGGGCGTGCTGGTGAACACCCGCACCTGGGGCCCCGTGGGCGAAGCGGAACTCCGCTCGCAGTACTCGAGCCAGCGCGGCGACTACGGGCAGATCGACCATCCGTTCACGCGCATCCAGATCACCGAGAAGGGGCTCGACCTGATGGAGCAGTTCGTCGCCGTCATGCGCGAGCACGTCGGCTACGAGATCCAGCTCGGAATCGACCACACGGGGCACTTCGACAAGAACGAAGCCATCAAGCTGGCGAGGCGCATGGAGAAGTACTCGCTCGCCTACATGGAGGACCTGGTGCCATGGACGTACACCGACGACTGGAAAGACATCACTGACGCGACGACGACGCCGACCAAGACGGGTGAGGACATCTTCGCGCTTGAAGGGTTCAAGCCCCTCATCGACAAGCGTGCGGTGGACATCGTGCATCCCGACCTCGGATCGGCGGGCGGCATCCTCGAGACCAAGCGGATCAACGACTACGCCTCGGAGCGTGGCATCGCCACCAACTACCACTACGCGGGATCGCCCATCGGCTTCTATGCGTCGGTGCATGCTGCCGCGGCCTGCCAGTACTTCGGCGTGCTCGAGCACCACTCGGTGGGCGACACGCGCTGGTACAACCTCATCGCCGGCGACTCGTCCGGCGTGTTCGACAAAGGCTACACCCGCGTGCCCGACGGACCCGGCCTCGGCTTCGAGCTGAACCTCGAGGCGGTCAAGGAGTACCTGGTCGAGGGCGCCGGGTTCTTCGAGCCCACACCCGAGTGGAACGAGATTCGATCGTGGGATCGACTCTGGAGCTGAGCCCGCGGCGCGGCAGCCACGCGGTGCCGACATAGGCCAGGCACGCCACGGCGAGCGCCGTGGCGTAGGGCGCCGGCCATCCCAGCCAGGCGCCCCCGCTCCACACCAGGAACCCGGAGCACAGCCCCACCCATGCGCTCGCCGGTCCACCGATGCGTGTGAACAGCCCGAAGCAGGCCACTACGAACACCCCGGCGCTGCCGAACGCCGACGCGAACTCCACGAGGTCCTTGATGCCCTCGGACCGCAGGGCCAGCAGGCAGGCCAGCAGCCCGAGGCTCAGCACCCCGAGCCGTGAGATGTGCACCTTCGTCCGCTCGGAGAGCCCGGGCCGGAGCGGCAGCACGAGGTTGTGCGTCACGAGCGACGATCCGGCCAGCAGGCACGAGTCGACCGTCGACAGGATGGCCGAGATGAGCGCGCCCGCGAAAGGCACGTAGAGCCAGTGGCCAAGATGCAGGCGAGCCAGCTCCGGCACCAGTTGTTCGCCATCCTCGAGGCCGGGCACGAGCCACGGGCCGCAGAGTCCGAGCATGGCCGGCACGAGGCCAATCGACAGGTACAGCGTTGCGCCCGTCACGCACGCGCGGCGCGCGACCTCTGCGGACCGGCACGCCAGCACGCGCGAGACGAGCTCGATCGCCAGCATGGACCCGACGACGGGCACCACCCAGGCCTCGAGCAGCTCATACCAGGGCACCGTGCCGTCGCCGAAGAGCGACAGCCGTTCGGCCGGCACCTGCTGCCACGCCGTCTGGAGGTCGCCGCTCACGAGCAGCACGACGGCCAGCACGGCGAGGCCGACGAGAATGGCCAGCCCCTGCACGAGGTCGGTCCACGCATCGGCGAGCAGGCCGCCGATGGTCGAGTACAGCACGATGAACGCCGCGGCCGCGACGATCGTCCAGTGGAGCGGCAGGCCGGAAGCATGGGCCATGACGTTGCCGAACGCGCGCACCTGTGCGGCGGCCCAGATTACCGAGGTGGGCACGATGAGCAGGATGACGAGACGTTCGACGCCTGGCGAGTAGCGCTCGCGAAAGAGATCGCCGAAGGTCGTGTAGCCCCGCGCCCATAGCGGACGGGCGAAGACCACCCCCACCAGCAGGATGCAGAGCACGTAGCCGAACGGGTCGGCCGAGCCTGCCGACAGCCCCTCGTCGTACAGCGCGCCGGCGGAGCCCTGGATGGACTCGGCGCCGAACCACGTCGCGAAGATTGAGAACGACGCCAGGCCGAGCCCGAGCGACCGTCCGGCCAGGACGTAGTCGGCCTCGCTCTTGACGCGACGCGAGACCCACAGCCCGATGGCAAGCTGGATGGCGAGGTAGCCGAGGATGCCCGTCAGCAGCCAGTGCATGGGGCGTGATTGTAGAGCCGATGGTCGGGGCGGGTGGCCGGTCCGTCTCGTCGGCGCTCGCCGGCACCTGCCGGGAGTACCATGCCTGCGGAGTCCCTGCCATGAAGCCTACCCGCCGAGAGTTCCTGGGCTCGAGTGCCGCACTTGCCGCACTGACCACGGCCCGCGTGTCGTCAACGGAGGCGCAGACGAAGCGTGGGTCGTCACAACGCTGGGACCAGGCCTGCGCCTGGATGAAGCTGTCGTTGGCCTACTTCTACGCGGGCGGCGTGCGGGGGCGGCCCGAGCGCGTGAGCATGGCCAGGCAGATGGGTGTGCTCGGCGGAGTGGGCGGCGGCGGCCGGGACGTGGCGCAGACGAAGCGCGCGTACGAGGAGATGGGTCTCGAGTGGACGGTGCTCGAGGGCGTGAACCTCACCCGGGCCCAGCTTGGCGTCGAAGGCCGCGACGAGGACATCGAGCGGTTCATGACGCTCATCCGCGCCTGCGCCGCCATCGGCCAACGGGTCATCTGCTACAACTGGATGCCCGCCGTGAACTGGTCGCGCAGCGACACGGCGCGCCTCGATCGCGGTGGCTCGCTCGTCACCGCATTCGACATCGAGAAGGCGAGTACGGAACTCACCGAATACGGCGACCACTTCACGCACGATGACCTCTGGAAGAACATGGCGTACTTCCTGAAGGCCGTCGTGCCCGTGGCCGAGCAGCACGACGTGAAGCTGGCGCTGCATCCTGACGACCCGCCGGTGGAGCGCCTGCGGGGCATCCCACGCATCATCACGTCCATCGACGCGTTGAAGCGCGTGACGCAGATCTATCCGAGCCCGCACAATGGCCTGACCTTCTGCCAGGGCAGCATCGCCAGCCAGGGGCCGCATGTGGACATCCCGGCAGCCATCCGCTGGTTCGGCGAACGCGGCCTCATCCACTTCGTCCACTTCAGGGACGTACGCGGCACGCCCACGAACTTCGTCGAAGCCTGGCACGACGATGGGCAGAACGACATGTACGCCGCGATGAAGGCCTACTACGACGTGGGGTTTCGCGGGCCCATCCGGCCCGACCACGTCGCCACGGTGGCGGGGCTCGAAGAGAACCAGTTCCCCGGCTACAACGACCTGGGCGCCCTCTTCGCCATCGGCTACATCAAGGGGCTGATGGAGGCGGTGATGAAGGCCTGACCCGCCGCGCGAACACGTTGCCGTGGCCGACGAGTCGAGGCAGAATCTGGCGGAACTCCCATCGGAGCGTGAGAGAGTGCGGCTATGACCCGACCAGTCGTCATGTGGTGCAGCGTCGTGGTGTGGCTTGCCGTGACGGCGGCTGGCGCCACGGCTCAGGTGCAACTCGAATCGGTGGAGCGGGTCACGTTCGTCACCCAGGAGTGGGAGGGCGAGCGCGACAAGTACGGCCGGCCCCTCGTGCCCGATGACATCCTCGAACGCATGCGGCACGTCTCGCTCGAAGAGGCGTGGGGCATCGTGACCGCCGCGGGCTATCACAACAAGTTCGAAGGAGACTGGCAGATCATGCGGCCCGACCGCCCGATGATCGGGCGCGCGCTGACGGCGGCCTTCCTGCCCGCCAGTCCGGACCTCGAGAAGCGCATGCTGGCGGCCGCCCGCACGGCAGGCCTCCAGGGCGCCATGAACCAGTTCCCCATCTACATGCTCACCAAAGGCGACGTGTACGTGGCCGACGGCTTCGGCAAGATCAAGGACGGCACCCTCATCGGAGACAACCTGGCACAGGCCATCTACGCCAACTCGGGGAACGGCCCGGTCTTCTACGGCTCGGCGCGCGACATCTCGGGCATCCGCGAGATCGAAGGCTTCAATGCGTGGGTCAAGGCGTGGCACCCCTCGTACATCCGCGAGATGATGCTGGCCTCGATCAACGCGCCCACGCGCATCGGCGAGGCGGTCGTGCTGCCCGGCGACGTCGTGCTTGCCACCGAGAGCGGCGTGTTGTTCATTCCGCCCCATCTTGCGGCACGGGTCGTGCGCCGCTCCGAAGAGACGCGCCTCACCGACGTGTTCCGCAAGCAGCGGATTGCCGAAGGCACGTACACGCTGGGACAGACCTACGGCACCAAGTGGACCGAGGCCATCGAAGCCGACTTCGCCCGCTGGCTCGGCACCGAACGCGGCAGGTTGCACCAGCAACTGGGCGTGGCGATGTCCACCATCGACGAGATGATCGACAGCCGAACGCGGCCGTAGCAGAGGTACAGCCCTGGCCGAACCTCTCAAGACCTTCTTCTCTCCGGAGCTCGTGCGGCGGCTCGCCGACGCCATCGTCGACGTCCATCCCGCGTTTCCCGTACGGCGGTTCGTCACGCGCGCGTCGAGGGGCCTCGACCAGCTGGAACTGCTGGAGCGGGCCAGGCACATCACCACGGCGCTTGCCGCGTCGCTGCCGGCGGACTACCCATCGGCCCTGGACGTCCTGTTGCGCTCGCTGGGCGACGGGCACGACACGGACGAGCTCCTCGGCACCGGGATGGCGCCGTTCTTCTACCTCCCGCACGTCACGTACGTGATGACCCATGGCCTCGACCACCTCGAGCTGTCCATGCAGGCGCAGTACGAGTTGACCAAGCGGTTCACGGCCGAGTTCAGCATCCGGCCGTTCATCGCGCACGACCCCGAGCGGGTGTTCACCTGGCTGCAGCGATGGGCGTCCGATTCCGATGCCCACGTACGCCGGCTCGTCTCAGAGGGCACCCGGCTGCGCCTGCCCTGGGCCACACGCGTGGGCTGGCTCGACGCCCACCCCGAGCGCATCATCGCGCTGCTGGAGCTGCTGAAGGACGATCCCTCGTCCATGGTCCGGCGCAGCGTGGCGAACAATCTCAACGACATCGGCAAGGTGCGCCCGGATCTCCTCGTTTCCACCGCAGCGGCGTGGCTCGCCGATGCCACACCCGAGCGGCGTGCGCTCGTCGAGCACGCCCTGCGCAGTGCGGTGAAGCGCGGTGACCCCGAAGCGCTTCGGCTGCTCGGCTACGGTCGCCGCCCTGCGGTCGTACTCGAGGCGGTCACCTTCACGCCGCCGCGCGTGCGGATTGGCGGGCGAGTGACGGTGCAGTTCACCCTGCGGAACACGCTGCGCACGCCGCAACCGGTGCTGGTGGACGCCGCCGTCCATTTCGTGAAGGCGCGCGGACAGACGTCGGCCAAGGTGTTCAAGGTGGCTCGTGCCACACTGGAACCACGCGACGCCAGGGTCTTCAGGACCTCGGTCTCGCTGGCGGTGCACACGACGCGCGTCCCGCGTCCGGGCACACACCCGGTGGATGTCCTCGTGAACGGCGTGGCGATGCCGGCCGGGGCCTTCGTCGTGCTGCCTTCACACTGACCGCCTGGCCCACGTCTCGCAACCCGAGGTCCTCCCCTTGAGCACGGCCCATCTCTTCACGCCCTTCTCGGTTGGCGCACTCACCCTGCCCAACCGCATCGTCATCGCGCCGATGTGCCAGTATTCGGCCGAGGACGGCAAGGCCACCGACTGGCATCTGATTCACCTCGGCCATCTCGCGCTCTCTGGCGCAGGACTGCTCACGCTGGAAGCGACGGCGGTCGTGCCGGAGGGGCGCATCTCGGCGCGCGACCTTGGGCTCTGGTCGGATGAGACCGAAGCGGCGCTGGGGCGTGTCCTCGACAGCGTCCGTCGCTGGTCGGCCATGCCACTGGCCATCCAACTCGCGCACGCAGGGCGGAAGGCCTCCACCCACGTTCCCTGGCTCGGGCGTACGCAGATTCATCCGACCGATCCTGACGGCTGGCAGACCGTGGCGCCATCGCCCGTGCCGTTCAACGACACCGATCACCCGCCGGTCGCCCTCGACCGCGAAGGGCTCGTGCGCGTTCGCGAGG
>JAEZDP010000377.1 GCA_023418055.1 Acidobacteriota bacterium
CACGTGTCCCGCGCCGACCCGCTCGCCCTGATGCCGGCCGCCACCTCGTAGCCGTCCATGCCCGGCAGCCCGATGTCCACCAGCGCCACGTCAGGGCACAACGACAATGCCGCGCTGAGACCGCTGATCCCGTCGTAGGCCACGTGCACCGAATGCCGGTGCGACTCGAGCAGCGTCTGCAGCATCTCGACGGCGTCCACGTTGTCGTCCACGATGAGCACGGTCAGCGCCTGCGCGTGGCCGGCGTGCGCAGCGTCTGCCCCCGGACCATCGGCAGCAGCCTGCGCGACCGCGCGAGTCACCGGCAGCGTGATCACCACCTCGGTCCCTTGTCCCGGGCCACCGCTGTCAGCTCGGATCCGACCGCCGTGCTGCTCGACGAGCCCACGCGCCAGCGTCAGCCCGATGCCGATGCCGCCAAGCGTCCGCGCCAGCGACGCGTCCACCTGCACGAAGAGGTCGAAGACCGATTCGAGATGCTCGCGCGGGATGCCGATGCCGTGGTCCCGCACGCGTACGATCACCTCCCCCTCCGACGGGCACTCGCACGTCAGGACGATCTCGCTGCCGGGCTCGGAGTACTTCGCCGCGTTGTTGAGCACGTTGACAAACACCTGCTCGAGGCGCAGCGGATCCGCACGCAACATGACCGGACCCTCGGGCAACGTCGCCGTCAGGCGATGCCGGCGGGCATCCACGAGCACGCGGCTGGCCTCGAGCGCGTGCCGCAGCGTCTGCACGAGATCGACGTCACGCAGCTGCAGCTGCAACTGCCCCCGCGTGAGACGCGACACCTCGAGCAGGTCGTCCACCATGCGCGAGAGATGGCTCGTCTGACGCGCAATGGTGTCGCGGATGCGCTGGTGCCGGGTATCGGTCGCACCGAGCCGCTGCGACAGCGCGTTGGCCGTGGCAATGGCGTTGAGCGGGTTGCGCAGCTCGTGCGCGAGCATGGCCAGGAACTGGTCCTTGCGCGTGTTCTCTTCGACCAGTTCTTCTGTGCGCCGCCGCTCGCGGTCCATCAGCGTGCGCTGTGACGTGACGTCGCTCAGCACGGTCACATAACGCACCGGCGGGCCAGAGGCACTGGCCGCCGTGGCGTGCACCGACACCTCGAGCCAGCGGTCCCCCACCGACACCACCCGCGACTCGCGGCGCCCGCCCCGCCGCACGGCCTCGAGCATGTCGCGCCCGGCATCCCCCGCAAGGCTCACGAGGAGCTGCTCGAGCGACGCCCCCACGAGATCGTCACGACCCACCAGCCGATCCATCGCCTTGTTCACCCGGGTGACGACCCCATCGCGCTCGGCCACGGCCACGCCTTCGACCATGCTGTCGAACGTCTCGAGCCACTCGGCCGACGCCGCACGCACCCGGCGCTCCGCCGCACTCGCCCGCAACAGCGCCCTGACGGTCGCCACCAGCTCCAACGGTTCGACCGGCTGCGTGAGATAGCCGTCCGCACCACTCTCGAGCCCCTGCGCCTTGCGCTCGGCACTGACGAAGGTCGCCGACGTCTGCAACACCGGGATGTCGGCCGTCCGCGGGTCGGCCTTCAGGCGCCGGCAGACCTCGAGACCGTCGAGATCGGGCAGCTGCACATCCAGCACGATGAGGGCAGGCGAGGTGTCGGCGGCGGCTGAGAGCGCATCACGCCCGGTCACCACGTCCTGCACCTCGAACCCGTCGCGGCGCAGGATGGTCGACACGACATACCGCGCTACTTCATCGTCGTTGACGTTGAGAATCACGCCAGGGGGCGTGTCCGACGCGTTCATGCAGACTCAGGCTCCTGCACGCCCCAACCCCGAGGTCAGCAGGGCCTCTCGAATGCGCCCGAGCGCCGCCTCGCGGTTCATGCTCTGCTTGGGCAGGATGGACGACGTGTCACGTGCGAGGCGCGACCGGTCCACCGCGTCGAGCTGCTGTGACGTGTGAATGATGATGGGGATGCTGCGGGTGGTAGGGTCGGACTTCAGCTCGTCGATGACGTCGAAGGCCGTGGACCCCGGCATCACGAAGTCGAGAAAGATCACCTGCGGCAGGCGGCTGCGGGCGAGCGCAATTGCCTGGGGGCCGTCGTGCGCTTCGATCACCTCGTACGACGTGCCCTCGAGCACCTTCCGCACCATGTACCGCGACACCTCGTCATCGTCCACGACGAGCACCGTGGTGATGGGTGTACGCCTCCGCTGCGACAGCGCGGCGAGCTTGCGGAGGATCGACGCCTCGTCGAGCGGCTTCACGAGGAACTCGTCGGCCCCGAGCGCGCGGGCCTGACGCTCGCGGTTGACCACCGTCACGACCAGCACCGGAATGTCGCGCGTGTCGGACGCCGACTTCAACTCGGCCAGGAACGGCCACGACGTCTCGCCGTCGAGCATCACGTCGAGCACGATGGCCGCGGGCGTGACGCGTTGCAGGATGGCGCGCGCCTCGTCGGCCGTGCGCGCCGGCAGGATCTGGAAGCCGGAGTTGCGCAGATACGCCTCGTAGAGAAACAGCGTCTGCCTGTCGTCCTCCAGCACGAGGATGGGCTGACGCGCCGGGTCGAGCGCCTCGCTTCGCCGCTCCATGTCGCGCATCTCACCCACCTCGTCGTGGGTCACAGGGATGGTGAGCGTGAAACGCGAGCCCACGCCAGGCTCGCTCTCGAGCGTGACCTCCCCGCCGAGCACCGATGCGAGACTGCGCGCCAGCGAGAGGCCCAGGCCGGTGCCGCGCACCTTGCGCTGGAGGGGGTTGTCCACCTGCGTGAACTCCTCGAACACCCGCTGCTGGTCCGCAGCCGCGATGCCGATGCCCGTATCGGACACGGTCAACGCGACGCGGCCGGCGTCGGTTACACGGGCCGAGACACGCACCTCGCCACGCTCCGTGAACTTCAGCGCATTCGAGACGAAGTTGCGCAAGACCTGCGACACCTTGCTTTCGTCGGTCTCGAGCCAGAGGTCGTCAGCTGGGTCGTCGAACACGAGCGCCACGTCGGCGTTCTTGTGCAGGGGACGGAACATGCCGCGCAGCCCGCCAAACAGCGTGGCGACGGTGAACCGCGACGTACGCAGCCGCACCTTGCCCAGTTCCGCCTTCGACAGGTCGAGCATGTCGTCCACCAGTTGGGCCAGCACCTCGGCCGACCGGCGGATGAAGGTGACCTGCCGTTCCTGCTCGTCGCTCAGCTCGCCATCGGCCCGCGACAGCAGCAACGCCGTGAGGCTGATGATGGAGTTGAGCGGGGTGCGCAACTCGTGGCTGGCGTTGGAGACGACCCGGCTCTTGACCTCTGAGAGGCGGCGCAGCGAATCGGCCTTCTCCTCGACTTCTTCGTGCAGCGCCACCAGACCCAGCGACGAGTCGCCCAGTTCCCGGTGCAGGCGCAGCAACTCGTCGTGGCGCCGCTGCAACTCGCGCTGCTGGCGCTCGCTCTGCCGATGCAGGGCCGCGAGTTCGCCCATCGCGCCATTCACCTGCTGCAACCGCTCCCCCACATCGTCGGGCATGAGGTTGCCGACGAGGGAGACGACGTCACCGCTGGTTTCGGCCGAGAAGGCCATGGTGGCCGGCCGTCCGTCGACGCAGACGGGCGCCTCCCATCCCCTCACGGGCCCGCGGAGGGCCGCCTCAACGAGGGCGGACAATCGGTCGGTGGTGCCGTCGAGCGCGCACGCGGTGAGATGCTGCCCGGCCGAGAGCCCGAGCAGGTGCGTCGCGGCCTCGTCCACCCAGAGCAAGCGCCCATCGCGATCGCAGCTGAGTGCAGCCTCGCGGCGCAGGCGGACAAGCGTGTGCGGGTCGGGGCCTGAATCCATCGCGGCGTGGTGATTCAAGAACGCTGCCAGCTCAGGCGTCCTGAGTGGGCCGGTCGAAATGCCGAGCCACGCCAGCCAGGAGGGTAGCGGCATCCTCTCCTGTGGCAACGAGCGCCAGCGGCTCGACCACGTCATGGCACAGCGGGAGGGCCGCACCTCCCGCAGCGATGGGCAGCGTCTGCCCGATGCGCTCGCGCAGGGCTCTCACCGTCCGCACGAGCGCGGCAGCATGGAAGGCCATGGTGATCGACAGCACGACGAGGTGGGCGCGCCTGCGCTGCACGGCGTCGACGAGGCTGTCGATGGGCACGTCGGCCCCGAGGAACGTGACCTCATGACCGGCCAGGTCGAGCAGGTCAGCGGCGATGCGTGCGCCGAGGTCGTGGCGTTCGCCCTCGACACAGGCCACGACCACGCGGCGGCCCGAGTCGCCCTGCCGCACGGCGTGCCCGTAGATCTGGGCCATCACGAGCTGCGCGATGGCTGTCGCGGCATGCTCGTCGGCCACCGTGATGCGGTTGTCCTGCCACAGTCTGCCGATCTCCTGCTGCGCGGGCCGGATGACCCGCTGCAGCAGGTCGGGCACCGGCGCACCCTGCTCGACGCCGTCCTCCATCAGCAGCCGCAGGGCCTCGTGCCGGTCGGCCTGCAACTGCGCGTCCACGAAGGCGCGGGTCAACCCTTCGAAATCAACGAGCATCCGGTCTCCAGACCATCCAAGCACGATACGACAGTCGGCCGGCCGGCGTCTGTCCGGCCCCAGGGCCGTGGTCGCGTGGACGTCAGGGGAGGATACGGAAGCCCGTCAGCGCCTGCGCCGTGTCGGCCTCGTGCGTCACCGTCACGCGCACGACGTAGTCGCCCGCAGACAGCGGTGCCAGCGTCAGGTCGGCCGTCGCCCACACCACGCCATCGGCATCGGGCGTGCCCAGGCCCGCCTTCACGGGTATGGCCGGCAGCGCCGCACCCGTCCTGTCGAGGAGTTCCGCCGACACCGTCGGCGCCCCTGGCGCGACGGGCACCTCGACGCGCAGCCGGTCCGTTCGCCGGAATCGGGGATCTGCGGCCGCGACGTACCGGCGACCGGTGGACGGCCCCCACCGCTGCAGGCGCGCAGCCCCCACCCGGGCCGTGCCTGCACCGTCGAGGGGCACGCGCAAGACGTCGGTGAGCGGCAGCGTGCCCGGCCCTCCACGGAGGCGCAGCCGGACGACGAGTTCGCCCGTGCGCGGCACCGACGGCAGCGGTAGCGACGCTTCCGCCACGCGGATGGTCGGCGCGAGGGCCGTCTCGCTCTCGCCGAGCGGTGCCCCGTCGACGTCGGCCAGCGTGACGGTCAGCGTACCGCCCTCGGCCCAGCCCGGCTCGCGTGCCAGCGCGGCATCGAGTTCGGTGGCCACCCACAGCCGTCCGGAGGCCGTCGCCCCATCCGAGCCACCTGCGGCAGACGGGCCGCCGACGTACCACGCCGCGCGGCTGTGCATCGGCAGACCATCACGTGCACCGGCCAGCGACCCGATCGCCGTGCCCACCGCCGCTGCCTCCGCATGTGCCACCGCATCACCCGCGCCGCCGGCCGCTGCCGTCGCGGCCTCTGGTGAGGCCACCAGCATGTCTTCGGTGCGGAGTGCACGATAGCCGCGCCTGGCGCGCACGTCCACGCCGGGCCGCTTCACCCGCACGGTGATGTTGCGCCACTTGCCGTCGAGGTCGCGGTTGGACGAGTAGTACCCGAGCAGGTAATACGTGGACAGGTCGTTGACGATACGCGCCGCGCCGGCGTCGAGGTCGTTGGTGTTGACCACCGCGAGGCCGTCGGTGTTCTCGGCCAGCGTCCGCATCGAGTCGAGCCGTCGCATCAGCGTCTCCTGGTCGAGCACCATCGGCATCGAGTTGCGCAGCGCACGCTGCTGCGGGTCGGTCGTGCGGGTGGGCCACTCGCCCGGGTCGTTGCGGATGCGCTCGTCGCGGTCGCCCATCATCGTGTCGGACACCGCAAGCCCGCGCGTGTCGAACGGGTAGAACGAGACGTTGAACCGGTTGGCCCGCTGCATCATCTCGATGAACCGCTGGTGGTTGTCGAGGCGCGCGTAGCGGATGGCACGCTCCATACATTCGAGGTCGCTCCACGTGCCCGCGGCGTTGCCCGACCTGGCCCGGGCCGTGTTCCCTGTGATGCGCCCGTCAGGACCGGTGCCCAGGCTGCCGGGCCCAGGCACCGGGTCGCAGTTCTGCAGTTGCACCAGTTCCGGCTTGGGTCGATACAGCTGCCACCCTTGCGTCACCATGATCACGGCCTTCCGCTCCTCGCGGACGATGCCGAGATAGCCGATCAGGTCCTCGAGCGACGCGATCACCTGCTCTTCGTACTTGCGCCGAATGAGTTGTGCCGCGATGCCCTGGTAGGCGTTGGCCTCCTGCTCGACGCGTCGGCCGCCCGGCCCCGTGCAGCTGCTCGGCGGCGCGTTCTCGGGAAAACAGAGCTGGAGTTGCTGGTCTTCAGGGTCCGTGCGGATGAGCGCATCGCGCTGCCCCCATGTCCAGTTCTCGGCCAGCGCGCGGTCGAGGATGTCCGTGCGGCGCGCAAAGACGATGTCGCGCGCGGCCATGGTGGGCGTCATCACCGCGAACAGGTCGTCGGGCCCGATCAACCGCTCGAGCATGTTGACGAGCGGCTCACGTGCCCGATGCGAACCGGTGAAGGTCGTGTGGAAGGTGTCGAGGTAGACCACGAACACGCGGCGCCGCGGGTCGCCCGCCTGCTCGCGCGCGTCGGCCACGCTCACGGGATCGCGTCGTTCTTCGCGCGCGGTGAGGCCACTGAGCTGCACGCGCTCGAACTGCTCCACCTGCTGCGGCTTGCCGTCCTCGAGGATCTCGAAGTCGTCGGCGGTGAGGTCGGCCACCGGCTGCCCATCCACCGTTGGATACGCATCCACGCGGACGTAGTTGGCTTCGAGGCGGAAGGTCGGCCGCTCAGGCTCCTGCGCCGCAGGGTCCTGCGCGTGGAGTAGCGCGTTGCGCGACGCCGTGAGCAGGCACACGACCCCGGCCGCGGCCAGGCACAGGCCCGCCCCAAGGCGAAGGCCGCCACGACGGCCTCCGTGATGTCCGAGAGTCACAGCCGACCTCCTCGTCACACCGGCGCCGGCAGGCGACGGCAGACACGCTCAGGCAGAACGGCAGTCTACCGCACGATGAAGCCCAGCACGCGATCGGCGTTGGTCTTGTAGATCTTCTGCAGCACCTCGTCGGGCAGGTGCACGCCGTAGATGCGCCACTCGCCCGTCGGCGGGAAAGGATGCTCGTAGTACTTGAAGTACTCGTCCTCGGTTTCGAGGAAGCGATAGTAGATGCGATGGCGGGGCTGGTCGGGACGCCCGGGATAACGGTCGGTGCCGAAGAGCACGCGGTCCTGCCACTGGAGGAGGAAGCGGCGTGCGGCATAGGGCTGTCGTCCGAGTTCGGCGACACGACCCGACAGGTCGACGACGAGATTGGAGTGGCGCTCCAGCCGCTCGCTCAACGCCGCGAGGTCTTCGGCCTGGCTGCCCATGTGCGCGCTGATGAACGTCGTCTCGGGATGTCGTGCCACCACGCGGTCGTGCTGGGCCAGCACCTCGTCGAAGGCGGGAAACTCTGGCCCATGGAAGCTCCAGTCGGGATGCCGATGCAGTTGCACCCACCGCTCGTTGCGCGCGTCGATCGGCTGGAAGAACGCGATGGGGTCGGCCGAGTGAATCAGGACCGGGATGCCGAGCTCCCCGCAAACCGCCCACACCGGGTCGAGCCGCGGGTCGTCCACCGGGACGATGCGGCCGGAGCCGTCGCGGACGGTCAAGCCGAGGCTCTTGAAGATCTTGAGGCCCGCGACGCCCTTGGCGTGCGCCTCCCGCAGCATCGCGGCCATGCGGTCGCCGAAAGCCGGTTCGTCGATCTGCGTCATGTCGAGATTGGCGAAGATCAGCAGGCGGTCGGGCGCCACGGCGTGGTACGTCTCGAGCATGCGCTCCAGTTGCGGGCCGAAGCCTCCGCTCAGGTTGATCGAGCGCTCGACGCCGAGGTCGTCCATCGCCGCGAGCAGGTCGGCGGCAGGCACCTGGAGGCTCCAGTGGGCGTGGATGTCGGTGGCCGGGAACTTCGGGCGCAGGACGGGCGTGACCTTCGTCACCAGCGCCGGCGTGGGGTCGTAGCCCTTGATGATCGTGTCACCCACGAACACGGCCGGTCCGAGGTTCGTCTCGTCGGCAGGCCGCTGCGCCAGCGCCCCTGCCGACACGGCGACGACGACGAGGGCGGCTCCCATGAGGGCTCGCTGCATGGGGAGACCGTATAGAGAAACGGGGCGCAGCTCAAGAGGGACGCCACACGTCATACGCCGTACGCCGTACGCCATACGCCATACGCCAGCCGCCAGCCGCAGACATGAGACAGTAGTCCTCACGCATGAACCGCGACGACGCCCGGCACTTCGACCGCCTGCGCCGCTGGAGCTACCTGCTCGATTCGGCCTTCCGCATCCCGGGCACGAACATCCGCTTCGGCTGGGACCCGATCGTCGGCCTGATACCCGGCGTGGGTGATCTGAGCAGCCCGCTCTTCACGGTGCTGCTGTTCACCCAGGCGCTCCGGATGCGCGTGCCGCGCATCGTGCTCGGGCGGATGTTGATCAACGCGGGCGTCGACGCGCTGCTCGGCTTCTTCCCCATCATCGGCAACATCGTCGACGTCGGCTGGAAAGCCAATGCGCGCAACATGGCCCTGCTCGAACGACATGCCGAACCCGGCGTGCCGCCGCGACGCGCCGACGTCGTCTGGGTCTACGGGGTAATCATCCTGCTCGTGTTCCTCGCGATGCTGCCGGCACTCGCGCTGTTCTGGCTGGTGGCGTGGCTTGCCACCTGACTCCCTCGTTCCCTCGCTCCTTCGTTCCTTCGTCCTTCGTTCCTTCGTTCCTTTACTCCTTCGCTCCTTTACTGCTTCGTTCCTTCCTTCCTTCCCTACGCTTCCATCGGCACACGTTCGCCAGGCAGGACGTCGGGCACGAGGAAGGCGGGCTCGTCGAGCACCTGCGCGATCGACTCGGGCGGCAGGGCACGCTCGAAGTAGAACCCCTGTCCGCGCACACAGCTCAGCGTCTGCAGCCAGCGCACCTGCGCCTGGGTCTCGACACCTTCGGCCGTCACGTCCATCCCGAGCGCATGCGCCAGGGCGACGATGCTGCGGACCATCTGGACGGCTTCGTCTGAGGCGTCGGCCATCCGGTTGACGAACGACCTGTCGATCTTGAGCGTGGTGAGCGGGAACGCGTGGAGGTAGCCGAGTGACGAGTAGCCGGTGCCGAAGTCGTCGAGCACCAGCGCAAAACCCGCGCTGCGCAGGGCGCGCAGGCGTTCGGCCACGACCGGCGCGGTGTCGAGCAGCGTGGCCTCCACCACTTCGAGCCTGAAGTCGCCAGGCCCGAGGCCCTGTTCGGTCACGATGGCGAGGAGCGTCTCGACGAGCGCCTCCTCTCGGAAGAGCGCCGGCGCGATGTTGACGCTCATGGTGCATGTGGCGGCGGCCGGCCAGGTGCCGCGCCATTCGCGGAGTTGGGCAGCGGCGCGACGGCACACCGCGTAGGTCAGCGGTGCGAGCAGGCCCGTTGCGGCGGCGATGGGCACGAACGTGGCTGGGCCGATGAGGCCGCGCTCCGGGTGACGCCAGCGGGCCAGCGCCTCGAAGCCTTCGAGCGTGCCGCCGGCCAGCGTCACGATGGGCTGGTAGTACGGCACGATCTGGTCGTGGGCTATGGCGTGGCGCAGGTCCTCTTCGAGCTGCGACTGCAAGCGCGCTTCCGCCAGCGCTGCGTCGGTGAAGATCTCCGACTGTCCGCGCCCGCGCTTCTTCGCGCGATACATGGCGGCGTCGGCGTCGCGCATCAACTCTTCGCCGCAGGTGTAGCGCGGCGCGTCGAGGACGATGCCGATGCTGAGGCTGCAGTACACGGGCCGGCCGTCGAGGAGGAAGGCCTCCTGAAACGCCGCCTGGAGGCGATCGGCCACCGCGAGTGCGGTCGGCGCGTCGCTGATGTCTTCGAGCAGCACGGCGAACTCGTCGCCGCCCAGGCGTGAGAGCGTGCGCCGCATCGAGAGGTGCCCGGCGAAGTCCGACTTCCGGACGCCCGTCTCGAGGCGCCGCGCGACCTGCACGAGCAGGTCGTCACCGGCGACGTGGCCGAGACTGTCGTTGACCATCTTGAAGCCGTCGAGGTCGGCAAAGAGCACGGCGAAGCGCGGGCGCTCGTCGGTGCGCGCGCCCTGCAGCGCGTGGTGCATGCGCTCGAGGAACAGCAGGCGGTTGGGCAGCCCCGTGAGCGGATCGGCCACCTTCGCGTGGGTGACGTCGGAGAGCGAGCCGGCCAGGCGGACGGGCCGGCCATCCTGCGTGCGGCGCGTCATGCCACGGGCCAGCACCCAGCGGTAGTGCCCGTCGGCGTGGCGCATGCGATGTTCGCTCTCCCACGTGGGCACGGTTCCATCGAGGTGCGCGCGCAGTTCCTGGCTCACACGTGCCTGCTCGTCGGGATGCACTCGCGAGATCCACTCGGAGAAGTGCGGCACGAGGCGTTCGGGGCGCACGCCGAGCAACGTGGCCCAACGCTCCGAGTAGTACACGCGATCGGTTTCGAGGTTCCAGTCGAAGAGGCCGTCGTTGCTGGCCAGCGCCGCCAGGGCATAGCGCTCTTCGGACACGCGCAGGGCGCGCTCGGCGCGGCTCGCCTTGAGGTGGGTGCGCACGCGGGTCAACGCCACGGCAAAGTCGATGGGTGCGGAAATGCAGTCGTTGGCGCCCGCGTCGAGGGCGGCATGCACAGGGCCCGGGCGGTCGCGCGCGGCCACCATCACCACCGGAAGCGGTGTGGCCGCGTCCTCGAGACGAATCTGGTGCAGCGCCCGCAGGCTCGCGCCCGGGTCGGACTGCATGTCGAGCAGCACCAGCTCCACGGCATCGAGCGAGAGCATGGCGAGGGCTTCGGCGCCGCTGGCGGCCTGCAGCGCGCGGAAGCCACAGCGCTCGAAACGGCGCGCCACGAGGCCGCGACGGTCGGCCTGAGCATCCACGATGAGCAGGACGCCTTCGTCATCGACCTGCCGCGAGGGCGCGGCTGGGGTGCTCGTCCAGGGTGACGGCTGGTCCGCGTGGTGCGAGGCGGGCGTGGCCCGGCGCTCAGGAAGGTGGTGATCGGCCGCGAGACAGCGCCCGATTCTGGACAGCAGCCGGTCCTCGTCGAGCGGACGTGTGTCGAAGTCGGTGCATCCTGCCAACAACGCGGTGTCACGCGTGCAGGCGTCGGGGGTGGCCAGCGCGATGATGGGCAGGTGCGCCGTCCCGGGTTCGGCCCGCAGGCGCCTGGCCGTCTCGATGCCCTCCGGTGCCGTGGCGCCGAGGTCGATCAGGACCAGTCCCGGCCGCACCCGCATGGCCGCGTCAATCGCCTCGCCTGCAGAGGAGGCGACGTACACCTCGAAGCCTCGCCGCACGAGCCACTCCGACAGCGGCTCGGGACCCATGGAGGTGTCTTTGACCAGCAGCAGCGAGGGGAGGGCGGAGGCAGTCATCCGCAAGGCAATCGGCCGCATGCGCCGCGGCTTTACCCAGCGCTACCCCGTTTCCTTCCTTCCTTCCTTGGTTCCTTGGTTCCTTCGTTCCTTGGTTCCTTGGTTCCTTGGCTCCTTGGCTCCTTCTTTCCTTCCTTCCTTCGTCCTTTTCACGCTCCGTCGTGTTTCAGGATCAGGCAGCCGAGCGGCGGCAGCGTGGCCAATGCCGACTGCGGGAACCCGTGGGCCGGCACCGGCTCGGTGGGCACCGTGCCGCCGTTGCCGACGTTGCTGCCGCCATAGAGCTGCGCGTCGCTGTTGAGCAGCTCGCGGTAGCGGCCGGCAAACGGCACGCCGAACCGGTAGCGTTCACGCGGGACCGGCGTGAGGTTCAGCAGCACCACCACCTGGTCGTCGCCATCCTCCGCGCGCCGCAGGAACGAGATCACGCTGTTCTCGTTGTCGTTGCAGTCGATCCACTGGAAGCCCGACGGGTCGTAGTCGCGCTGGTAGAGCGCGGGTTCGCTGCGATAGAGGCGCAGCAGATCGCGCACGTAGCGATGAATGCCGTCGTGCGGCGGGTGCTCGAGCAGGAACCACGGCAGCGACTCGTCATGGTTCCACTCGCGCCACTGCCCGAACTCGCAGCCCTGGAAGAGCAGCTTCTTGCCGGGGTGCGTGAACATGTAGCCGAACAGCGCACGCAGGTTGGCGGCCTTCTGCCAGGTGTCACCGGGCAGCTTGTCCAGGAGGCTGCGTTTGCCGTGCACCACTTCATCGTGTGAGAAGGGCAGCACGAAGTTCTCGTTGTAGGCGTAGATCATCGAGAACGTCAGGTGCGTATGCTCCCACCGGCGGAAGATGGGGTCCTTCGACATGTAGCTGAGCACGTCGTGCATCCAGCCCATGTTCCACTTGTAGGTGAAGCCCAGCCCGCCGAGGTGCACCGGGCGGCTCACGCCCGGCCATGCGGTCGACTCCTCGGCAATCGTCACGACGCCGGGATGGTGCCCGTGGATGTGTGCGTTCATCTCCTGCAGGAACGACACGGCGTGCAGGTTCTCGCGGCCGCCGAACTCGTTGGGAATCCACTGCCCTTCGTCCCGCGAGTAGTCGAGATACAGCATCGACGCCACGGCATCCACGCGCAGGCCGTCGATGTGGAAGTCGTCGATCCAGGCCAGGGCGCTCGCCAGCAGGAAGTTACGCACCTCGGTGCGGCCGTAGTTGAAGATGAGCGTGCCCCAGTCGCGGTGTTCGCCCAGCCTGGGGTCGTCGTGTTCGTAAAGGGCCGTGCCGTCGAACCGCGCGAGGCCGTGAGCGTCCTTCGGGAAGTGTCCGGGCACCCAGTCGAGAATCACGCCGATGCCCGCGGCATGCAGGGCGTCCACGAAGGCCCTGAAGTCGTCGGGGGTGCCGAATCGTGAGGTGGGGGCGAAGAACCCGATCACCTGGTAGCCCCACGAGCCGTCGTAGGGGAACTCGAGCACGGGCAGCAGCTCGACATGCGTGAAGCCGAGGTCGGTGACGTAGGGAATCAGGCGCTCGGCCAGTTGCCTGTAGGTGAGGAACTCTCCCTCCTCGTCGCGGGCCCACGACCCGAGGTGTACCTCGTAGATCGCCATCGGGCGGTCGAGGGCCTCGCGCTGCGCCTGCCGCGAGGCGAGCCACTCGTCGTCACGCCACGTGTAGGTGCTCGGCGCCCCGACGATCGAAGCGGTCGCCGGCGGACGCTCGTACGCCGTGGCACACGGGTCGGCCTTGAGAAACGGCGGGCCGGACAACGCGGATCGGATTTCGTACTTGTAGCGAGCGCCCGGGCCGACGTCCGGCAGGAACAGCTCCCACACGCCCTGCGCGTGTCGCTTGCGCATGGGGTGCATGCGGCCGTCCCAATCGTTGAAGTCGCCGACCACCGACACACGCTGCGCGTTCGGCGCCCACACGGCAAAGCGAGTGCCCTCGACGCCCTCGATCGTCATCGGCTGCGCACCGAGACATCGATGCAGCCGCAGGTGGCGGCCTTCGCCGAGCAGGTGCAGGTCGAGTTCGCCCAGAAGCAGCGGGAACGTGTACGGATCGGCCGACTCGACGACCGTCGCGTCGTCGCGCCGTTCGACGCGGAGGCGATACGCGAAGGGCTGGGCGGCATCGAAGACGGCTTCGAAGAGGCCGTCGGCGTGCACCGCCGCCATCTCGGTCTCCGCCCGCGCCTCGTCGAGCGGGACGACGATGACGCGTGCCGCGCGCGGCTGGAACGTCCGGATGGTCAGGCGCTGGCGTCCGCCCTGGCTCGTGACGTGAGGACCGAGGACGGCGAACGGATCGCTCGAGGTGGCGTTGAGGATGGCCCGCAGGCGGAGGTCGAGGCTGGAGGTCATTGTGCGCTCCATGCCAGGCTGCGCGGAGTGGTGGCCAGCCAGGACGTGCGGTCGGCTTCCGCCGGACGGTCACCCGGGCCCTGTCGCGAGGTCACCTGCCAGCGGTCGTAGACGGGGCACCACCCGCGGGCGGCCGTCAAGGCCAGCACGGCGGCGACGCCGCACAACGGCCACCTGGTCAGCGCCGGCATACGGGCCGACAGCGCGCAGGCGACGATGGCCGCCCCGGCCCGCAGCAGACGGTCGAGGTCGCCGACATTGTGGTCGTGCATCCAGGCCATCACGTCCGAGGCCGGCACGGTGCCGCTCGACGTCAGCGCGTCGACCAGCGTCCGGCTGTCGGGCTCTGCCAGCACTCGGTCGCCGACGACGACCACGGGGGTGCGCAGGGGTCCGTCAAGGAGCCCCCGGGCCTCACGTAAGGCGTCGAGATCGAGGTCGATGTCACGGTAGCTGAACGGCACGCGCAGGCGGGACAGGAGGCGGAGACTGCGACTGGTGTCGTCGCACCATCGTGCGCCGTAGATGCCGACCGAAGGCCGGGCAGGGGCAGGAAGCATGGTGAACTCACGCTAACGGAGTGGGGCACACGCGTCAAATCCACCGCCCAACCGCGTGCGACGGCCCGTGTACAATCGGCGCACGATCCGGACCAGGCGTGCCCCTCGGAGGCGCCGCCACCGGCGTGCGGAGGCATCGATGTCGTCGATGTGTGGCCATCTGTGACGTTTCCTGACTGGTTCGTCTCGCTGCATCCCGTCTGGCAGGCCCTGCTGGCGGCGCTCTTCACCTGGGGCGTCACGGCGCTCGGCGCCGCCGTGGTGTTCTTTGCCCGCGACGTCAGCCGCCGCATGCTCGACACGGCGCTCGGCTTCACGGCGGGCGTGATGATTGCCGCCAGCTTCTGGTCGCTGCTGGCGCCCTCGATCGCTCTGGCCGAGGAGATGGGCATCACGCCATGGGTTCCGGCCGTGGTCGGCTTCTTGGCCGGCGGCGCGTTCCTGCGGCTCGCCGATCACCTCCTGCCCCATCTGCACCTGTTCAAGCCCCTCAGCGACGCCGAGGGCCTGCCGACACAGTGGCGCCGCAGCATTCTGCTGGTGCTGGCGATCACGCTGCACAACATCCCGGAGGGCCTGGCGATTGGCGTGGCCTTCGGCGCCGTGGCGGCTGGATACGAGGGCGCCACACTGGCAGGGGCCGTGGCGTTGGCCATCGGCATCGGGCTGCAGAATTGCCCCGAGGGCACGGCGGTGTCGGTGCCGCTGCGGCGCGAAGGGATGTCGCGCTTCAAGAGCTGGTGGTATGGCCAGGCGTCGGCGGCGGTCGAGCCGGTGGCCGCCGTCATCGGCGCCGCGGCCGTGACGCTCATGCGGCCCATCCTGCCCTACGCCCTGGCGTTTGCGGCAGGTGCCATGATCTTCGTGGTGGTGGAAGAAGTGGTGCCCGAGTCGCAGAGCGGCGGCCACACCGACAGCGCCACCCTCGGCGCGATGGTCGGCTTTGCGGTGATGATGACCCTGGACGTGGCGCTGGGGTAGCCGAAACGCGGCGAGTGCGACAAGGCCGGCCTCCGGCCCTGTCGCGTGAAGGTGTCTTCGACTACTGGCGCGTGCCGGTCAGGTCGAGTCGACCGACGTCCTTGCCGCACGAGACGCTGCCCGTCACCGACGGGCCCTGCAAGGTCAGGGTCAGGTACGAGCAGCCGAACGCGTCCTGCTTGCGCTGCATCTCGGCCGGGTCGGCCACCATCGCCTGCTGTTCCTGCATCACGCGCTCGGTGAGCGTGGTCAGTTTGTCCATGAACGCGTCGCGCTGCGCGTCGCTCATCTTCATGAACGCCTGCACGTCACCCATCTGCTTCTGCAGCGCGTTCAACTCGGCCATCGCTCCGCTCTCGCCCGCCCCCAGCGACATCGACAACTGGTCGGTCGGCCGCCGGCTCTCGATGGTCCAGGTGCCCGACGCCGACTCGAACGGTGTGCTCGCTCCCGGCTTGTAGAAGTCGGCCACGTAGGCGGCCGTCGCGTCCGTGGCGCCGAGCGTGAAGGCCTTGTCCTTCGCCTGCAGCTTCACCGTCCAGCCATTGCTGGCCGTCAGCGCGTAGGACGGCGGCGTGCCGACGAACACGGCGGCCACCGAGGTGTAGGCGCCGCTCACGGGGGCGTAAGCGAAGAGACGGCCGAAGCCCGGCACGGCATCCGCGGCCGTGGTGACCGTCGCACTGAAGCCCGTCGCCGAGGCCACCGGCTCGGCCAGCGTCACCTGATCGTTCTCCATCACGAAGGTCGTGTTGGCCGGGAAGGTGCCCGACACCGACAGCTTCGCCGACTGACCGGGCGCCACCGACACGACCTTGGCGAGGCGCAGTTCGGGCGTCGGGTACTTGCCATACAGCGCCTTGCGCTGGGCACTGCCGCTCAGGCCTTCCGCCTCCTGCTGGGTGCGCCACTGCTGCCGCAGCCGCTGCACCTCCGTGTCGTACCGCGACGTCAGCGACGCGGCACGCACCAGCACCGTTGAACTACCCGCCGCCAGCAGGACTCCTGCCAGCACCCACGCCCGCGACCGCCACCTGCTCGACATGTTCGTCCTTTTCGCGTGTGAGCCCGACACCGAGGCCGGGCCCGTTCTGTCCATGGACCAGCGCGATCGCGGTCCACCACCACACCAGTTCCACCGGCCGTGCCAGCGGGAAGTCCACGAGCGCACACGCCGCCCCTGCCATCACCGAGGCCGCACACGCGGACCGGAGCGCCGCGTTCGGCTGGTGACGGCGACCCACGACGAGCAGACAGGTGCTGAGGAGAGGTGCCAGCAGCGTCAACACGCCCGGCACCCCGCGCTCGACGAGCGCCTCGAGGTAGTCGTTGTGCACGTGGTCGGTGAGGCCGCGGAATCGTGGGTCGCTGATGCCGCGCGTGTCTGCCTGCTGCTGCCAGCCGGCAAACCGCAGGGCAACGGCCCCCGGTCCCTGTCCCACCAGAGGACGCGCCGTGGCATGCGGAGCCACCACCTGCCACAAATACACCCGCCCCGCCAGCGTCGTCTGCAGCGGACGCGCGGGCGAGAGGGCGACGGCAGCCGTCCCACCTACCAGAACGACGGCCACCCCCACGAGCGCACGCGGCGACCATCGCAGCCCGGCCCAGGTCACCGCGCCAGCGGCCAGCCCCAGCACCGCTCCACGTGACCCGGTGGCGACGAGCGCAGAGGCCAGCACGGCCAGCAACAGCCCTGCCAGGCCACGACGACGTGCCCCGCGAGCCTCGACGAGCAGCGCCGCCGACAGGGGAATGGTGAGCGCCATCAACGCGCCGACGAAGTTCGGATTGCCGAGCGTGCCGTACACCCGCATGCGCACGCTGGCGCCCTCGATGGGGGCGTACCACCCGGCCCACGTCAGCGGGTCGATGCCGCTCCACTGGAGGAGGGCGACGAGGGCGACGACGCCTGCCCCGAGCACCTGCGCCCACAGGATGTGCAGTCCAGGTGTCACCACACGAGCGAGCGCCAAGGCGAAGACCGGCGCCAGGATGCCCAGCGCGATGTCGGGAAAGGCGGGCAGCACGCTCACCGCGCCCGAGACGACGAAGCTTGCAACCCACAGGGCCACGAGCCAGCGCAGGGGCGTCGGCATGCGACGCCGAGCGGCAGGCACCACGAGCAGGCCGATCGTGGCAGCGGCAAGCCACCACAGCTTGGGCGTCGAGAACGGATGTTCGAGCGGAGGCCAGACGATGAGGGGCAGCAGCGCAAGCGCCAGCCCCGCCATGAGGCGGGCGCTGCGTTCGGTGGTCGGCCCGCGCCCGCGCACGTCGCTCACACGGCGACGTTACCCGATCGCCGACCAGACCGAGAAGCCACCCAGGGGGACTACGCTGCGACCGTCGAGCACACGGCGCACAGCAAATTGGTCGGTCGTCGTTCCCGTGAGGTGGTTGATGAGCACTTCACCGAAGAGATGCGAGATCGGCCCGCGATACAGGTCGATGTCCGCGTCCACACGGACGATGGCGCCGGCGTCTTCGTAACTGAGCTGAATGTTCCCCTTGCGGTTGTCGCGTTGCTTCACGCTGCCGTCGCGGAAGCGGTGCAGGGCGGCCGGTGCCCTGGTAAACGTCCCTGAACGCGTGAGGCTGCGCGTGACGTCGAGCAGGGCGGGTGTCGCCTCGATGTACACGCGATCGGGAAAGACGGCAAAGACGCGCGTCAGATAGGTCGGCGAGAGCAGGTGCTCACCGGCCGGCCCGATGCGGACGGCGCGCAGGGCCGACAGGATGTTCAGGAGAGCGAAGCGGCACACACCGGGCAGCCCGGTGTACATCGTCGCGTCCACGAGGGTGACGGCGTCGCCAAGCGCGTCCGGCGACGGAAAGATCGGCACGCGGCAGCGTTCGAGGTGGCGGATGACCCGCGCGGCCACGCCCTGTGCCTGGTTCAGCACGCCGTGAAACGGCTTGTACACCTCCCCGGCCCGTGCACGGGCAGAGGCCAGCGCCTCGGAGAGATTCCGCTGCGCGTCCGCCACGGTGCGTGCGACGTGGGCACGGTCGGCCGCCGGACGTGAGGCGAGATCGTCGATTAGCTGGTTCACGGCGTCGAACCGGTTGCGGATATCGCGGGCCGTCGAGTCGATCTTGCCGATCTGGATGGACGTCAGGCGCTGCCGCGAGACCACGTCGGCCAGCTTGCGCTCGTAGGCCTTCCACACCGGGCCGTGGAAGTCCCACAGCGCACGGTTGACCGCTGCAAGACCTTCGACGGCGTTCGGGAAGGTGGCCGACGCCACGCCCGCCGCTGCTTCCTCGAGGCGGCCGCAGACGGCGGTCAACGAGGCGCGCAGGTGCGGTGCCTTTTCGACGGTATCGCCGAGGAGGCGCAGGGCCGCGGCCAGTGCGGCGCTTTCCCCTTCGAGGCGGGCCTGCATGTCGACGACGTCGAGAGCCGTGCGCTCGATGTGCGCAAACGACAACCGCATGGCGGCCGAGGCGTGGCCCAGCCGTTCGCAGGCCTCGAACAGGCGCGTGCGGGCCGGCGCCGATACCGCGGAGTCGGCAGCGGCGGCATCCGCGGCGGTCGAGACGTCGGCCAGCGCCGCGTCGAAGGCATCGAGGGCGGCCGTGGCCCGTGTCACATAGGCGGTCATGCCGGCTGTAACGCTGTCGTCCACGCGGCCGCACACCGCGTCGAAGGTACAATGCGGGCCCAGACCATGCAGATCATCGCCGGCATCGACCTCGGAGGCACCGCCATCAACTACACGCTGCTCACCATGGAGGGGCAGTTCCTGCTGGACGGCCTCTGTGAGCACCCGGCCCGGTCAGTGGAGGGCCCGCGCGTCTGCCTCGCGCAGATTGCGGAAGGCCTGCAGCTGGCCCTTGCGCGCGGCGGCGTGACCATGGACGACGTCGTGGCGGTGGGGCTCGACACGCCCGGGCCGGCCAGTGCCGAGGGCGTGCTGAGCGCACGCGGTTCCACCAACTTCGTCCACGACGACTGGGCGGGGTTCGACCTGCCGGGCGGGTTGGCGGCGGCGCTCGCCAGGCCGGTGACCTATCTCAACGACGGCAACGCAGGGGCGCTCTGGGGGCACGTGTCGCTCTTCGGCCAGCAGCCCGGCACCTCGTCGGTGTCGGCCATCATCGGGACCGGCCTGGGTGGCGGGGTCATCGTGAACGGCCGCGACGTGAAGGGCGCGCGCGGCTTCGGCGGCGAACTGGGGCACGTGCTGCTGCCCTATCAGAGCATCCCCGGGCTGGCCGGTACGCAGCCGCGCTGCAACTGCGGCCGGACCGGCGACCTCGAGTCGCTCTGTTCGCTCACCGCGATCCGTAACTTCCTGCTGCCGCATTTCCTCGAGCGCTACCCGGGCCACGAGCTGGGACGCTACGACAACGTCCGCGAGGCCGCACGGCACGTGCGCGGGCTGGCCGAACGCGGCGACGCGATGTGCCGCGACATCTTCCGCGTGCAGGCGCAGGCGCTGGGGCTGTTCTTCGACCAGATGGTGAACACCTTCGACCCCGACGCGCTCATCGTCGGCGGTGGCGCGATCGAGGCGACGGGCGAGTTCCAGGACTGGTTCGTGCGGGAGATTCGGGCGGGGATGCCCGACCAGCGCGAAGAGCAGGCCGGCATCCCCATCCACATCATGCCGAACGGCGATTGCGCCAGCGCGCGGGGGGCCGCGCTCTCGGCGCTGGCCACCCTGTCGGCGTCGCGCTGACGCCGCCGGCTAGAGGCCGAACGCCTTCTGCATCTGCTCGCGGACGATCGTGAGCCGCTTCACGTCGCCCCCGCCGACCTCGGCGGTGGCCCAGCCGCGGTAACCGATGTCCACCAGGCCCTTGCGCACCTGATCCCACGGCAGGTCGTCGTCCGGGCTGGTGATGTCCACGAACTTGCCGGTCTTGCGGCTGAAGCCCTTCACGTCGAGCTTGACGCAGCGGTGGCCGAAGGAGCGGATCCACTCGCCTGGCTGGCCGTACTTCCAGTGGTTGCCGATGTCGTAGTACATCCCCACCCACGGACTGGTGAAGCTGTCGACGAACCGGATGAAGGCCTCCGGGCCCTGCTCGGGCCCGTCGTCGTGGGCGTACATCATGCGGTTCCAGACGTTCTCGACGAGGATCATCTGGCCCAGGGAGGCGGCCAGAGGCAACATCGCGCGGATTTCCTGGCGCGCGCGCTCCTCGATGACGTCGGTGGGCCCGTCGCTGCCCTGGCCGATGACGATGAGGACGCCGCTGCCGCCGGCGGCGTGTGAGACACGCAGGCAGTGTTCGATGTTGGCGCGGCCCTGGGCGCGTTCGGCGTCAGTGGCGCTCGTCAGCCGCTGCTTCCAGTGGGCGTGGTTGATGGCGTTGTGGACGAAGACGCCCGACTCCTTCACGGCCGCGCGCGCTTCCTCTTCGGTCCACTCGCCGGCCTGGTCGAAGTCGACGCCGTCGAAGCCCGCGTCGGCCGCCATGCGCAGGCGCTGCACGAGCGACAGCGGCTTGCCGTTGGCTTCCTTGTCGATCATGCCGAGCTTGCACGCGAGCAGCAGCGGCTTGTCGGCGGGCGGGCGGACGATGGGGTCGGCCGAGGCCGCGGCGCCAGGGGTCTGGGCGGCGGCAGGCGCCACGGGCGCGGCAAGGGCGACAGCCGCGGCGGAGGCGGTCGCCGCGCCGAGGAACTGGCGTCGGGTGGAGGGGGCAGAGGGTCGAGTCATGATGGGCTCAAGCATATCGCGGGGATCCCGGGGTCAGACCTGCGGCGCGTGAAAGTGGGGTCAGACCTGCGGCGCGCGGTTGTGGGGTCAGACCTGCGACGCGTGGCGCTCAAGATAGTCGGCCAGGTGCACCACCTCGACCTCCCCGCCGCCGTCCCGCGCAAGCCCCGCTTCGATCTGCATCAGACACCCGGGGTTGGTGCTCACCACGACCCGCGCCCCGCTGCGCCGGACGTTGGCCACCTTCCGCGCCTGCAGCCGGCCGGCCATCTCGGGCTCGGTGACGTTGTAGGTGCCCGCGCTGCCGCAGCACACGTCCGCCTCGGGCAGCGCGACGAACCGGTCGCCGGCCACCTTCTGGACGAGCACCCGGGGCGCCGCCGTCACCCGCTGCGCGTGCGCCAGGTGACACGCGTCGTGAAACGTCACCGTGGCCGTCTCCGCCGCCGGCTGCAGCTGCGCCTCGAACCCGGCATCCACCAGCCACTCGCTCAGGTCGCGGACCTTCGCGGCAAACGCGGCCGCCCGCTCTGCCCACACCGGGTCGTCGGCCAGCAGATGTCCGTACTCCTTCAACGTGGACCCGCAGCCTGCCGCGTTGATGACGATGGCGTCGACGGCGTGCGCGTCGAAGACGCCAATGAGCGCCCGTGCCGACTCGCGTGCCGCCTCGAGATTCCCCCCGTGCGCGTGCAGCGCGCCGCAGCAGCCCTGCGGCTCTGGCGCCACCACGTCGAAGCCGGCGCGCGTGAGCAGCGACACGCTCGACGCGTTCGTGCCGCTGAACAGCACACTCATCACGCAGCCGCGGATGAACCCCACGGTGCCGCGCCGCTCGGGCGTGCGAGCTCGCGACAGCACAGGCACCTGCACCGACGCCGAAGGCCTGGGCATCAGGTCCAGCAACGGACGGAACAGCGACGGCGTCAGCGCCCCGAGCCCCAGCCGCTTGACGAGGCGCCCCGGCAGCAGCGCGGCCTTCATCCTGCGTGCGTAAGGAAACACCTGCGCAATGAGCACGTCGCGCAACAGCCGCTGCGGCAGCGGACGCACGTGCGTGGTGTGGATGTGATGACGCGTGGCTTCGAGCAGCGCGCCGTACTGCACGCCACTCGGGCACGCCACCTCACAGGCGCGACAGCCGAGACAGAGGTCCAGCGGGCGGACGGTCGCTGCATCGAGCGGCAGCACACCGTCCTCCAACGCCCGCATGAGATAGATGCGCCCGCGCGGCGAGTTGTTCTCGTTGCCGCTCTCGAGATACGTCGGGCAGGACGACAGGCACAGCCCGCAGTGGATGCAGGCACGGGCCTTGTCGTCGGGGAGGAACGAGGCGGTTGGGACAGGTGCGCTCACGTCAGGACCGGAAGGATGTCGTGGGGATCATATGCCGCCTTGACGCGTTGCTCGAGGGTGGACGGCTGCCGGCCTGCGCTCCCCTGGCCCTGTGGCAGGCCGTACGCCACGCCGTTGCCGGCCCGCGCGACGACCCTGTCGCCCGCCGCGACGCTCCGCAGGTGCGCCGTCAGCCTGGACGGCAGGACCGACACACGCGGGGTGGACGCAAACGACCGTCCCTCCCAGAACCGCACCTCGTGCGTCAACGACGCCTGCCCCTCCCAGCGTCCGTCGAGTTGCGCCGCCTGCCACTCGACGTCGTCGGGGTGTCCGGCAAAGGCGAGCACGAGCGTCCACAGGGGCTGGTGCGTCGTGCCATCGAGGTTGTGCAGATCGAGGACGACAGGGTCGCCGGGCCCTGCGGCCACCGCCTCGAGCGCCCTGTCGATCTCGTCGAGCGACGGCGACGACAAGGTGAACACGCGTTCGGCGGCAGGACGCGGCGACAGCTTGAAGGTCACCTCGACGCAGATGCCGAGCGCGCGGCGATCACCCACGAGCAGCCGTGCAAGGTCGTAGCCGGCGACGTTCTTCACCACGCGGCCGCCCGAACGAACGAGACGCCCATCGCCAAGCACCGCCGCCAGTCCGATGACGTGTTCCCGCACGGTGCCGTAGCCGTATCGCCGAGGGCCGCTGATGTCGTCGTGCAGCACGTCGGCGAGCGTCGTCGTGTCGGGGTGCGGTGGGTCGAGCGGCAGCCACTGCCCCGCGGTGGCGAGCACCTGCTGCAGGGCGGTGACGGTGAGACCGGTTTCGACGGTGACCGTCATGTCCTCGGGGCTGAAGTCGAGCACACGGTCGAGTGCGTCGAGGTGCACGGCCGTGACGCGCGTGCGCGATCGGCCCGCCGTGACCACCTGCTCGCGAAGCTCGTCGGCCGATGCAGGACGCAGCACCACCCCGCTCATGCCGAGGCCCGCTTGCGCGGCTGGAAGTCGCCGCAACGCTTGCTGCCGGGGAAGATCTTGTGCGGGTTGCAGCGGCCCTCCGGGTCGAAGGCACGTCGCAACTGCTGCATCGCGTCGAGGTCGTCTGGCGAGAACTGGCGTGCCATGAAGTCGATCTTCTCGACCCCGATGCCGTGCTCGCCGCTGACGCTGCCGCCGAGGTCGAGACAGCGTGACAGGATCGCCTCGCCCGCGTGGACGGCACGGCGCACCTGGTCTGGATCGCGCTCGTCGTAGAGCACGATGGGATGGATGTTGCCGTCGCCGGCGTGGAAGACGTTGGCGATGCGCAACCCGTACGTCTTCGTGCACTCGATGATGAAGGCCATGATGTCGGGCAGCTTCGACCGCGGCACGACGCCATCCTGCGTCAGGAACGCCGGGCTCAGGCGGCCGACGGCGCCGAAGGCCTGCTTGCGGCACTTCCAGAGGGCCAGGCGTTCGGCGTCGGTGCGGGCGACGCGCACCTCGCGCGCCCCGTGTTCGTGGCACAGCGCGAGCACCTGCGCGCCCTGGGCGTCGAGCCCGGAGGCCAGCCCGTCGAGTTCGATGATGAGGACGGCGCCCGCGTCGAGCGGAAAGCCGAACCTGTACGCTTCTTCCACCGCGCGGACGATCTCGCGGTCCATCATCTCGAGGGCCGCCGGGACGATACCGGCACGGATGATGCCGCTCACGGCACGACTCGCGTCGGCGACGCTCTCGAAGATGGCGAGGTAGGTCTTCCAGGCCTGCGGCCGGCGGACGAGCCGAACGAGGACGCGGGTGACCACGCCGAACATGCCCTCGCTACCGATGGCGGCGCCGCGCAGGTCGAGCCCCTCGACATCGTCGCCCGACTCGGGGGTGGCGCCGAGCCAGACGACCTCGCCGTCGGGAAGGACCATCTCGAAGCCCAGCACGTGGTTGGTGGTGACGCCGTACTTCAGCGTGTGCGGTCCGCCGGAATTGGTGGCGACGTTGCCGCCGATGGTGCACGACGTCTGGCTGGACGGGTCGGGCGCGTACAGCAGCCCGAACGGTGCCGCCTCGCGTGAGATCCAGGCGTTGACGCATCCCGGTTCGACCAGCGCGCGGCGGTTGCGGGCGTCGACCTCGAGCACGCGGTTCATCCGGGTGAGCGCGATCATCACGCCGCCGTCGACGGCCAGCACGCCGCCGCTCAGGCTCGTACCCGCCCCCCGGGGGATGATGGCGACGTCGTGGTCGGCGCAGGCGCGCACGACCGCGGCCACCTCCGCCGTGCCACGCGGCAGCACGACGACGTGGGGCAGGCGCCGCTCGAGGGTGTAGGCATCACATTCGTAGACCTGCAGCTGTGAGGGATGGGCCAGGACGTTGGCGTCGCCCACGATCTGCTGCAGTGCACGGACGAGGGCGGCACTCGCGGGCGGACGCGAGGAGGTGTCCGCCGCGGCGATGTCTGCGTCTCGTGGAGGCAAGGCCGGGCCTGACGGCAGCGGCGTGGCGGGCTGCGCGGGCGAGTCCGAGGGCGTCTGGCTGGTCGTCAGGCGTGTCATGGCAGCGATGCGTCCCCGCACGCGCAACGTGGAGGGGCCGTGTCAGATGGTACCCCTCTTCCCCACGCCGTCGCGCTGGCATATGCTCCCCGCGTCCCTCGATGATCTGGCCCCACTCCTACGACCCGTTCGGGAACGCTTTCGTGTCCACGGCCGTGGCGGCCGTGCCCATCGTCCTGCTGCTCGGCCTCATCGCCGTCTGGCACGTCCGGATTCACGTGGCCGCGGCGCTCGCGCTGGCCGCCGCGATGGGCATTGCCGTGGCGGGCTTCGGGATGCCGGCGGGCGCGGTGCTGGCCACGAGCCTCTATGGCGCAGCGTATGGCCTGTTCCCCATCGGCTGGATCATCCTGAACCTGATCTTCCTGTACACGCTGACGGTGCGGAAGGGCCTGTTCGACGTGCTGCGTCAGCACCTGGCGCATGTCGCCCCGGACCCACGCGTGCAGGTGGTGCTCATCGCGTTCGCCTTCGGCGCGTTCTTCGAGGGCGCGGCCGGCTTCGGCACGCCGGTGGCGGTGACCTCGGCCATCCTCATGCAGTTGCGGTTTCCCCCGCTGCTGGCATGCGGGTTGTCGCTCATCGCCAATACGGCGCCGGTGGCGTATGGAGCGCTGGGCACGCCGATCATCACGCTGGCCGCGGTGACGGGGCTCGACCTGCTGGAACTGTCGGCGATGGCGGGCCGGCAACTGCCGTTCTTCTCGGTGATCGTGCCCTTCTGGGTCGTGTGGGCGCTGGCGGGATGGCGGGGGATGCTGGGCGTGTGGCCCGTGGCGCTGACGGCCGGGGTGGCCTTTGCCGTGCCGCAGTATCTCGTGTCGAACTTCCACGGGCCGTGGCTGGTCGACATCGTCTCGGCGCTGTCGTCGATGGGGGCGGTGGCGATGCTGCTGCGGTCGTGGCAACCGCGCGAGATCTGGGTGCTGCCCGGCACCACGGCGTCGGGCGTCGACGAGTCGACGGTGCGCGGGCAGGCGGTCGGCCGGCCGCCGCGCGAGGCGGTGGTGCGTGCCTGGGTGCCGTGGATCATCCTCAGTCTGGTGGTGTTTGCGTGGGGGCTGCCGCAGCTCAAGGGCGTGCTCGACGCGGCGCATCGGCCGTCGTTCGAGGTGGCAGGGTTGCACCGGCTCGTGCAGCGGGTGCCTCCCGTCGCGCCGGCGGACGCACCACCCGAAGCCGCGGTGTACACGCTGAACTACTTGTCGGCGACGGGCACTGGCATCCTCGTCTCGGCGCTGCTGGCCGGCGTGGTGATGGGATATCGCCCGCGCGAGATGGCGCGCATCTACGTGCAGACGGTGGTGACCGTGCGGTATTCGCTGGCGACGATTGCGGCGATGCTGGCGCTGGGCTACGTCACCAAGTACTCAGGCGCCGATGCGACGCTGGGGCTGGCGCTGGCGCGGACGGGGACGTTCTATCCGTTCTTCGGGACGCTGCTGGGCTGGCTGGGCGTGGCGCTGACCGGCTCGGACACCGCGTCGAACGTGCTGTTTGGCAGCCTGCAGCGCATCACGGCGGAGCAAGTGGGCGTGAGTCCGGTATTGATGGCGGCGGCCAACAGCACGGGCGGCGTGATGGGCAAGATGGTGGACGCGCAGAGCATCGTGGTGGCGAGCACGGCGACGGGGTGGTACGGGCACGAGGGCGAGATTCTGCGCTGGGTGTTCCTGCACAGCCTGGCGCTGGCGGTGCTGATGGGTGTGCTGGTGTACCTGCAGGCGTATGTGCCGCCATTCACCGAGATGGTGGTAGGGATGGGCGTGGGAGTGGGGTCAGGTCTGTGAGCTGACGTCGTGGGGTCAGACCTGCCGCCTGAGGTCCTGGGGTCAGACCTGCACTGCGTCGTCCTGGGGTCAGACCTGCTTCGTGCGGCTCAGGGTCAGACC
>JAEZDP010000415.1 GCA_023418055.1 Acidobacteriota bacterium
GGCGCGCCGCATTCGCGAAGGTCTGGCCGCGCAGGTCCAGGCCTTCACGCAGCGCGCCGGACGCCCGCCGGGGCTGGCGCTCGTACTGGTCGGCGACGACCCGGCCTCGGAGGTATACGTCGGCCGCAAGCGGACGCAGGGCAGCGAGGTCGGATTTCGCGTCGACCTCCACGAGCGGCCGGCTTCCACGACGCTCGACGAGTTGCTGACGCTGGTGCGCAGCCTAAACGACGACGAGGCGATCGACGGCATCCTGGTGCAGGCGCCTCTACCAGCGGCGATGGGGCCGGACGCGGCGCGCCGGGTCTTCGAGACGATCGACCCGGCCAAGGACGTGGACGGCTTCACCGCCGGCAACGTGGGCCGTCTGGTGCAGAACCGGCCCACGCTCGTGGCCTGTACGCCGGCGGGCGTCATCGAACTGCTGCAGCGCTCGGACATTCCCATCGCCGGGCGTCACGCCGTGGTCGTCGGCCGCAGCGACATCGTCGGCAAGCCCATGGCGCTGCTGCTGCTGCACCAGCACGCGACAGTCACCATTGCCCACTCGCGCACGGCCGACCTTCCCGCGCTGTTCAGGCCGGCCGACATCCTCGTGGCTGCGATCGGACGCCCGGCCTTCGTGACCTCGTCGTTCGTCAAGTCCGGGGCGTGCGTGGTGGACGTCGGCATCAACCGGCTGGACCAGGAGGCCGACGTTCGTCGCTACTTCGGCGACGACTCGCCGCGACTCACCTCGTTCCGCGCGCGCGGGTCGACGCTCATCGGCGACGTGCATCCCGACGTCGCGGACGTGGCCGGCGCCCTGACGCCGGTGCCAGGAGGGGTCGGTCCGCTCACGATCGCCATGCTGATGCGCAACACCCTGCAAGCGGCCGAGGCGAGGGCAGGGATCCGGGCCTGAGCGACGGGACGTGCCCGGACGCGTCCGGGTCTACACGGGTACGGCCCCGGTGCCGTCTCGCTGCAGGCGCTCGACGAGTTGCCGCACCTGCGTGTCGGTATCGGCAAACGTCCCGTCGGTGCGGATGACGATGTCGGCGCGGGCGACCTTCGCGTCGATGGGCCACTGCGCCGCAAGGCGTCGGGTCGCGGTCTCGCCATCCAGGCCGTCACGGGCGCGCAGGCGTTCGAGCTGTCGGGCCGGGTCGCATGCCACCACCACGACGCGGTCGAAGTCGCCGGCGTGGCCAGTCTCGAACAGCAACGGGATGTCGGCGACGGCAGGCCCACGGTAGCCGTTGGCCGCGAGACGGGCGTACCACGTCGTGATGCGCTGATACACGTCCGGATGGACGATGGCTTCGAGCGAGCGGCGAGCGTCGGCGTCTGCAAAGACGATGGCCGCGAGCTTCTGGCGGTCGATCGCACCGGCATCCGAGAGCACCGCGCGGCCGAAGTGCGCGATCACGGCACGGAAGCCGGCGGAGCCTGGCGCGATGGCCTCACGCGCCAGATGGTCGGCGTCGATCGTGGGAATGCCGGCGGCGTCGAGCCGCTGCCGCACGTAGCTCTTGCCGGTGGCGATGCCGCCCGTCAGGGCGACGCGCAGCACCGCGTCAGGCGTCGACATCGTCGGCGTTGGCGCGCGCCGGCGCCATCCGGTCTTCCACGAACGAGTCCCACTCGTGGCACTGCGGGCACCGCCACAGCAGCTCCTTGCTGCGATAGCGGCACCGCAGGCAGATATGGGGATCGCGGTAGAACACCGCATCGCGGCTGTGGTCCACGTAGCGCCGGACGGCCTGCGGGTCGAGCTGGAGGGCCAGCAGCGTGTCCCAGGCCAGCTGGTGGACGAGCAGGGCGTGGGGGTTGATGGCCAGCGCCCCGAGAATCAGCTGCAGGCTCTCGTCGTGACGGTTGGCCTTGTGCAGGTGGCGGGCCAGGGCGATGCGTGCGCGCCAGTCCTGCGGATGGTCGGTCGTCACGCGGCGGAACAAGTGCTCGAACGCATCGGGCCGGCCGCTGGCGATGTAGGCATCGCTGAGGCGGTCGGCCACGAGATGGGCGCGCTGGGGCATCGACGCGACGAGCTGCTCCCACACGGTGACCGCGCCGGCCAGGTCGTCGTCGGCCCTGCGCACGTCGCCGAGGTTCAGGTAGGCCGGCACGCAGCGGTCGCTGAGGTCGATGGCCGCCTCGAACCTGCGTCTGGCATCCACGCGGTCCGCGCGCGCCAGCGCCTGCATGCCGAGCTCGTTCTCGAGAAAGGCCTGGATGAGATCGTGGCGATCGCGCTGGGTGTCCGGCTCGTCGTCGCGCACGAGTTCCTTACGCACCCGGTAGGCATCCGACCACTGGTGCTGGTCCTCGTAGAGCTTCTGCAGTTGCAGCAGGGCGTGGGCGTTGCTCGGATCGAGCCGCAGTACCTCGCCGAAGGCCTCGTGGGCGCGGTCGACGAAGCCGCCACGCTTGAAGTCGAGCCCGAGGCACAGCAGGGCGTAGGTGTGTTCCAGGCGGCTCAGTCGCGGCCGCTGCAGGATCTGCTGGTGGATCTGAATCGCGCGGCCGACCTGACCTTTCTCGCGATAGAGGTTGCCGAGAATCATGTGAATCTCGACGGCGTCCTCGTCCACGCGCGCCGCCTGGCTCAGCTCCTCGATGGCGTGGTCGAGCTGATTGGCGACGAGGAAGTTCAGGCCCTGGATGTAATGCGGCGACTGGCGCGCCTTGCGCCTGTCGATCCACCGCCCTTCGTGCAGCTTGTAGCGCTCCCAGGCCTTGCCCGCGGCAAGGCCGACGAGCAGGGCAACCAGCGCGGCGAGCAGAGGCAGATAGTCGTCGATCACGGCACTCGCATCAGGAACGGGCCGACGCGGCCATCGCCTCGTCGTGCGCTTTCAACACCAGGTCGACGAGCGAGCGGACCGCGCCGCGCCCGCCGGGCCGGTCACTGATCCAGTGCACCGCCAGTCGGACGGCCTCGACCGCATCGGCCGGGCAGGCGGCCAGACCCACCTGCTGCAGCACCGGTACGTCGAGCACATCATCGCCCATGTAGGCGATCGAATCGAGCGACCAGCCCTCGGTGTCCACGAGCGTCGCCAGGGCACGCCCCTTGTCGGCGACGCCCTGCAACACCGGCGACATGCCAAGTTGCGCGGCACGATGCGTCGTTGCGCCCGACCTGCGTGCCGAGAGGAGCCCGGTGACCAGCCCGCGCTGTCGCGCGTGCACGATGCCGGCGCCGTCCTTGATGTCGAACCGCTTGAACTCGCGGCCGTCGTGTCCGAGATAGAGGCCGCCGTCGGTGAGCACGCCATCGACGTCGAAGAGCAGCACGCGGACGCGCGCCGCCCGGGCCCGCACGTCGTCGCTGGCCTGCCGGCCGCTCATGCGCGCCCCACCGACCACAGGTCGTGCAGGTGCAGCACGCCCTCCACGTGATGGTCGGCGTCGACAACGGGCACCGACGTGATGCGGTGCGCTTCGAGCAGCCGCAGGGCGTCGTTGGCGCGCATGTCGCGCCCGACGGTCACCGGCGACCTCGTCATCACCGCGTCGGCCAGACGGTGCAGCACGTCGGCATCGCGCAGGAACGCGCGGCGCAGGTCGCCATCGGTGACGAGGCCCACGAGGCGCAGGTGGGCGTCCACCACGCAGGTCATGCCCAGCCCCTTGCGCGACATCTCGTAGATGACGTCGGGCAACGGCGTCGACTCGCGCACGAGCGGCAGCGCGTCGCCGCTGTGCATCGCCTGCGCCACCCGCATCAGGCGACGCCCGAGCTTGCCCCCCGGATGGCGGACGGCAAAGTCGTCCTCGTTGAAACCGCGGCGTGCGAGCACGCCCATGGCCAGCGCGTCGCCGAGCGCCAGGGCGGCCGTGGTGCTCGCCGTGGGCGCGAGGTTGAGGGGGCACGCCTCGGCGTCCACACTGCAGTCGAGCACGAGTCGGCCGGCGCGTGCCAACGACGACGTGGGATGGCCGGTGAGCACGAGCAGCGGCACGTCGAGCCGGCGCGGACTCTCGACCAACTGCAACAGCTCCGGCGTCTCGCCGCCGTACGACACCGCCACGAGCACGTCGTCTTCGACCAGCGCGCCGAGGTCGCCGTGCAGCGCCTCCACCGGGTGGAGGAAGAACGCCGGCGTCCCGGTGCTGGCAAACGTCGCAGCCATCTTGCGGGCGACATGTCCCGACTTGCCGAGCCCCGTGACCACCACCCGGCCCCGGCACGCCACCAGCAGGTCGACCGCCGCCGTGAGCGTGTCGTCGAGGCGTGCGGCCCCGGCCTCGCTGGCCGCGGCCGCGATCGACAGCACACGGACGGCGCCG
>JAEZDP010000462.1 GCA_023418055.1 Acidobacteriota bacterium
CCCCGGCAGGCCGGCCGCAGTGGCCTGGTCGGCCGATACGGCTCTGACGGGGAGCCCGAGCCGAGGCCGACCCGGCAGGGCCAGGTCGACGGCCGACAACGCCGATTGCACGTGCCGGGCGATGGCCTCCTCGTCCACGGCGGCTTCCACCTGCCGCGCGATGGCCTCGGCATCGACCGCCGCGTCCACGGCCGCCTGCACGTCGATGACCAGGTCGTCGAGATCCGCGGGCGCCCAGATCTGCGGGGCCGGAGGGGGCGTGGGCGCCGGGTCGGGCGCAGGGGGCGGTGAAGGGGGCGGTGCTGGGGCGGCCTGGGCCGCGCGGGCCTCCGCGACGGCCGCGACGACGTGCGAATCTGGAAGAGCCGCCGATGCGGCAACGCCGGCGGTCAGCACGGCACCAGCGACGAGAACCAACGTGCGTGACTTCATGCACGACCTCCGGGGGAAGGACGCCAGGCGGCGCGCGGACGTGGCCGGAAGTTGGCCACGGTTCCTGTTTCCGATCGTCTGCTGTAGACGAGACGGGCATGGCAAAAGTTGACGGCTTCGTCACATACTCTGTGACGAGCGTCGCGCAGCGTCGCACGTTTCACGAATATCAACACGACAGCGACACCAGCCGCGGGTGCACTCCGCGTGACAGGTGGCGGCCCGGCCGTGGCGACGGGGCCACGCAGCGGGCCAGGCCGGCCCGACCGCCCCTAGAGGAGCAGACCGAGGTGAGCGAGCCGTTTCAGCAGAAGGACGGGCACGAGGCACAGAAGGCCCAGGTGCTCGAGGCCGCCCGGGCGGCGGGCGTGCGGTTCATGCGCCTGCAGTTCACCGACATCCTCGGCGTCATCAAGAACGTCGAGGTGCCGCACCTGCGGTTCGAGCAGGCGCTCGACGGCCGGGTGCTCTTCGACGGGTCGTCCATCGAGGGCTTCGTGCGCATCGAGGAGTCGGACATGTACCTGACGCCCGACCTCTCGACCTTTCGCGTCTTCCCCTGGACCGACCCGTCCGGCGAGAAGGTGGCGCGGCTCATCTGCGACATCACCAATCCCGACGGGAGCCCGTTTGCGGGCTGTCCGCGGCAGACGCTCAAGCGCGCCATGGCCGAGGCCGCACGTCGCGGCTTCACGATGAACGTCGGCCCCGAAGCCGAGTTCTTCCTGTTTCAGACGCGCGATGGCGAGCCGACCACCGAGACGCACGACGCGGCCAGCTACTTCGACCTCACGCCCGTCGACCAGGGCGAGGACGTTCGCCGGCAGATCGTCCTGATGCTCGAGGCGATGGGCTTCGAGGTGGAGGCGGCCCATCACGAGGTGGCCGGCGGACAGCACGAGATCGACTTCCGCTACGACAACGTCCTCACCGCGGCCGACAACGTCAGCACCTTCAGGTTCGTCGTCAAGAACGTGGCGCGCCAGAACGGCGTGCACGCGACGTTCATGCCCAAGCCGCTGTATGGCGTGAACGGGTCGGGCATGCACACCCACCTGTCGCTGCTGCGCGACGGCGCCAACGTGTTCCACGACCCCGACCGCCCGTTCGGCCTCAGTCGCACCTGCACCAACTACATCGGCGGGCTGCTGCAGCATGCCGAGGCGTTCTGCGCCATCACCAACCCCCTGGTGAACTCGTACAAGCGGCTGATTCCCGGCTTCGAGGCGCCCACGCACATCGCCTGGTCGGAGCGGAACCGGAGCCCGCTCATCCGCATCCCCTCGTCGCGCGGCGAGGACACGCGCATCGAGCTGCGGATGCCCGATCCGTCGTGCAACCCGTACCTGGCGTTTGCGGCGATGCTGCGGGCAGGGCTCGACGGCATCGACCACGACCTCGACCCCGGCGCGCCGGTGAACAAGAACATCTACACGATGAGCCACCGCGAGCGCCGGTCGCTGCGCATCGACGAGCTGCCCGCCAACCTGAGCGAGGCCCTCGACGAACTCGAACGCAGCGCGCTGATGCGCGACACGCTCGGCGACCACATCTTCGAGCACTTCATCGAGGCCAAGCGCCGCGAGTGGTTCGAGTACCTGCAGCAGGTGAGCCAGTGGGAGATCACCCGCTACCTCAAGACCTACTGAGGCGCGGGGTGAGGCGCGGGGTCAGACCTGCGGCGCATCGTTGTGGGGTCAGACCTGCCGCGTGGCGTCGTGGGGTCAGACCTGCGGCGTATCGGAGCTGGGGTCAGACCTGACGCGCGCGCCCTCGACCATCGCCCGGACGTCCCCGCCGAGCGACATCGGGTTGAACGGCTTGCCAATGACGCCCACGGCGCCGGCCGCCATCGCCTCGTCGTGTGCGCCGTCATGCGACGCCGCCGTGAGGAACACCACCGGAATGCCGGCCGTGGCCGGGTCGGCCTTCAGCGCCCGGCAGATGTCGATGCCATCGAGCCCCGGCAACATCCAGTCGAGCACCACCACGTCGTACGTACCCGCGCGCACCGCGTCCACCGCGGACGGGCCGTCCTCCACCAGCGTGACCTCGTACCCCGCACGCGCCAACCCCAGACGCGCCACCATCCGGATGGATTCGTCATCGTCGGCCAGCAGCAGGGTGGGCATGGGAGGTCTCCTCGAAGTCGGACAGGTGGCGACGGCAGGTCATGTCACGGCTGGCGCCAGCAGGCGTATGGTGCCCCGGTCGGCATCCACTTCCGCTTCAGCGCCCACCGGCACGACAAACTGCCGTGCGATGTGGCCAATCTGCGCGCCTTCCCAAGCCGGCACGCCCAGCGGCGCAACATGGTCGTCGAGCAGGTCGCTAATCGTCAGCGAGCCGTACCCCTCGCCCGGCGAGCAGCGCGTGCACCGACCCCAGACGACCGCCCGCACACGCTTCAGCACACCGGCCAGCGCCAGTTGCGTCAGCATCCGGTCGATGCGGTAGGGCGCCTCCTGCACGTCCTCGATGAACAGGATGGCGTCATCGAAGTCCGGCAGGAGCCCCGACCCGATGATGGAGGTCAGCACGGTGAGATTGCCGCCGAGCAACCGCCCGCGCGCGCGGCCCGGCGTGATCGTCCGGATGCGGTTCTCCGTCGGTACCAGGGCATCACCGACGGCCATGTCGTTGCGCAACGTGACCGCTTCGCCGTCCATCAGCACCCGCCGGAACCAGTCGACGTTGAAGCGGTTCCACTCGGATGCCCCGTTCATGCCGTGAAAGGTCACGAGCCCCGTCCGCGCGTGGACGGGCAGCAGCAACGCCGTGAGGTCGCTGTAGCCCAGCAGGATCTTCGGGTTGCGCGCGATGACGTCGAAGTCGAGCAGCGGCAGCAGCCGTGCGCAGCCCCAGCCGCCCCGCAGCGCCTGAATCGCCTTGACGGAGGGATCGGCGAACATCGCCATCACGTCAGCGGCGCGGTCCTCGTCGCGACCCGCCAGGTAGCCACGACGGTCCATCAGGTGTGCGCCGAGCTTCGCCTTCAACCCCAGCGCGGCCAGCGAATCGACGACGATGTCGACGTCGATGGGGTCCCAGGTGGCCGAGGCCGGATCGATGACGCCGACGGTATCGCCAGGCCGCAGCCGCGCCGGACGGACGGGTTCCTGTCGCGAGTCGGCGCGGGTCTGCGCGGCGGCCGTCGAGGCGCCCAACGAGAGCCCCGCCGCGCCGAGTGTCGCGGTCCGCTGCAGGAAGTCTCGACGCGTCGACGACATGCCGGAGATAGTACTCTGCCAACGCCCACATGACGCGCCTCGACACCCCACCACGCTCCCGCCGCCTCGGCCCCGTCGCCGAGGCCCTGCTGGCAGCGCTGGCCTTCGCCGTGGTCACGGTGGTCGTGACCTGGCCGCAGGCCGCCATGGTCACCACCCACGCGCACGGCCATCACGACGCGCTCTTCAGCATGTGGCGACTTTCGTGGATTGCCCACGCGCTCTCGACCTCGCCGGCAGGCCTCTTCGACGCGCCGATCTTCTGGCCGGTGAAGGGCACGCTCGCCTTCTCGGACGCCGTGCTGCTGCAGGGTCTCCTCGGCTGGCCGTTCATCGCCGCTGGCGCACCGGCGCTGCCCGTGTACAACGTCCTGCTGCTCGTCGGGCCCTGGATGTCGGCGCTCGGCGCCTACCTGCTCGCGCGGCGCCTGACCGGCTCGCGGACCTCCGCCGCCCTCGCGGGCCTCATCTTCGGATTCGCCCCCTATCGCATCGAACACGCGATGCACCTGGAACTGCAGTGGTCGCAGTGGATGCCGCTCACGCTCTGGGCCCTGCATCGCACGTGGACGAACGGCCGCATCGCCGACGGCATCGCGACGGGCGTGTTCCTGCTGTTGCAGTTCCTGAGCTGCATCTACTACGGGGTGTTCCTGGTGCTGTTCCTGGTGCTGCTCACCCCCGTCCTGTGGTGGCAGCATCGCTCAGGGCGCGTGGGGCGAGCCATCCTCGCGCTGGCCATCGGGGCGGTCGTCGTGGCGCCGGCCCTCGTGGCCTACGGCACCCCGTATCGGCGCAACCAGGCGGAACTGGGACCACGTGGCATGGACGAGATCGCGCAATGGAGTGCACGCCCGGTCAGCTACCTGTCGGCGCCGTACGGTAACATCCTGTACGGCGAGCTCACGGCAGATCTCGGCACCCACGAGGCTCGACTGTTCCCCGGACTTCTCGCCGCCACACTCGCACTCGTCGCGCTCTGGCGCCCCGGGCCCGTGGCCACGCTGTATGCCTGGGGGCTGGGGTGGGCCGTCGTCCTGTCGTTCGGCACCCACACCCCGGTGTACGGGCT
>JAEZDP010000473.1 GCA_023418055.1 Acidobacteriota bacterium
CGCCTGTGGCGGAGGCGGCCGCGGCCGCCTTCTGACCGTCATCCGCGAGAAAGGTCTCGCGAAAGCCGCCGGCGTGGCGTCCGTCTTGCAACTGAAGCGTGGCGAGGAGCTCATGACTTCAGTGCGACGCGCGCGATGCGCGGCAATGTGCGGCGCCCTTTCGCTGGCGGCACTTGGTGTGCCGTCGGCGGAGGCCCAGCACTTCGGCCGCAACAAGGTGCGGTATCAGGTCTTCGATTTCCAGGTACAGCGCACCAATCAGTTCGACATCTACTTCTACCCGAGCACCACCGAGGCCATCGCGATCACGGCGCGGCTCGCCGAGCGATGGGACGAGCGGTTGCGGCGGATGCTCGATCACCGCCTCAGCAGCCGTCAGCCTCTCATCATGTATGCCGCTCCTGCCCATTTTCGGCAGACCAACGTCGTCGGCGGCGGCATCGGCGAGGGGACGGGCGGGCTCACCGAGGGGCTGCGGCGACGCATCGTGATGCCGTTTGCCGGCCCGATGACCGACACCGACCACGTGCTCGGTCACGAACTGGTGCACGCCTATCAGTACGACCTGGCCAGCGCCGTGGCGCTGCGCACGGGCCAGCAGGGTCTCGGCGGCATGGCCGGCCTGCCCCTCTGGTACATCGAAGGCATGGCGGAGTTCCTGTCGGTGGGCCGCGAGTCGCCGCTGACGGCGATGTGGGTGCGCGATGCCATCGTCAACGAGTCGTTGCCGACCGTGCGACAGCTCTCCGATCCGCAGTTCTTCCCCTATCGATGGGGGCAAGCCCTCTGGGCCTACATCGCGGGGCGGTGGGGCGACCGCGCCGTCAGCGACATGCTCGTCGCCGGGCTGGCCTCGGGAGATCCCCGTGCCGCGATCAGCACCGTCCTCGGCATCGACGACGAGACGCTCACGGCCGACTGGCATGCCGCGCTGCGGGTGCATTTCAACGACCGTCCTGCCGGCGGACGGCCCGCCAGCGCCTTCGGCGAACGCCTCACCGAAGCGTCCGACATCGGGGGACGCCTGCACGTGTCGCCCGCGCTGAGTCCCGACGGGCGCCACCTGGCCTTCCTGTCGGAACGCAGCGGCCTGTCCATCGACCTCTATGTGGCCGACGCCGACACCGGTGCCGTGACGCGCAGGCTGACACGCTCGGCCGTCGACCCGCACTTCAACAGCCTGCAGTTCATCGAGTCGGCAGGCACATGGGCGCCTGATGGGCGGCGACTCGCGGTGGCGGCGGTGGCTGGTGGACGTCCCGAAATCACCGTCTACGACACCACGAACGGCCGCGTCACGCAGCGCATCCGGATGACCGAGATCGACGCAGCGTTCGGTCCGGCGTGGTCGCCCGATGGGCGGCACCTGGCCCTGGTGGGCATGGCCGGCGGCGTGACCGACCTGTTCCTGCTCGACCTCGAGTCGGAAGCGCTCACCCGCCTCACGAGCGACGCCTATGCCGAACTGCATCCGTCCTGGTCGCCCGACGGGACGACGTTGGCCTTCGTCACCGACCGCTTCACCAGCGACATGACGACGTTGTCGTTCGGTGATCTGCGACTGGCGACGCTGGCTCCTGACAGTCGCGAGGTGCGTGAGGTGCGGGCGTTCGCGCGGGGCAAACACATCAACCCCCACTGGACTCCCGACGGACGCAGGCTCGTCTTCGTGGCCGAGCCCGACGGGGTGAGCAACCTCTACGAAGTGGCGATCGGCGGCGGGACGCCGACAAGGCTGACCCAGCTCTACACGGGTGCCTCCGGGATCACGGCCACCAGCCCGGTGCTGGCAGCGGCGCGCACGTCTGAGCGCCTGGTGTTCACCGCCTACACCAACGGCGAACACGCGCTGTACCGGATCGACGAACGCGGCGCGCAACCCGCAGACGCCCCATTGACGACCGACGCGTCCGCCGGCGTGTTACCCCCGGTGACGCCCGCACGGCCAGGCACGGTCACCGCGCTGCTCGACGACCCGCGCACCGGTCTGCCGCCTCCGACGGCAAGCCCCGACATCGAGCCGTACCGCGCCAACCTCCAACTCGACTTCGTGGGACAGCCGTCGGTGGCCGTGGGCGCCGACCGCTGGGGCACCTTCGGCGGTGGGTCGATGTCGTTCTTCTTCAGCGACATGCTCGGCGACCACAACCTCGGGATCGCGGTGCAGAGCATGGCCACGTTCAACGGCGAGTTCAGCGGCAACGACATCGGCGGAGGCGTGGTGTATCGCAACATGAAGCGCCGCTGGAACTGGGGCGTGATGGCCGACCAGTCGCCGTTCCGCAGCGGCTACACGGGGACGACGGTGGGCGTGATCGACGGCACGCCGGCCTTCATCGACCAGTCGGTGATCTTCAGACAGGTGGACCGCGGGGTCACCGGCCTCGTGCAGTACCCCTTCAGCGAAGCGCAACGAGTGGAGTTCAGCGCGGGGTACCGCAACCTGGGGTTCTCGCAGCGCGTCACCACACGCGCGTTCGATGTCAACACCGGGCAACTCCTGCTCGACGAGCGTCAGGACCTCGGCCAGTCGTCGTCCATCAACATGGGCCAGACGAGCGCGGCGCTCGTGTACGACACGGCGTCGTTCGGTGCCACGGGCCCGATTCTCGGTCAGCGCTACCGCTTCGAGGCTGCACCGACCTTCGGCGATCTGGCCTACACCGGTGTGCTGGCCGACTACCGCCGCTACCTGATGCCGGTGTCGTTCTATACGATCGCCTTCCGGGCCATGCACTACGGGCGCTACGGGTCGTCGGCCGAAGACCCGCGGCTCGTGCCGCTGTTCATCGGCTACCCGCATCTGCTGCGCGGCTACGACATCGGCACCTTCGAGGCTGCCGAGTGTCCGCCGACGCCAGATGGCCGCTGCGCCGCCGTGGATCGGCTCGTCGGTAGCCGGATGGCGGTGGCCAATCTCGAGTTCCGCTTTCCGCTGCTGCGGCCCTTCGGGCAGGGCCGTGGGATGTACGGGCCCATCCCGGTCGAAGTGGCAATGTTTGCCGACGCCGGCGTGGCGTGGGACAGCGGCGCCGATTCCCCGCTGTACCGGAGCGACCGCGAGGCGGTGAGCAGCGCGGGCCTCGCCCTGCGCGTGAACGCGCTGGGCTTTGCCGTCGTGCAGATCAGCTATGCGCGGCCCTTCCAGCGCCGTGACCGCGGGTGGGTGTGGCAGTTCAGTCTGGCGCCGGGGTTCTGACGTCCGTCTGGTTGTGAGCGACGGCCGCGTCGTGCGGCAGGAAGGGTTCCACCCAGCCGAAGCCGACGTCTTGCGCCTCGCGCAGGATACCGGCCGACGCCGCGGCCGATGGTGCCGGCAGCGCGTAGCGCGTGACGAGGGCCATCACGGCTGCGGTGAGTTCGGGTGCAAGGACGTGCACGATCTCGCCGAGGCGTGCCCTCGCGTCGGGCGCGATGTGCGCACGCCCGATCACGGTCGCCTCCACCAGGCGCGCGGCGGCGCGGGGCGCCGACAGCGACGTCAACGGATTGGTCATGCCGAGGCCGAACCACCGCGCTTCCGCTTCGTGCTGGCCGCGAATCCTCGCGCGCAGGTGCGATCCCGTCCGCACGAGCGAGGGGGTGGCGGTGGTGACGAGGATGCCGTCCCGTTGCAGTTCGGCCCTCAAGCCTTCCGAGTACGCGGTCAGCGCGAACTTCCCCACCGCGTAGGGCGTGAGGTGCGGCACCGAGAGGCGTCCGCCAATCGACGACACGTTGAGGATGCGGGCCCCGCCGGGCGCACGCCGAAGATGCGGCACCGAGGCGCGCACGAGCGCCAGGGGGCCCCAGAAGTGGGTCTGGAGCGAGTCGGCGTAGTCCTCTGGCGTGGCGTTGGCCAACGGGGTCACCTGAATCACGCCGGCGTTGTTCACCAGCACGTCGAGCCGTCCGGTCACCTGCACCGCCACCTCGACGGCTCGCGCCGCCTGCGTCGCGTCGCGGATGTCGCACTGTACGGCGTGCACGTCGAGTCCTTCGTCGCGGAGCGTCGCTTCGGCCCGCGCCAGCTCGTCGAGCGTCCGCGCGGCGATGACGAGGCGCGCGCCCCGGCGGCCGAACTCGCGCGCCAGCGCCATGCCCAGCCCGCGTGAGCCGCCGGTGATGAGCACCACACGCCCGCGGAGGTCGTAGCGGCGTCGTCCGCAGCGCGTCATCAGCATGCCGGCGGCAAGGCCCGCGGCCACGCCAGCCCAGGCCGCGCGACGTCGTCGGGTCGAGATGGGCTTCCGCCCCTCGGTCGTCATGCCGACCACGCTAGCAGGGACCACACGACGCAGGAAAGGTCAGCCGGACGGGCCACGACCTGCCTCCCTCAATCGCACGAGGTGAAGAGCAGCGTGGGAATCGTCTGCACGACAATGACCACCGCGAACAGGATGGCGAGGGCTACGCCGCCCATACCCATGAAGCGCGAGCGACCGATGACGCTGCCATCGGCCTCGTGCCCGGGGCCGATCTCGCTCCACACCCGCCACGCGATGGCACCGCCCACGCCGGCGACGGCCAATGAGACACCCGTCGTCAGCAGCAGCGTCGCACGCGCGTGCTGGCAGGCGAGCGTCGCCAGGGCGTAGCTCACGTTGAGGTGCAGCACCCACGCAAGCGGGGGCAGCAGGACACCGCTCCACAATGCCAGAATCGCCCTCCCCGTGGTCCAGCGCCGTTCGCTGTCGAGTGCATCCGTCATTACAGGACCCAGTGAAGCTCTCAGTGAAGCGCGCGAGGCGCCCAATAGATGACCACGTACAGGGGGATCCAGATTGCGACCACGAAATGCCAGTAGAGGCCGTTGACCTGCACACCCAGCAGGCGCTCGGCGTTGAAGTAGCCGCGCCACGCCAGCACGGCCACCACCACGCTCTTGAGGATCACCGACAACACGTGCGCCGAGTGGAAGCCAATCATCAGCCACACGATCGACCCGTAGGCGTGGTCGTCCCAGCGGTAGGGCACGTCGGAGTACTCCACCACCTTCAACACGAGAAAGGTGCCGCCGAGGACAATGGAGCCCACCATGCCCCAGAACAACTGGCGTGTGCGACCGCGCGTGATGCCGTGGTCGGCCAGGTACATGGGGATGCTGCTGGCCAGCAGAATCACGGTGTTCAGCGTGGGCAGCAGCAACTCGGGCGGGTCTACGCCTGGTGGCGGCCACTCGGGCTGGTTGATGCGCAGGTAGAAGTACGACGTGATGAGCGTGCCGATGACGGCCGTCTCGATCACGAGCAGCAGCACCATGCCCCACCACAACGGCGCACGGCTGCCGGCCACGAGGTTCGGCAGATGCGAGACGTCGATGACCGCGGTCGTCTTCACGATCCGCCGTCCTTCCAGGGCGGGGTGCGTTCGTGGGTGCCCGGCCAGTGCCAGATCACGATCACCACAAACGTCAGCAGTGCGCCGATCGGCACCATCCACTCGTCGTAGATCACGCCCAGGAACGCCACGGTGCATGCCAGCGCCAGGAGCACGGGCGCGTAGCTCGGGCTCGGCAAGACCGAGCGGTAGTCTGGCTCGGCGTCGAGCAGGCGCGTGACCAGCACCTCACGCCTGTCGGCACGCAGACCCGTCACCACCGCCCTCGGGTTCACGGGGTCGTCGTCCCAGCGGGGGTAGAGGCCCTGCACGACGGGCAGCGGGTGGAAGTTGTACGGCGGCGGCGGAGACGACGTGGACCATTCGAGCGTGTCGGCGCCCCACGGGTCGTCGCCGGCGACTTCACCGTGGTAGAGGCTCCGCACGACGTTGACGAGGAAGATCGTGACCGACACGGCCATCAGCGCGGCCCCGATGGACGCGATGAGGTTGAGCGAGTGCCAGCCGAGGCCGTCGAGATACGTGTAGACCCGACGCGGCATGCCCTCGAGCCCCAGCTGGTGCATCGGGAAGAACGTGACGTTGAAACCCACGGCAAACGTCCAGAAGTGCCAGCGTCCCAGCCGCTCGCCGAGCATGCGGCCCGTCAGCTTCGGGAACCAGTAGTAGACGGCCCCGAACAGTGGGAAGACCGCGCCGCCGATCAGCACGTAGTGCAGGTGCGCCACGATGAAGAACGTGTCGTGGACCTGCCGGTTGAAGGGCACCGAGGCAATCATCACGCCGGTGAGGCCGCCGGCGACGAAGATGAACAGGAAGCCCAACACGAACAGCAGCGGCGTCTTGAACACCAGCCGCCCATCCCAGAGAGTCGCAATCCAGCAGAAGAACTGCACGCCGGTCGGGATGGCGATCATCATGCTGGCGGCCGTGAAGAAGCTCATGCCGAGATGCGGCAGGCCCGCGGCGAACATGTGATGCACCCACAGCCCGAAGCCGATGAACCCCGTAGCGACCAGCGACAGGACGAGCGCCGTGTACCCGAAGATGGGCCGCCGGCTGAAGGTGACGATGATGCTCGACACCATCCCTAACGCGGGAATGAAGATGATGTAGACCTCGGGATGACCGAAGAACCAGAAGATGTGCTGCCACAGCACGACATCGCCGCCCGCCGCCACGTCGAAGAAGTGGCTGCCGACCGTGCGGTCCATGGCCAGCATCACGCTGCCGATCATGAGCGGCGGCATCGCAAACACGATCATGAACGCCATCACGAGGCACGCCCAGACGAACAGCGGCATGCGGTTGAGCGTCATCCCCACGGCGCGCTGCTTGAACACGGTGGCAATCAGCTCGACGGCCGCCACGAGCGCCGCCACCTCGATGAAGGTGACCATCGTGGCCCAGAAGTCGAGGCGCAGCGTGGGCTCGAACTCCTTGAGCGACAGCGGTGGATAGGCGAACCAGCCCGCATCGGGTGCCATGTCGAGCACGAACGCGCCATACAGCACGATGCCCGCGATGAGGTACACGTAGTATCCGAACGCGTTCAGCCGCGGAAACGCCATGTCGCGCGTGCCGATCATCAGCGGCACCAGGTACATCGCGAACCCCTCCATCACCGGGACGGCGAAGAAGAACATCATCGTCGTGCCGTGCATCGTGAACAGCTGCCGGTAGAGATCTGGGCTGATGAGGCCGCTCTCCGGCTGCGCCAACTGCAGGCGGATGGCCAGGGCCTGCAGCCCGCCGAGCAGGAAGAACACGAAGGCCGTGACGATGAACCGTCGGCCGATGAAGCGGTGATTGACGTGGCTGAACCAGCGCAGCACGCCAGGCGGCGACGCCCACGTCCGCTCGAGTCGTGCGACTTCCTCGGCGTCGTGCCCCGGCCAACGTTCCACAGGTTCGTGCACCGGCGCTCCTCTCTAGCGCAGCCCGTCGAGATAGGCGACGAGCGCGTCGAGGCTGTCGTCGTCCAGACGGGTCGCCGGCATGAACGTGCCCGGCTTGATGCCTTGCGGGTCACGGATCCACGCCGCCATGTTCTCGGGGGTATTGGGCAGCGTGCCCGCCGCGAGCGTTCGTCGGCTGCCGATGCGCGACAGGTCTGGCGCGACGAGTCCCCACGCCTGTGTCCCCCGCACGCGGTGGCATAACGCACACTGCGACGAGAGGAAGACCTGCTCGCCTCGAGCGGCGAGGGGCGTTCCTGGCGGTGCGGGCGTCTGCCGGTACGCCTCGGCCCAGGCCTCGAATTCGTCGGGCGCTTCGGCCACGACCAGGAACGCCATCTTGGCGTGCTGCAGACCGCAGAACTCGGCGCACTGCCCGCGGAAGGTTCCGGGCCGATCTGCCTGGAACCAGAGCGTGTTGCGGCGGCCGGGCATCACGTCGAGCTTGCCGGCCAGGTTGGGTACCCAGAAGCTGTGGATGACGTCCCTCGCTTCGAGGTTGACGACGACGGGACGTCCCACCGGCACGCGCAACTCGTTGGCGGTCGTGAAGCGGCGGGATGACGTGTCGTCCTCGTACTCGACTTCCCACCACCACATGTGCCCCGTCACGTTCACGACCAGGGGCACGACGTCGGGCGGGGGCAGGCGCGCCACGGCACGGTCGACGACAACGCTGTAGCTCACGAGGACGACCAGCACGAGCAGCGTCACACCAGTGGCCGCCATCACCACACGCCGCTTGGTGGGCTCGCCATGGGCGAGCAGGCTGGCCACATCCTGCCTGTGGCGGCGGCCGATCGCGACGGCGACGGCAGCGGTGACGAGCAACTGCACGACGACACAGATGCCGAGGAGCACCCACCACAGGCTGGCGATCGGACCTGCCGCCGGGCCCGCGGGGTCGAGCGTTGACTGCATGCCGGCACAGCCGCTGCCACCCGCCGCCAGACACGTGAGGACCAGCAGCCTACCGCCCGTCATCGCGCGTTTCCTCTCTGCCCTCCACCTCGCCCGGTGGCCCCACGCCCTCGCCCAGGCTCTCGACATGAGCGACGATGCGCCAGATCTGACCGGCCGCCAGCTTGTCGCCGTATGCCGGCATGCCGTTGGCGCGGCCACTCGCGATGGAGTCGAAGATCTGGTCGGGGCGTCCGCCGTAGATCCAGTCGTCGTCCATCAGCGGAGGTCCGATGCCACCGCCTCCGGCGAAGTGGCAGCCGGAGCAGTTCATCCAGTCGTACAGGCGGCGGCCTTCCGCGCGCGCATGCGCGTCGTCGGCAAACGGGTTGACTCGCGGTGTGGGCGCCACCGGTGTTCCCGGCAGGAGGTCCACCTGGCGTACGGCATCCGGCGGCGCTGCCGCGGGGGCCGACGCGTCGTCCTTCGGTGCCGACCCGCCGCATCCCCAGACCCACGGCGCCAGCAGTACCCCGAGCAGGGGCACGGCACGGCGCCGGGCGATGGCGCGAACGGCTCTGGCTGTCATCCTCCCTCCTCCACCGACGCCGGGCTCGGGATGTGGAAATCGCGCACGAGCCGTTCGACGTCCGCCGTCCTGCGCTCGAGGATGTCGTCGAGTTCGTCGCGCAGCGCTTCGTCGTCGCGCCGCACGCCCATCGCGATGTCGAACACGAACGGCAGGAACGGCAGGTCGATCTCGGGTTGCACCGGCGTGATGGTCAGGGGCACGTTCTGCCGGCGGGCGAAGTACCCGGCAAGCGGTCCCCATACCACCGCCACGTCCACTTCACCCTGGGCCACCGCGTCGATGAGACGTGCGGGCGGGTTCGGCTTGGCGTAGTCGCCATAGATGCTGTAGCCGACGACGTTGGCAATCATGCCGCGAGCCGACAGGGCGTGCGCCGGCGGCACATTCGCGTAGTCGTCGCCAATGACGTGGACGCCCACCTTCAGCGTTCGCAAGACGTCGTCGTCGAAGGTCCGGACTGGAAGGTCGCGACGCGCCTGCGTGACGAAGACATAGGTCGACCGGTAGTACGGACGGGTGGGCAGGACCAGCTCGAAGCTCGAGGGGACCCCCATGATCACGTCGCACTCGAGAGCGCGCAGCGTGTTGCGCACGAAGCCGCGACGCTGTGCCCACCACGTGTAGCGCACCGTGGCGCCCATCTCGGCCGCGACGAGGTCGGCCAGTTGATTCTCGAGGCCCTCTTCACGATCGTTCGAGAACGGCAGATTGTTCGGGTCGGCACAGACCCGAAGTTCACGTGATGCGGCGGCCGAGCGGGCGTCGGGCACAGACCCGCTGTCGCCGCATGCGGCAACGGCCACGAGCGACGACAGCGCCCAGGCACAGCGGCGCCGTCCACGGCGCGTCCTGCGTGCCAGACCATGCGGGGTCTCACGGCAGGCCGAAGACATACAACGTGCCTCCTTCCGTCGTGTACTGCGGCAGGTCGGTCATCGCGCCGACGAACCCGAGCGCCGAGGTCTCGTCACGGACGTCGAGCCCGCCAGACACCACCGCACCCGCCCAGCCGCCCACCCCCGACAACACGGCGACATACTGGCGACCGTCGGGTCCGCGATAGGTGATGGGCTGTCCGACGATGCCCGAGCCGACGCGGAACTGCCACAGCACCTCGCCGGTCCGCGCGTGCACCGCCTTGAACCAGCGGTCCATCGTGCCGTAGAACACCACGTCGCCTCCCGTGGCCACCGTGCCGCTCCACACCGGGAACGTCTCCTTGATCTTCCAGACCGGTTCGCGGGCCACCGGGTCCCAGGCCGTGAACTCGCCCCGATGCCCGCCGGGCCCGGCCTTCATCACGACCCGCGCCCCCACGAACGGCGTGCCGGCGATGTAGTTCGCCTCGAGGCCCTCCATGTCCATGCAGAGGTTGTTGTGCGGCACGTACAGCAGGCCCGTGCGCGGCGACCAGGCGGTCGGCTGCCAGTCCTTGCCGCCGGGGGCCGCCGGGCAGATGTCGCGCACCACGCGGCCGAACCCGGTCTTCTTCTCCTCCACCTCGATGGGTCGTCCCGTCGCGAGGTCGATGCTCGTGGCGGCCGTGGTGTGCACGAAGGGATCGGCCGACAGCACCTCGCCGGTCGCGCGATCGAGCACGTACATGAATCCGTTGCGCTCGGCGCGCACCAGCACCTTGCGCTGCCGCCCGTCGAGTTCGAGGTCCAGCAGCACGTTCTCGTTCACACCGTCGTAGTCGTACTGGTCGTGCGGGCTCCACTGATACGCCCAGCGCGCCTGCCCGGTGTCGGGGTTGCGCGCGAAGATACCGGCCGTCCACTTGTTGTCGCCTGGCCGCTGTTCGGGGTTCCACGGCCCCGGATTTCCCGTGCCGTAGTAGATGAGGTCCAGCTCGGGGTCGTAGGAGATCCATCCCCACACCGTGCCGCCGCCGATGCGCCACATGTCCGAGGGCCAGGTGGTGACGCCAAGGTCCACCCCGCGGTCGCGCGCGTAGAAGGGCTGGAAGTCGTCGCCGATGAGCACGTCCTCGTCGGGGCCCGTCGAGTAGGCGCGCCACGCTATGTCGCCGCTGTCCACGTAGAGCGCGGTGAGCCATCCGCGGACGCCGAACTCCCCGCCGCTGTTGCCCACGAGCACCTTGTCCTTCACGACGAGCGGTGCCATGGTCATCGACTCGCCAAGATTGATGTCGCCCAGCCTGGTCTTCCAGATCTCGGCGCCTGTCTCGGCATTCACGGCCACCGTGTGGTTGTCGAGCGTGTTGAAGATGACGCGCCCGTCGATGTACGCCGCCCCTCGGTTGACTACATCGCAGCAGGCCACTCCCTGGGCCGCACGATCGGGCGTGGGCCTGTAGCTCCACTTCACCGCCCCGTCGGCCGCAAGGTCGAGAGCGTAGAGGATGTTCGGAAACGGCGTGACCACGTACATCGTCGAGCCGACGACGAGTGGCGCGGCTTCGTGTCCCTGCAGCACGCCCGTCGAGAACGACCACTTCAACTCGAGCGCGGCGACGTTGCCGGTGTCGATCTCGGTGAGGCCGCTGAAGCGGGTCGACGCGTGATTTCTCGGCGCCATCACCCACTGCCCGTCGTCGGCCGCAAGCTCCGCCAGGTCACCGGTCGGCGCCGCAGGTCGCGTCGTCGCACGGTCGGGCGGCGGCGCGGACGCAGGTGTGCCACCGTCACCGCAGGCGGCAAACATCCCGGCGCCGACCATCCAGACACAGACCGCGCTCCGTCGCATTCGCCGGCCCCTCCTCCGCAGCACGTGCGCGACCAGCCGCCGCACGGCGCAGTGATTCGTAAGCACTGACGCAAGAGCCGTTCCGGACGTGGGGCGTCCACGCTGGTATCCGTCAGCGGAAGGACGCACGCAGCGGTGTACTCAGCGAGAACACCGTGTTGTCGAATGCAACACCGCACGACGCTCGAGGGCACCCAACCACGCCGCGAACAACGCCAGGCCGGCAAGCATCAGCAGCACCCCGGCCGGCACCCACATGAGCAGCCCGGCCAACTGCTGATCGGCAAGGGCATCGACGCCGGCGGCCGGTGCGGTCGCCTGATAGGTCGGATACCAGGGGGCGGGCGCAAAGGTCAGCAGTGCGCCGAGCAGACTCGAATGCACGGCCGTGGCAAACACGAACGCCACCGAGACCCCATAGCCCAGCGTGCCGTAGCGACCGTGGACGAGAGCCCACCAGAACAGAGAGGCGGTCCAGAAGAACATCAGGTGCTGCAGGGCGTGGACGGCCTCGCTCTGCAGCGCCGCCTCGAACAGGCGCGGCAGGTGCCAGATCCACACGACCAGGCCGTGCAGCACGAGCACGACGACCGGTGCGGTCGCCCGCTGCCACCACCGCAGGACTCCGGGTGATCGCCACGCCTGTATCGTGCGCCGCTGCGCCTGCGGCAGGGCCCACAACACGGCCGCGGCTGGACGGGCCACGACCAGCAGAGGGGCCGCCACGAGCATGATCAACTCGTGCTGCGTCATGTGGGCGGCAAATAGGACGTCGCTCAAGGCGTCGAGCGGCGACAGGAGCGCGCCTACCAGTGCAAGCCACCCCACCACGAACGCCACCGCCTGCCAGAGGGTGACGCCCTGCCCAGCCCCGGCCCGACGCCACAGGGTGCAGACGCCCACCGCGTACATCGCCGCGCCAGTGGCGAGAGCCACCCACAACACGGCGTCCCACGCCGTCAGCCAGCGCGACGTCTCGGACAGGACGTGATGGCTCGCGTGGACCGCATCGGCAGACATGTGGCAGCGAACGTGCAATCGCAATGCCCGCATGCGACGACCAAACCGACGAACCACCGGCATGACTCGCCGGCAGTGGGCCGGGTATGCGTTTGGCGCAGCGCTGGCGTCCACCACCCTGGACGACGGGGTCGCGGCAGCGACGATGCGGACGCAGCCCGTGCGCCTCGGGGTCCTCACCGACGCCTCGGTTCCTACCCACGAGGCGGAGCGGGCCGGCCTCGAGTTCGGGATGGCCGAAGCTTCGCACCTGGCCACACTGTTGGGCTCGCGGCTCGTCGCCGCCAGGGGCGACGTGGAAGACGACCTCGACTCGGCGCCGCCGGTCCTCGTGGTGCCGGCGCCAGCGGCCGTGGCCGTCGCCCGGCGCCA
>JAEZDP010000276.1 GCA_023418055.1 Acidobacteriota bacterium
TCTCGATGCCCACCGACCCGGTCATCGACGTCGCGGCCATCGGCAAACGGTACGGCAAGGCCGTCGCGGTGCACGACGTGTCCTTCGACGTGCGGCAGGGCGAGATCTTCGGCCTCATCGGGCCGAACGGCGCCGGCAAGACCACCACACTCGAGTGCGTCGAAGGGTTGCGGACACCCGATTCCGGACGGGTGTCGGTGCTGGGGCTCGACCCCATCCGCGACGCCTACCGCCTGCAGGAGCGCATCGGCGTGCAGCTTCAGGAGGCGGACCTGCAGAAGCGCATCACGGTGGCTGAAGCCGTGTCGCTCTGGGCCTCGCTGTACCGTGCGCCGGTCGATGGCCGTCAGCTGCTCGAGCAGCTCGGGCTCGCGGACAAGCGCCACGCGTGGTTCATGACCTTGTCGGGCGGGCAGAAGCAGCGGCTGTTCATTGCGCTCGCCCTCATCAACGATCCCGAGGTCGTCTTCCTGGACGAGTTGACGACGGGGCTCGATCCGCAGGCACGACGTGCCATCTGGGACCTGGTGCGGGGCATCCGCACGCGGGGCAAGACCGTGCTGCTGACCACACACCTGATGGAGGAGGCCGAGCGCCTGTGCGATCGGGTGGCCATCATCGACCATGGCCGGGTGGTCGACATCGGAGCCCCGGCCGCGCTCGTGGAACGTCACTGCCCCACGCGCGCCGTTCACATCACCACCATCGACCCCATGGCCGACGAGCGGTTCGGCCAGTTGCCCGGTGTGACCTCGGTCACCCGTGAGGGCGCGACGTGTGTCGTGCGCGGGGGCGGCCCTGACCTGGTGATGCACGTCATCGGGTGCGTGGCGGAGCACCGCATGGTGGTCACCGATCTGCGCACCGAAGTGCCGACGCTCGAGGACGTGTTCCTCGATCTCACCGGACACTCGATTCGTCAGTAGAGGCATACGCATGTTGAGAGGCCTGGCCCAACTCACCTGGCTCGAGCTGAAGATCTTCATGCGCGAGCCCATGGGCGTCGTCGGGACGCTCGTGGTGCCCGTGGTGTTCTACGTGGTGCTCGCGCGCACGTTTGCGGGGCGTGTCCGGGCGACAGACGCGGGGCCGGCGCGCGCGGTGACGGTGGACCTGCCGATTCTCGCGGTGCTGCTCATCGCGCTGAGCGCGGTGTTGTCGCTCGTGACCATCATCGCGATCTACCGGGAGGGCGGCATCCTGAAGCGGCTTCGGGCCACGCCGCTGCGGCCCTGGACGATTCTCGGCGCGCATGTGCTCGTGAAGCTGCTGCTGATGGCGGTGACGGTGGCGGCGACGGTGGCCTTCGGTGGCCGCTATTACCCGGTGCCGGACGGCGTGCCGGTGGGCTCGTTCCTGGTGGCGCTGCTGCTGGCGACGGTGGCCATCCTGTCGCTCGGGTTCGTGATAGCGAGTCTGGTGCCGACGGCCCGGTTCGCGCAGCCGGTGGGGGCACTGATTCTCTACCCGATGCTGGGAGTGTCGGGGCTGGTGGTGCCGGTCGAGGCGCTGCCGCCGGCGCTCGGGCTGGTGGCGCGGGTGCTGCCGCTGACCCATGCGGTGAACCTGCTGCGGGGCATCTGGCACGGCGCCGGCTGGATGGCGCACGCGGGCGATGTGGCGGCGCTGCTGCTGGTGCTTGGGGTGAGTCTGGCGGTGTCGTCGAGGTATTTCCGGTGGCAGTGATCCGGGGGGTCAGGTCTTGAACCGCAGCATTTCGCACGCTCTGGCCCCGGCGGCGGGGCTCCGCCGGTCGGGGGCCAGTGCGTGCAAGACGCTGCGATTCAAGACCTGACCCCCTCGCCGATTGCTCGCCGGACACCCGCCCACCACAGCACGCCGATGAAGAGCGCCTGCAGCGGCACCCTGAGCGCGAGCGGGGTCGGCGGCTCGCCCCGGAGTGTCACCCCGGCGCGTGCTGCGTGCACGTTTGCCGGCAGCACGGCCAGCAGCAGGACGATCAGGCCCAGCGCGGCGGCGCGGCGGGTGCGCGGGACGAGCAGCCCGGCAGCGCCGGCGAGTTCGCACAACCCCGTGACGGTGACCATGAGTCCGGGAGACGGCACGCCCGGCGGCACCATGGCCACCAGGTCGGGACGCATGCTGTTGAAATGTGCGGCGGCAGTCACACAGAACATCGCCGCCAGCCCCAGCCGCACGCAAGCGGGCCACGCGCGCAGCGGCCGCACGCCCAGCTGCCCGGCGAGGCGGGCGCCGAGTGCAACACTCACGAGCACGAGAAAGGGGACCATGACGCATCGGCCCGGGGTCAGGTCGTGAACCCCGGCCGTCGGTACGGTCGGGGCCCGGGCGGCACCGCTGCCGCCGGGGCCAGACCGTGCAGGATGCTGGGGTTCACGACCTGACCCCAAAGGCGCCTACGGACGCGCCAGACAAGCCCCCCGTCCGCACCAGCCGACGGGCATACACATACAACGCCACCGCGATGCCGAAGATCACGGCGCTGAACACCGCCCCACCCGCCCCCATGACCGCCACGCCATCGGTCAGCACGAAGTTGTAGACCGTCGTGACGACCATCGTGACCAGCGACACCCCGAACACGGGCGCCGCCAGCGGCTGGCGCAACAGCAGCAGCACCGACCCGAGGACGCCGCCCCAGACGGCCAGGGCCCAGGTCGCCACGACCCACGAAGGGAACCCGTAGAAGTACGCCAGTTGCTCCGGCGTGAACTGCCCCATGTACGCCTCGTTGCGCGTCTGGGTCATCAGGTAGTCGAACGCGCCGATGCTGTTCCAGATCAACGAGAGCACACCGACCACCCAGAGGTGGCGCGGCGCCGAGCGAGTGGGGGTCGACCTCGAAGTGTCCACGTGTCCTCCTGAGAAAGGATGAGGGAGGGAGGCGTGTGGCCGGGGCCAGTCCGTGCAGAACGCCGCGATTCAAGACCTGACCCCGTCGCTGCCGCCGGCGCTGCGGCGGCCCTGCAGGAGCTCCGCAATCGCATCGGCCAGGTGCTCTTCGGTGATGTGGTGATCCCCGCGCGCCACGCGGAGACGATGCGCGTGCGCGAGCACCTCGGCATCGCGGAAACCCTCGGGTGTCTCGAACTTGTAGCAGGCCAGCTCCACCTTCAGGCCGTTGGGATCGGTCAGGTAGATCGAGTCCATGAACCCGCGGTCGCGCTGAAGGAAGTCGATGCCTCGCGCGCGCAGGCGCTCGGGCGCCATGAGAAACGTCGCGCGCGACACGTTGAAGGCCAGATGCTCGACACAGCCGACCTCTCGAGGCGCCGGACGCCCCGCATCCTGCCGCGACTCGTCGGTGAACACCGTGAGCAGCCGGCCATCACCCGGGTCGAAATAGAGGTGGTTCTCGTCAGCCTTGCCGAGGTTGGGCTGCTCGAAGAGGAAGGGCATGCCGAGCAGGCCCTGCCAGAAGTCGAGCGCGGTCTGCTTTGTCGACCCGACGATCGTGATGTGATGCAGGCCCTGCACCTGAATCGTCTTCACGGCCAGCTCCTCATCGCGCCCGCACGTCGAGCGCGTGACGTCCTCCGTCTCGGTGATCGTTCAGGGCCCAGAGTATAGCCTCCTCCGCTATCATTCCTGCCCGTGACCGTGCTCGTGGCCCGTGGCCAGCCCGACGAGGATCACCTCGACCAGCTCAGTGCCCGACTGGCGGCGCTCGAAGCGTCGCTGTCGGGCCGGCTCGCCGAGATGGACGCGGCCCGCGCCTCGCTCGAGGCCTTCAGGATTCGCTATCACCAGGAAGTGGGCCTGCTGCACGACCGGCTCGACGAGCTCGAACTGGCCATTGCCGAAGCGGAGCTCGGCGAGCTGGCCGCGAAGGTCGGCACCAGCTCCCGCGCGGAGCACCGCGCCTCCAGCGATCCGCACGCCACCCGCGAGCCGGCACCCCGCTACACCACAGACGGCGTCCGCAAGCTGTTTCGCGACGTCGCCAAGGCCATCCATCCGGACCTGGCCGGCGACGAGACGGCACGCACCCGACGGCACCGCCTGATGGTCGAGGCCAACAGGGCTTATCTGCGGGGCGATGCCGAGCGGCTCCGCTGGATCCTCCAGACCTGGGAGAAGAGCCCCGAGACCGTGCCAGACACCGATCCTGCGGCCCTCCGCCTGCGGCTCATGCGCCGCATCGCCGAGATCGAGGAACACCTCGCGACGCTCGCCGACGAGTGGGCCGACCTGCAGGCTTCGCCGCTATGGCAGCTGAAGGTGATGGTCGATCAGGCGGCCGCGCGAGGGAAGGACATCGTGCAGGACATGGTCGGGCGATTGAAGCGCGACATCATGGCCGCCACCAACCGCCTCGACGCGATGCGGCCGCCCTCCTAGCCACGCGCGCGTCCCTCGGCGCGTACCGCCCACCGGAGTTTCGCCGAGGACGAACGCCGGTTCGTGAAGGTCTCCTCCTTCGTCGAGCGCACCACACGGTCAGCCACCATCGCATACGTGCCGTTGCGACGACCGGTGCGAAAGGCCTGCTTGACGCGGCGGTCCTCCCCCGAGTGGAACGTGAGGACAACGACGCGCCCGCCTGGTGCGAGACACCGTGGCAGCGCCTCCAGGAAGCGTTCGAGGGCACCGAACTCGTCGTTGACCGCGATGCGCAGGGCCTGAAAGGTCCGTCGGACCGAACGCTTCAGGTCAGCCTTGGACAGGTCGGGACGCGCCTGCGCGAGCCCGGTGCGCACGACTCGCTCGAGCGCATGCGTGGTCGTCACCGGCTGCCGCATCACGAGTGACGCGATGGTCTCCGCATGGGGTTCATCGGCGTGCGCGGTGAGCAACTCGGACAGCTGCGTCTCGTCGAGCGCCTCGAGGAGCCTCGACGCGGGCCGTCCCGCCGACGGGTCGAGCCGGAGATCCAGGGGCCCGGGAAGTTTGTAGCTGAAGCCGCGCGCCGCGACGTCGTGCTGCATCGCCGAGACGCCCAGATCGGCCAGCACGATGTCGGCCCCAGCGACCCCCGCCTCGGCGAACACGGCCTCGAGATCGGCGAAGTTGCGACGATGGGCGGCGAACACGTCGCGCCCGAACCCGCTCGCCCGCATCCTGGCCTCGGTCTGCGGCAGTTCGAGCGGGTCGACGTCGAGGCCAATCAGCCGCCCGCCCGGCAGGATGCGCTCGAGCAGCGCCATCGCGTGCCCGCCGGCGCCGAGCGTGCAGTCCACGGCCACGTCGCCAGGCGTCGGCCGAAGCCAGTGCAGCACCTCGCGCAGCATGATCGGCCGATGGGTCACGACGCACGCCTCACGCCTTACGCCATACGCCATACGCCTTACGCCTTACGGCTTACGCGTCTCGCCCGGTGCCCGGCGACGCGAGCAGGCGCAACGTCTGCGCATCGCCCACGCCGTCGAAGTACCTGGCCAGGACCTGGCTGAACACGGGGTCGCCGGTGGCTTCACGAAACAGCGTCAGGGACGACCGCAGCTTGAGATCGTCAGGCGATCCGAACACGTCGTGGGCCGTACGTCCCTGCAGGTGGAGCAGCGCCTCGGCGCTCTCGCGCAGACGAGCGCCGAGCACGGGATGCGCGACGTACGCACGCGCCTCGTCGAGCGAGCGGATGGCGTACCGCTGCGCCATGGCCGACGACCCCAGGCCCGCCACCTGCGGGAACACGAACCACATCCAGTGGGACTCTTTGGCGCCCCGGCGCAGTTCCTCGAGCGCGGCCGGATACGCACGGGCCTGAGCCGTCAGGAATCGCTCGAGGTCGTAGGGGTCGTCGTTCGGGGCACCGGCGCCAGCCCCCTGCGTCCCATCGCCGTACATACGCCCAACAGTACGCCGCCACCGAGCACGATGCCAAGGTACAGCAGGGCGCCGACGATGCCGGGGATCCTGGGGAGGTACCTGTCGGCCACCAGGGCCGTTGCGCCGGCGAGGAGCCATCCGGGCGGCGAGGTGACCAGCCACCACTCCGCACCGCCGGCACGGGCGCGCAGCAGCGCCCATTGGCAGACGCTGACGCAGAGGCCGCCGATGGCCACCCACAGCCAGAGCCGGTACGGCAGGGGCGCGCCTCCGATCTGCGCGAGGTCGCTCACGACGAAGGGCGCCGCCAGGGCCAACGCCGTGGTCGTCACCCACCTCCTGCGCGTGCCCGCCCATGCTCCCAGCAGCCGCGCCTGCGCCAGGCCCACCCCGATGCCCATGCCCAGAGGCAACGGCGACTGCGTCGATGGCGCGCCGAGCGACTCGACGAGCACGATCAGCACCAGGGCCAGCACGAAGCCACCGCACCACCCCGCGAAGGTGATGACGGTCCACCGCGTGAGGCCCATGTGGCCAGGGGACGCCGATGTGTGGGGGTGCCTGCCGTCCACGATCCCTCCGCGCGTCGCAGCCGCAGGCCGCGGCCGGACGCAAGGTGTCCATCAATCGGGAGGGACGTCGGCACACACGCTAGCACAGCCGCGCCACCGCCGCGAGAGGGTGCGTGCTGCACGCACCCGCGCGTCCGCGGGGTCGCCGTCACACGTCGGTCCGGGTGCGCTTCACATGCCGCAGCCAGTACTGCCGCACGACGACGAAGACGACGAGCGCGATGGCGAGCCAGAACACCCGCTGCTCGACCCACCGCAGCACGTCGCCCAGGCCGCCCAGCTGGTCGCGCAGGCGTATGCCGAGCGCCATCAGCAGCGGTGCCCACACCACGGTGCCGAGCACGTCGTAGACGACGAAGCGGAGCGGGCGCACGCCGGACATCCCGGCGCCGACAAAGCAGATGAGCCGTGTGCCCGGCAGCAGCCTGCTGAAGAACACGGCGCGATCACCGAAGCGGGTGAACCACCGCGTGGCCTGTCGCACCCGCGCGGGGCGCACCAGCCGCGACACGAGCCCCTGCCGCTGACTGTGCGTGCGCAGGTAGCGGCCGAACCAGTACAGCATCACGTCACTGGCGACCATGCCCGCCATCGCCAGTGGCAACGCCACGCCCATCCGGAACACGCCCTCACCGACGAGATACCCGCCGGCCAGCAGCAGGATGTCTTCAGTCACCGGTGAGCCGAGCGGCGTCACCAGGAACAGGAGCAGATAGGCTTCGTAGCCCCACTCCTCGAGGAATGCCGCCACGTCGGCTGGTGTCATGGCGTCGTGGATCTCACGAGCGAGGGTCTGTCGGAGGCACGTCGCCGGCGTCGTAGCCCTTGAGGACGTGAGTCGCGCGGTCGTACCGGGGGCGGATCTCGTCGATGACCGATCCTTCCCACAACGGCGACGAGTCGCTGTCGAAGTACGAGGCGCGGCCGATGACGTGCGCGGCGACCGGCGAGGTGATGAGCAGGAACACGATGCCCGCCAGGGCGCGGGCCGTCGTGCCGAGCCCCTGGAAGTGCAGGGCCACGGCCAGCAGCAGCAGCCCGCCGCCGAACGTCACCCCCTTGGTGGCCGTCTGCATGCGCGTCAACACGTCGGGCATGCGGAACAGGCCGATGGCCGCCAGCAGCGAGAACCCCCCGCCGGCCAGCAGCAGGACGGCCGTGATGAGGTCGTTCATTGGCGGCGCCTCCGCTCGAGGTACTTGGCAAACGCGACGCTGCCGAGGAAGGCCACGAGCGTCAACACGAGCCCGGCATCGAGAAACGCCGGCTCGCCGGTGCGGATCACGTAGATCGCAATGAGCCCGAGCGCCATGGTGGCGAAGAGGTCGGCGGCAATCACGCGGTCCGACAGCGAGGGGCCCACCAGCACGCGCCAGAACAGCAGCACCATCGACGCAATGACCATCGCCATCGCCAGGGTCGCCGCAAGGGCGAGCATCCCGTCTGCCGGAGGGATCATCGCAGCAGCTCCAGGACGCGCCGCTCGAAGCCGTTGGTGATGCTGCGGCGCAGTTCGTCGGCGTCACGGACGTCGAGGGCGTGGACGTAGAGCGTCGACCGGTCGTCCGAGACGTCGAGTGCCAGCGTGCCCGGCGTGAGCGTCACGAGGCACGACAGGAGGGTGATCTCGAGGTCGGTGGTGGCGGTGAGGGGTACGGCCACGACCCCGGGTGTGATGTCGAGGGTCGGACGCACGACGGCCTGCGCCACGCGGACGTTGGCCATGAACAACTCCCACAGGAAGAACCCGAGGAACCTGATCACGATGGGCACCCGCGTGGTGTAGTGCGGCGCGTTCACGCCCGCCCGCTCGAGCACGGCGAGCAGCACGTACGACAACCCGAAGCCGACGATGAAGTTGGCCACGGTGAACTCGCCGTTGACGGCGCCCCAGGCGAGCGTGAGCAGCAGGTGCCAGGCAAACATCAGGCAGCCCTCACCTCTGTGGCCCTGCGGCCGGACGACTGCCGAGCACGGCCTCCACGTAGGCCGATCGCTCCAGCAGTTGCGTGGCCGCGCGGTGTCCGAGATCGACCAGGGGCTCGGCCAGCACGCCCATGCCGATCGTGCAGAGGGCCAGCGCCCAGACAGGGGCGAGCATGGCGCCCACACGCATGGGCTCGCGCGGCGGCGTCGGCGCGGCCTTCCAGAACACCTCGGCCCAGACGCGCATCACGGCATAGAGCGTAAGGACACCGGCCAGAATCGCGATGCCGACCAGGGTGTAGCGACTCGTCTCGAGCGCCGCCTGCATGAGCGCGACCTTCGGGAAGAATCCCGACAGCGGTGGAATGCCCGACAGGGCGAGTCCTCCGATGAGGAACAGCACCGCAAGCGACGGCTGTCGGAGGTAGAGGCCGCCGAGGCGGTCCAGGTCGTAGGTACCTGCGACCCTGGCCACGACGCCGGCCGACAGGAACAGCACCGCCTTCACGACGATGTGATGCGCCGTGTAGACGATGGCCCCGGTGAGCGCCAGCGGTGTGAAGAGCCCCAGGCCCATCGTGATGTACCCGATGTGGCTGATGAGGAGGAACGAGAACACGCGGCGCATGTCGCGCTGCACCAGCGCACCCAGCACGCCGGCCACCATCGTGCACCCCGACAGCCACAGCAGGATCGTGTGCGTGAACCCGACGTCGTGGACGAACAGCAGCGTGAACACACGCACGAGGGCGTAGACGCCGACCTTGGTGAGCAGCGCCGCGAAGATGGCGGCCGTGGCAGCCGGCGGCGTGTGGTACGAGGCCGGCAGCCAGCCATAGAGCGGAAAGAGGGCCGCCTTGATGCCGAAGGCCACGAGGAACAACATGGCCAGCACCGTCATGCGGGCCGGCGGCAGCGTCTCCATCACCCCTGCCAGGTCCGCCATGTTCAGCGTGCCAGTCAGGGGGTAGATGAGCCCCAGCGCCGTCAGGAACAGGGTGGACGACACGAGGTTGACCACCACGTACTTGAAGGCCCCTTCGGTCTGGTCGCGCGAGCCCCCCATGGCCAGCATCACGAACGACGACATCAACATCACCTCGAACCACACGTAAAGGTCGAAGATGTCGCCCGTGAGAAAGGCGCCGCAGATGCCCATCATGAGGATGTTGAAGAGCGGGTAATAGCCCAGGCGCTCTTCGTCCTCGGCCGTGCTCATCACCGAGAACACGGCCACCGCACAGCCCACGCCAGCCGCGAGGGTCACCATCAGGGCGCTGAAGAGGTCGGCCACGAGCGTGATGCCGAACGGCGCGGGCCAACCACCCGCCTGTGTCGCCAGCACACCCGCGGCGTCGACCGCCCGCAGCAGCAGGACCGCCGCGACGAGCAACCCCACGCCCCCCACCAGCGTGACGACGCGCTGCACCCGCACCGAACGCCAGGCCGCCAGCGCGAGGGCCGCGGTCACGAGCGGCAGCACGATGGGCAGCACGAGCAGCAGCGTCATCGGTCCGACGCCCGCAGTTCGTTCAGGTCGTCGGTATCGACGATGTCACGCGTGCGTCGTGCCAGTACCAGCACGTAGGCCAGCACTCCGAACCCGATGACGATGGCTGTGAGGATGAGCGCCTGCGGCAGCGGATCGGCCACCGGCAGGACGGGCGTGTCCGCACCCTCGGGCACGATGGGCGGCCGGCCGCGCTGCAGTCCGCCCACCGTGAAGATCAGCAGGTTGGTGGCGTTGCCGAGGATGCCGATGCCGACGACCACCTGCGCGAGGCGCCGCCGCAGCAGCAGGTAGGCCGCGATGCCGTACATGGCACCGATGACGCAGGCCAGCAGCACCTCCACGTCAGTCCTCCACCAGCGCGAGGATGATGGTCAGCGTCACGCCGAGCACCACCAGGAAGACGCCGATGTCGAAGAACACGGGGGTGCCGAGGTGCAGCGTGCCGAGCGGCGTGGGCACGTCGTGCCACAGGCCCGCGAGGAACTCGCGGCCCAGCACGAGGGGCAGCGCACCGCTGCCCGCCGCAAGCAGGAGGCCGGTGCCGACGAGGGTCCTCGGGTCGACGGCCAGGGCCTCGCGTGCGTCGGCCGGCGTGTAGGCCAGCGCGTACAACACGAAGGCGATGGCGGCAAACAGCCCGCCGACGAACCCGCCGCCCGGCTCGTTGTGTCCGCGCAGCAGCAGGAACACCGCAAACAACAGCAGCAGCGTCAGCAGGAAGCGCGTGCTCGTTCGCAGGATGAGTGACGGCATGGTCAGGCCTTCTCCCTCATCCGGCCGCCGCGCAGCAGCGCGTAGACGCCGATGCCCGCCGCGGCCAGCACGGTGATCTCGCCGAACGTGTCGATGCCTCTGAAATCCACGAGGATGACGTTGACGACGTTGCTGCCGTGCGCGATGGGCTTGGCGTTGGCCAGGAAGTACCCCGACAGCGCCGAATCGGTACGGTTGGCCAGCGCGACGAGCACGAGACCGGTGACCACCACGCCGAACGCGCCGGCCAGCACCGCGTCACGCGCGCGGTCGGATGGGCGGTCGAGGGAGCGGTAGTCGGGCAGGTGGAAGAAGACGAACACGAAGAGGATGACCGACAGGCTCTCGATGAGGAACTGCGTCATCGCCAGGTCTGGCGCGCCGAAGAGCACGAAGGTGAGCGCCACCGAATAGCCGGTGATGCCAAGGGCCAGCACCGCATGCAGACTCGACCGCGCGAACATCGTGGCCGTCGAGGCCACGAGCACCACGAGCACCGTGAACACCTCGACGCCGTGCGGCGTCGTGAGCGCGTCGGGACGCCAGTCAGGCGCCGCCCGCCACAGGGCGGCACCGGCCGCCAGGATGCTCGCGCCCAGGATCACCCGCAGGTAACCCGACAACGAACCATGCTGCGTGAGCGTCGTCAGCCGCCGCGCAACAACGTCGAGCGTACGAAGGGTGCTGACGTAGCCGTGCTGCCAGGTTGCCCGCTGCCACTCCGGACGGGCCAGGCCGAGCAGCGCATGGCGCCCGAGAAACAACGCAAGGCCGAGGCCGAGCGTCAGGACGCTGAGCCCGAGGACAGGTGTGAAGCCGTGCCAGAGGTACACGCGCACGTCGACCGGCGCGCCGTTGATGGCGCTGCCGAGCGGCAGCAGGAACGCAGTGCCGACGGCGGCGCTTCCGACGCCGAGCGCCAACGCGAGGACGCCGAGCACAAGGGGACCGACCCACATCGACGGCGGAGCTTCGTGCGGGGTGGCGTGCGGAAGGTCTGTCGAGGCGCCGATGAAGAACGGCGCCACGCCCGTTCGCAGTGCGACCGCCACGAACAGCGCGCTCGAGCCGATGGCCGCCACGAGCGCCGGCACGCCAATCTCCGGCACCTGCCAGATCGCGTCGTACAGCAACTCCTTCGACACGAACCCGAAAGCCGGCAGCACACCCGCCATGGAGACCGCGGCCAGCACCCCGCCCGCGGCCGTCCAGGGCATTGCGGCGCGCAGCCCTCCGAGCCGGCGGACGTCGCGAGTGCCCGTCTCGTGGTCGATCGTCCCGGCCACCATGAAGAGCGCCCCCTTGTAGAGCGCGTGGGCCAGGATGAAGACGCCGGCGGCGAGCGCCGTGTGCGAATCGCCGAGGCCCAGCAGCAGCACGAGTGTCCCGAGTGCGCTGACGGTCGAATACGCCAGGATGCGTTTGAGGTCGGTCTGGGTGACCGTCAGCCACGCGGCCCACACCATCGTCAGCGCCCCGATGCCGCCGACGAGCAGATGCCAGAGCGGCAGTTCGCTGAAGAGCGGATGGACGCGCGCCAACAGATAGACCCCCGCCTTCACCATCGTGGCCGAGTGCAGGTAGGCACTGACCGGTGTTGGCGCCTCCATCGCGCCAGGCAGCCAGAAATGGAAGGGCCACTGCGCCGACTTGGTGAAGGCCCCGACGGCGATGAGGCCGAGGGCCCACGGCGCAACCGGATGCGCAGCAAGACGCGGGTCGGCCACGAGCGTGCCGATGCTCCACGAGTCGGCCGCGCCACCCAGCAGCAGGAAGCCCGCCAACATGACGAGCCCGCCCGTACCGGTCACGAGCAGCGCCTGAAGGGCCGCGCGCCGAGCGATCACCGACTCGTGCTTGAACCCGATGAGCAGGTACGAGGTGACGCTCGTCAGTTCCCAGCAGACGAAGAGGTACAGGAAGTCGTCGGCCAGTACCAGCCCCAGCATGGCGGCCATGAAGAGCAGCAGCGTCGCGTAGAACCGGCCGAGTTGGGGATGCCCCTTCAGGTACGCGCCGGCATAGACGACGATGAGCGTGCCGATGCCCGTGATGAGCAGCGCGAACAGGAGGCTGAGGCCGTCGAGCCGTGCCGCGAAGTCGACGCCGAACGTCGGCACCCAGGGAAGGGCCGACCGCACCGGCGCGTCGGCCACGACCGCGACGTGCGAAGTGAAGTACGCCGCAAGGGCGAGCGGCGCGGAAGCCAGCAGCGGCACGGCGAGCCTGCCGGTCCGACGCACCAGGAGGGGTGCCACGCATGCCACGGCTGCCAGCACCAGCGGGCTGGCGAGCACGAGTGTCACTGCCCGCGTTCCCCCACACGCCTGATGCGGAGGAAGTTGGCGTCCGGGCGCGTCAGGTCGGCGTTCACGCTCACGAAGACGATGGTGTCACCGTTGCGCAGGACGCCGCGCTCGAGCAATTGGCGCTCGATGTCGGTGCCGGCCGGGTCGGCCCACGGCCCCCGGTCGATGGCCAGCGGCTCGAGGCCGCGGTGCAACATGAGCCGCCGCGCCGCGCGCGATGTCGCCGTGATGGCGTGGATCGGCACGATCGGCCGCAGCGACGACAACATGCGGGCGGTCTTGCCCTCACGCGTCACGGCGACGATGGCGTCGGCGCGAGCGCTGGTGGCCAGCGTGATCGCGGCCTCGCAGATGGCCTTGTTGTGCGGCACGTCCAGCACGCCGGCCTCGACCGCTGGGCGTGGCGTGTTGTGCAGGCTCTCCACGTCACGAATCACGGCGTCGAGCATGGCGACCGCCTCGACGGGATAGTCGCCAGAGGCCGTCTCGCCCGACAGCATGATGGCGTCGACGGAGTCGTCCACGGCATTGGCCGCGTCGCTCACTTCGGCGCGTGTGGGACGCGGGGCGCTGCGCATCGACTCGAGCACCTGCGTGGCCACGATCACGGGCAGCCCGCGGGCCTGGGCCCGGCGCGTCAGTTCCTTCTGGATGCGCGGCACGCTCTCGAGCGGTACCTCGTTGCCGAGGTCACCGCGCGCCACCATGACGCCGTCGCACTCGGCGAGGATCGCGTCGAGGTTGCTCAGCGCCTGCGGACGCTCGATCTTCGCGATGAGCGACACGCCGGCATGGGCAGGGCCAAGCGCCACACGGACGTCACGCAGGTCCTGTGCGCGCTGCACGAAGCTCAGCGCGACCAGGTCCACGTCGAGCGACAGGCCGAAGCGCAGGTCCACTTCGTCCTTCTCGGTCATCGCCGCGGCGGGAAGCGCCACGTCGGGTGCGTTGATGCCCTTGTGTTCGCCGAGATCGCCGCCCACCACGACCTCGGCTTCGAGGCGTTCGCCGTCGGAGCCGACCACGCGCAGTTCAAGCTTGCCATCGTCGAGCAGCAAGCGCATGCCCGGCTCGACCGTGGCCGCGAGTCCTGCAAACGTCGTGTAGACGCAGGCCGCCGTGCCCACGTCGTCTCCAGTGGCGATCGTGAGGCGCTGGCCGCGCCGCAACGTGACGGGCACGCCGTTGGCGAGACGCCCGGTGCGGATCTTCGGCCCGCTCAGGTCCTGCAGCACGGCGAGTTCCCGCGAGACGAGCGCTGCCGCCCGCCGCACACGGGCGACGCTCTCGCCATGCTGCTCGTGCGTGCCGTGCGAGAAGTTGAGGCGGAAGATGTCGACGCCCGCCCTGGCCAGCGCGACGACCCGCTCGTCTGTGGCACTCGACGGACCGAGCGTGGCGATGATTCGAGTCTGACGCATGCGGACGGGCCTCAGCATACAATCTCCGCTGCACGCGGGCCACCTGCCATGACCGCCACCCTTACCCTCCTCGAGGCCAGCACACGGCTGCACGAGCGCACGTTGCGGGCCCGCGATCTGCTCGAGTCCTGTCTCGAGCGTATCGCTGCGCTCGATCCGGCGCTCAACGCCTTCGTGCTGGTGGATGCCGAGGGCGCCAGGGCCGCCGCCGACACGGCCGACACGGAACTCGACGCGGGACGTGGCCGCGGCCCGCTGCATGGCATTCCCGTCTCGCTCAAGGATCTGCTCGATCAGGAGGGGCTGCCCACAACGGCCGGCTCGCGGTCCCTCCACACGGTCGCCGCGTCGGACGCCCCCGCGGTCGCACACCTGCGGCAGGCGGGAGCTGTCTTCGTCGGAAAGTGCAACATGCACGAGTTCGCGATGGGCACCACCTCCGACGACTCGGGCTTCGGCGCCGTGCATCACCCGCGCGATCATGCCCGCTCGCCTGGCGGGTCGAGCGGCGGCTCTGCCGTGGCCGTCGCGACGGGCATGAGCCTCGGGTCGATCGGCTCGGACACTGGCGGATCGGTGCGCATTCCGGCCGCGGCGTGTGGCCTGGTCGGCCTCAAGCCTGCCTGGGGCGAGGTGTCGCTCGACGGCGTCGTGCCCCTGAGCCCGACCCTCGACTGCGTGGGACCGCTCGCCCGCTGCGTGGACGATGCGTGGGTGCTGTTCGACGGCCTGCTCGGACGCCAGCGTCCGCGGCCCGACGTGCCTGCGCTGCACCGCGGTCGTGCCCTCGTCCCGAGGCATCTGTGGACGGAGATGGCCCAGCCTGACGTCGTGGACGTGGTCGAAGGCGCACTCGCGAGGCTTGGCGGCCTCGGGCTCACCCTCGAGAGCGTCACGCTGCACGCAGCCGGGACGTACGTGCCCACGTACGTGACCATCGTGATGGCCGAAGCCCTGGCATTTCACGCGCCCCGGATGGCCACTCACGCGGCACAGTACACGCCGCGGGTTCGGGCGCGGCTGGACGGGGTCGAGCCGCCGACAGCCGACGCGTATGCCGACGCGCTCCGTCAGCGCGCGGCGATCGAGGCGGACGTGCAGGCCCTGGTCGCTGGCGGCGACATCCTGCTGCTGCCCACCCTGGGCATCGATCCGCCGCCGATCGGAGCCGACACCGTGCTGGTGAATGGCGTGGACGTTCCGGTGCGTGCCGCGATGCTGCGTCTGACGCAGCCCTTCAACCTGTCACGCCACGCATCGCTGACGCTGCCGTGTGGGACGACGGCTGCCGGCTTTCCTGTGGGGCTGCAGGTGGTGGGCCGCAGCACGTCCGACGTCGTGGCCTGGGGACGGGCACTCGAGGGCGTGTTCGGGTACGATCGCTGATCGGATGTTGTCCTGGGCCTTTCAGCGGTGGGAGCACGCGCTCGCCAACCGCACCACAGACCGCGTCGTGCGGCCCTTCGAGTGGGGGCACGACTGGCTGCCCGACGACCCGACGTTGCCGGAATCGCCGGCGGAGGCGCTCGAGGCGTACGCCGCACGGGCCCTGGCCGCGAGCGACACCTTCTACGACGTCACACCGGCGCCCGCTTACACGCTGGACCCCACGGGGCACCTGACCTTCGAGAGTCAGTTGCACACGCCGCACCCGGAGAACAACGTGGTGCACGCCCGGCTCTACCGGGCGGAGGGGCCGCAGCGTCGCGCCGTCGTCGTGTTGCCGCAGTGGAACGCCGATGCGGGCGGCCACGTCGGCCTCGCGAAGTTGTTTGCGCGCTTCGGCATCACGGCCCTGCGCCTGAGCCTGCCCTACCACGACTGGCGCATGCCTCCGGAACTGCACCGCGCCGACTACATCGTCAGCAGCAACATCGGACGGACGCTGATGGTGTGCCGGCAGGCCGTACTGGACGCGCGGCGGGCCATCGCGTGGCTGGCCTCACAGGGCTACACGTCGATTGGCATCTGCGGCACGAGCCTCGGGTCGTGCCTGGCGATGTTGACGGCGGCTCACGAGCCGCTCGTCAAGGCGGCGGCGTTGAACCACATCTCACCGTATTTTGCCGACGTGGTGTGGGATGGGCTGTCCACACAGCACGTGCGGGCGGGGCTCGAAGGCCAGATCGACCTCGAGCGTCTGCGTCGGCTGTGGCTGCCGATCAGCCCGCATCCGTACCTGGAGCGGGTGCGCGACCTGCACACGCTCCTGGTGTACGCGCGGTACGACACCACCTTCCCGGTGTCGCTCTCGACGATGCTGGTGGAGGAGTTCCGGCGGCGGCAGCTGCCGCACACGCTGAAGGTGTTGCCGTGCGGGCACTACTCGACGGGGTCCACGCCGTTCAAGTATCTGGACGGGTACTGGCTGACGCGTTTCTTGACGCGCGCGCTGTGAGTGTGGGGTCAGACCTGCGGCGTGATGGAAAGGGGTCAGACCTGCCGGGCGTCGGCCACGGGGTCAGACCCGGAGCCGACGCC
>JAEZDP010000487.1 GCA_023418055.1 Acidobacteriota bacterium
TTCCTGATCATCCGCAGCACGACTGGGGTGCTGAGCGCCAGCGTCATGAGCCTCCGCGAGGGCGCCGAACAGGTGTCGGCCGCCTCGAGCCAGGTGTCCACGGCGTCGCAGTCGCTGTCGCAGGGCGCCACCGAGCAGGCCGCGTCGCTCGAAGAGACGTCGGCCTCGATGGAGGAGATGGCGTCGATGACGCGCCAGAACGCCGAGAACTCGCGTGAGGCCGCCACGCTCATGCAGTCGGTGGACCTCAAGGTGCAGGACTCGAACCGGTCGCTCACCGAGATGGTGGCCTCGATGTCGGCCATCAAGGAGTCGAGCGACAAGATCTCGCGCATCATCAAGACGATCGACGAGATCGCCTTCCAGACCAACATCCTGGCGCTCAACGCCGCCGTCGAAGCGGCGCGGGCCGGCGAAGCGGGCATGGGCTTCGCCGTCGTTGCCGACGAGGTGCGCAGCCTGGCCCAGCGCTCGGCGCAGGCCGCCAAGGACACCGCGGGGCTCATCGAAGAATCGATTGCGCGCTCCACCGAAGGCGCCGACCGCGTGCAGCAGGTGGCCGGCAGCATCCACGCCATCACGTCGGCCGTGTCCGAGGTCAAGGGCCTGGTGCAGTCGGTGAGTTCTGCCTCGCAGCAGCAGTCGCAGGGCATCGACCAGGTGTCGCAGGCCATCGCGCAGATGGAGAAGGTCACGCAGACCAACGCCGCCACCGCCGAGGAGAGCGCGGCGGCGAGCGAAGAGTTAAGCGCACAGGCGGTGGCCTCCCTCGAAGCCGTGGCGCAGATTCAGTCGCTGGTCGGCGGCGCGACGACGGTCTCGGCCCCCGCGCCACGCCACGTCGAAAAGCCCGCCGTCCGTGTGCTGCCGCTGCGTGCTCGTCAGGCGCAGGCCCCCGTCCGCTCGACCGCCTCGGCCGAAGAGCAGATTCCCCTGGAATCGACGGGCACCTACGGGTCGTTCTAGACGACCGCCCATCCCACCACCCCTGAGAGAACGGACGAGACGCTGTGGACGCGTTGATACGTGATGTCGAAGCCACGCTGGCGCGCCTTGCCTGCGACGTCGTGGTCGCAGGCAATGGTCCCGAGCAACTGGCCGAGGTGCGGCGGACGCTCGGTGCCATCGCGGCGACCCTCGAAGCCTCAGGGGCGCCGGGCGCCTCTGAGCTCGCCGACCTGGCCCGGATGTTCGCCACGACCGCCGTCGCGTCCGACCTCGGATCGCCAGTGCAGCTGTTCGACACGGCCTGGCGCCGCTGGATCGACGGCTCACCCGCAGACACCACCACGGAGGCCGACGTCGTGCATGACGCCCCGGCGGCCTCCGAGACATCCGGAGCATCGGTAGAGGCCGACGTCGAGGCGCTGCGCATGGATCCGGAGCTGTCGGCGATGTTCATCGCCGAAGCCCTCGACCATCTCGGCACCATCGAAGCGTCGCTGCTCGAACTGGAAGGCAACCCCACCGACACCCGCATCCTGAACGACGTCTTTCGCCCGTTCCACACGGTGAAGGGCAACTCGGGCGCGCTGGGTGTCCAGACGGTCCAGGAACTTGCCCATCGCGTCGAGAACCTCCTCGACCTGTGCCGGTCGGGCAAACACCGCGTCGGGTCGGCCGAGGTGGACGTCATCCTCCGGTCGGTGGATCTGCTGACCGCGATGATCGTGGACCTCGGCGATCGCCTGGCCGGCAGTGCGGGGCACGACCACGAGGTCGCGCGCCAGCAGGCCATGGCCGCTGTGGAGCGGCTGATTGCGGGGGGCGGCACCAACAGCGGCCCCCGTGCTGTCGAGACCGAGGCACTGATGCCTGTGGTGGAGGCGGACGTACGCGTCCAGCCCCGGCGGGCCGAGGACGCCACCATCAAGGTGGACACGCGCAAGCTCGACAACCTCATCGACATGGTCGGCGAGCTCGTCATCGTGCAGTCGATCGTCTACGAGGACCTGCTGCATACGCAGGCCAACGAACGTCTCAGCCGCAACCTCTCGCAGCTGCGCCGCATCACCAGCGAGCTGCAGCGCAACGCCATGTCGATGCGCATGGTGCCCATCCGCCAGACCTTCCAGAAGATGTCGCGTCTCGTGCGCGACCTCAGCAAGTCGTCGGGCAAGCCCGTCGAGCTGCTGCTCGAAGGCGAAGACACGGAACTGGATCGGAAGGTCGTCGAGGACATCAACGACCCGCTGATGCACATGGTGCGCAACAGCGTGGACCACGGCCTCGAGCCGGCCGACGTCCGCGCGGCCAACGGCAAACGTCCGCAGGGACGGCTGGTGCTTCGCGCCTCCCACGAGAGCGGCAACATCGTCATCGAGATCGAAGACGACGGCGGCGGGCTCGACACGGCGCGGATCCGGCAGAAGGCCGTCGAACGCGGCCTCATCGCCGCCGACGCCGACCTGTCGCCCGAAGAGATTCACCCGCTCATCTTCCAGCCCGGGTTCTCGACGGCCGAGCGCGTCACCGAGATCTCTGGACGCGGGGTCGGCATGGACGTGGTGCGCCGCAACATCGAGGCCCTGCGCGGCCGCATCGAGATTGCCAGCACCCCCGGGGTCGGGACGACCTTCACCATCCGCCTGCCGCTGACCCTGGCCATCGTCGACGGCCTGCTGCTGCGGGTGGGCGACGAGCGATACGTGATGCCGACCTTCAGCGTGCGCGAGTCGCTGCGGCCGAAGGCCGACCACGTGCACACGCTGCACGGCGAGCCCAGCATGCTGCGCGTGCGCGACCAGCTCATTCCGCTGGTGTGGCTGTCGGACCTGCTCGACCGACACGACGACGTCCGCCGGCATCCGTCGGAAGGCACGGTCGTGGTGATCGAGGAAGACACGCGCCGCGTCGCGATGGTGGTGGACGAACTGGTCGGCAAGCAGGAAGTGGTGATCAAGTCGCTCGGCGAGGCAATGGCGGGCATCCGCGGCCTGGCCGGCGGCGCGATCCTCGGCGACGGGCGCATCGGCCTCATTCTCGACGGGCCGACGATCGTGAAGATGGTATCGGGCGATCACTCGCGTGCAGCGTGATGCCCTCCGCGGTTCCGTCGGTCACGGACACAGGTTTCAGGAGACGAAGGACATGAGTCTGGCAGGCAAGTATCTGACGTTCGCGCTCGGCGTGGAGGAGTATGGGCTCCCCGTGCTGAAGGTGCGCGAGATCATCAAGATTCTGGACATCACGGCGGTGCCGCAGGTGCCCGGCCACGTGAAAGGCGTGATCAACCTCCGGGGCAAGGTGATTCCGGTGGTGGACCTCCGCCTCAAGTTCGGGATGCCGCCCCAGGACTACACGGAGCGGACGTGCATCATCGTCGTCGAAGTGGCGCTCGCCTCGACGAAGGTGATGATGGGCATCGTCGTCGATGCCGTGTCGGAGGTGCTGAACATCACCGATGCCGACACCGAGGCAACGCCGGAGTTCGGGGACCGCGTGAGCACCGACTACGTGCGCGGCATGGCGAAGATCAAGGGCCAGGTCAAGATCCTGCTCGATCTCGATCGCGTGCTCGGCGCGGATTCGGCTGGCCTGGCGGCCTGAGGCGCAGACGGACGTGGCAATGGCCTCGACGCTGCCGCTCGGTGAGCTGGCGATCTCGGAACGCGAGCTCGCCGGCGTCATCAAGCTCGTGTACGAGCGGAGTGGCATCACGCTGCACGACGGGAAACGCGCGCTGATTCTCGCGCGGCTGCAGAAGCGTCTGCGGGCGGGCGGGTTCGCCTCGTTCACCGCGTACCTGCAGCACGTCGAGTCCGACACGTCCGGACAGGAGTTGGTGGCGTTGCTCGACGCCATCGCCACCAACCACACCAGCTTCTATCGGGAGTCGCAGCACTTCGACTACCTGGTCTCGACCGTCATTCCGGCCTGGCAGCAGAGCGGCCGGCCGACGCTCGACATCTGGAGCGCGGCCTGTTCGACTGGCGAGGAACCGTTCACCATCGCAATGACGCTGCTGGACCATCTGCCGGCGGCCGACCACGGACGCGTGCGCATCCGGGCGTCGGACATGTCGACCAAGGCGCTCGCGCGCGCACGGGCCGCCGTGTACCCGCTGGAGAAGGTGCGCGATCTGCCGATGTCCATCCTGCGCACACATTTCGAAAAGGGCCTCGGGGCGCAGGCCGGTACCGCCCGCGTCAAACCCCATGTCCGCCGCATGGTGACCTTCGAGCAGCGCAACCTGCTCGACCCAGCGCAGCTCGGACAGCACTTCGACGTGATCTTCTGCCGGAACGTCATGATCTACTTCGACCGCGTCGTCCAGCAGCGGGTGGTGAGCCTGCTCGAGCGACACCTGGTCCCCGAGGGGTACCTGTTCATCTCACACTCGGAAAGCCTCAGCGCCGTCACGCACGCGCTGCGATCGGTAGCGCCTGCCGTCTTCCGGCGGCGGACATGATGGGCGTCCTCGGTGGCGTGACCGAGCACCGGATGCCGCCGGCCGTGGGACAACGGCGGCGGCACGTGGTGGGCATCGGCGAATACGCGGTGTCGGCTGGCGCGGGCGACGTCATCGTCACGCATGCGCTCGGCTCGTGCGTGGCCGTCTGTCTGCACGATCCGGCGGCAGGTGTCGGGGCGCTGATTCACGTGCTGCTGCCCGAGTCGCGCATCAACCCGGCCAGGGCGGCACAGCAGCCGGCGGCGTTTGCCGACACCGGCATCCCATTGCTGCTGGACGAGGCCGAACGGCTGGGTCTGACGCGGCGGCGGACGGTGGTGAAACTCATCGGCGGAGCCGAGATCACCAACGCAGGAGGCGGCGGGGTCATGAACATCGGCCGCCGCAACGTGCTCGCGTCGAAGAACCTGCTCTGGAAGCTCGGTCTGCTCATCAAGACCGAGGCCGTGGGCGGGAACCTGGCGCGGACGGTGCACTTTTCGGTGGGGACGGGTGCCGTGCAGGTGACCAGCGGCAGCAGTGGCGTCGTGCAGATCTGACGGAGAGACGGAGATGGGTGGGACAGCGACAACAGCGCCGGTGGCGGAGCGGCCGATCAGCATCCTGATCGTGGACGACTCGGCCATGATGCGCACGATGATCAAGCGGGTGGTGTCGATGTGTGACCTGCCCATCGGCGAGCTCTTCGAGGCCGGCAACGGCGCCGAAGCCCTGCGCGTGCTCGAGACCAACGCCGTGCAGGCCCTGTTCACCGACATCAACATGCCGGTGATGAACGGCACCGAGCTGCTGCGCGAGATCGCGAGGCGCGACGACTGGCGCGAACTCGTCCGCGTGATCATCTCGACAGACGCCTCGGCGGCACGCCGGGCCGAGGTCGATGGTCTCGGCGTGCGGTGCTACATCGAGAAGCCCTTCAGCCCGGAGGTGATGCGTGACGTCCTCGTCGACCTCGCCGTCCGCTGACCTGCGCGACGCGCTCCTGACCGCGGCCACGCAGGTCGTCGAGCGCAACTGCTTCGCGTTCGTCGAGCCGATCGAGCCCGACGCGTTCCATCCGCTGGCCACCGAGTGCACGGCGTGGCTGTGCGCCGAGGTGTCGTTTCGCGGCAGTTTCCACGGCGCGCTGCGCGTGGTGCTGCCCGTGCCGCTGGCTCAGCGTCTCTGCAACAGCTTCATCGGGGCCTTCGACGAGGGCGAGCCCGCCGATGCCCAGGTCTTCGACTTCACGGGCGAACTGGCCAACATGATGGTCGGCGCGTGGCTGAGCCACGCCGACTCGCACATCGTGTTCGACCTGAGCCCGCCGGCCGTGACCCGCATGCCCGAGGGCTGGCAGCCCGGGACCGGCCTGGGCCCCGCCCCCGCGCTTCTCGCCGTGGACGACGCGCCGGTCGCGGTCTGGACCACCACGCAGATCTGACCTCAGGCCCTGCCGCTTCTCGGACGCTCGAAGATGTCGCTCCAGCCCGCCCCGTCCGCCGCCGCCACTCGTGCGTCGCGGTCGGACACCCCGCTCAAGGTGCTCGTCGTGGACGACTCGGCGATCGTGCGCAAGATGATCGCCGACGCACTGCGCGCCGAACCCGGCGTCGAAGTGGTGGGCGGCGCCGGCGATCCGTTCGTCGCCCGCGACATGATCCTGCAGCACCGGCCCGATGTCCTGACGCTCGACATCGAGATGCCGCGCATGGACGGCATCACGTTTCTCAAGCGGCTCATGGCGCACCATCCGTTGCCCGTCATCGTGGTCAGCTCGGTCACGCGCAGCGGGTCGGAGGCCAGCATCGAGGCGCTGCGTGCGGGCGCCATCGACGTCATCGCCAAGCCGGGAGGACCGACGAGCGTCGGCATGGTGACTGAACGCCTCAGGGAGCGCATCCGTGCGCTCCGCGTGTCACGTCCGCGGCTGCAGGCCGCCCACCCGGCGCCGGCCGTGCCTGCGAGCACGATGCCGACGACATCGGCCTTCCGGAGCGCACACGGGCTGCTGCTCATCGGCGCGTCCACGGGCGGCCCGCAGGCCATCGAAGCGGTGCTCACGCGGCTGCCTGCCGATGTGCCGCCCACCCTCGTCGTCCAGCACATGCCGGCCAACTTCACGGCAGCCTTTGCGGCGCGGCTCGACCAGGTCTGCCCGATGCGCGTATTCGAAGCGCGCGGCGGCGAGCGGCTCACGCGCGGCACGGTGCTCGTGGCGCCAGGCGACCACCACCTGCTGGTGCAGCGTCAGGGTGTCGAGCTGACCGCCGTCCTTCGACAGGGCCCGCAGGTGCATCACCAGCGGCCCGCGGTGGACGTGTTGTTCGCCTCGGCCGCGCAGTTGACGGGCGTGCCGACCGTTGCCGTCCTGCTCACCGGCATGGGCGCTGATGGCGCTGACGGCATGGTCGCGTTGCGGCGCGCGGGCGCCATCACCCTGGCCGAGGACGAACACTCATGTGTGGTGTTCGGCATGCCAAGGGAGGCGATCGCCCGCGGAGGCGCCGAACGCGTCGTGAGCCTGCTCAAGATGCCGGCAGCGGACTTCGAGGCGTTCGAGACGCTGCGCGTCCGCCGGTCGGTCACCGCCGGTTAGGGTCACGCTGGACGCAGACCCGCCACGCAGCAACCCGCGGGCAACGCTCCGCGACACCCCAGACCGCAGCACTCGGACGCGCCACACCGGCGCGTCTTCCTGACAATTGAATGGAACGGCGAGGGGCTCAGTGAGCCCGATGGGGATCGGGCACGCTCGTCCGCAGCGCCCGCAAGCGCTCGTCGGTCGTGAGGCACGCCCGGGCGAAGGCCCTGTAGGTGAGGCCGAGGCGCCGCACCGACGAGGCGTCGACCGACAGGTTCAGGCCCTCGGCACCGAGACCCGCGCCGATGGTCTTGGCCACGAGGTTGGCGACGATGACGCCGTGCAGCATGGGGCTGTCGGGATGTGCATCGTCGACGTGGTGGCGACGGATGGCGTGTTCGATCGTGTCGGGGAACTTCCAGGCGCGCGCGATCGCCGCCCCCACTTCGGCGTGGTCCGTGCCGCAGAGGCGCCGTTCGGCATCGACGAACGTCAGGCCGCGTCCCGCGGCGCACGACGCGACGTCCGCGCAGGTCACCTTCAGGTAGCGGCTGGTGACGAGTTTGCCGACGTCGTGCAGCAGAGCCGCTGTCGCCGTCATCGCTGCCGGCCGCCACGTAGGCAGTTCCTCGCGCAAGGCGCCAACGGCCAGCTGCGCGGCGGCGCCGTGGGCCCACAGGTCGTCTTCGCTGAGATCGTACAGGGGGGCCGCGCGGGTCACGCGTGCGAGGTAGTTGCGCAGCACGATGTCGAGCAGCGGCCCGAAGCCGATGCGCATCACCGCTTCGTGGACCGTGGCCGGCGTACGCCAGCCGAAGTCTGGCCCGCTCGACGCCCGCAGCACGGCGGCGGCAATCGCCTGGTCGTACTCGATCAGCGTGGCAATGCGACTCACCGGCACGTCCTCACCCGACAGCAGGCTGATGAGTGCGGTCGCGGTGATGGGCAGCGGCTCGAGGTCCGCGATGCCCTTCACCACGTCGTCTGGCTGGTTGCTGTACATGGGTGAAGACGGTGCCGGCATGGCGACGCAATCAGGCCGCGCGGCGGTACGCCACGGGCGCCGGCGTCGAGGTCTCTGGCACCAAGGGCGAGGTGTCCCCGTTGCCCGAGCCGACGAGCGCCGACAGCCGCGTCACGATTTCCATCGCGATGGCCG